>JBBSLZ010000020.1:0-22674 GCA_038233435.1 Chthoniobacterales bacterium
GTTTCGACCGCGGCGGCGTGCCTCGCCAGCGCATCGGCGAGAAAGCGCTCACCCTCGATGTGGCCCAGCGCCTCGCCAAAGAAATGAAATCCGCCGGCTATCGCGTCATCATGACCCGGGACGACGACACCTTCATCCCGCTCCCGCGCCGGACCGCCATCGCCAACTCCTACCGCGGCGCCACCTTCGTCTCCGTCCACTTCAACTCCGCCAGCCGCGCCGGCGCCAATGGCATCGAGACCTACTACTACCGTAGCGACAGCGCCTCCCTCGCCGCCAACATCCACCGCAACGTCGTCGCCATCGCCCCCACCGAAAACCGCGGCATCCGCCGTCGAGGCTACTACGTCCTACGCCGCACTAACATCCGCGGCGTCCTCGTCGAATGCGGATTCCTAACCAACCCCACCGAAGGCAGCTACGCCCTCCAGGCCAGCTACCGCCAAAAACTTGCCCAAGCCATCGCCCGCGGCATCCAGGGCTTCCGCGCCCCCATCACCAAGCCCCTCACCCCCGGCGCCGCCCGCTCCTCTGAGGTCCTCCCCCAAAGCGCCGCCGGTCCCGACTTTGTCCAATCTGCGCCTCGCGCTCGCGCCTCGAAAAAATCCAGCAAGCGCTCCTCGAAGAAGTCCAGCAAGCGCAGCTCCAGCAAGAAAAAGAAGAGCTCCAGCAGCAAAAAGAAAAACTAGCAGGAGCTAATCTTGGAATCGCCGGTCCTCACTTCCGCCGAAATGCGCGCCGCGGAAGCAGCCGCCCTCGTCCGTGGCATTAGCGCGGAAACCCTACTGGACGCCGCCGCCGCCGGCATCGCAGGCGCCGTCTCAAAATTCTTTCCTACACCCGGCCACTGCCTTGTCTTCGCCGGCAAAGGGAACAACGCCGGGGACGCCTTCACCGCCGCCCGGCTACTTCGGGAAACGGGCTGGTCAATCGAACTACGCCTCGCCTATCCGGCGGATCAGTTAGGTAAACTCGCCCGAAAAAAATTACGCGCGCTCGGTCCCATCCAAAAAACGCTGCACCCCGGCCCGCTCATCCTCCTCGACGGCCTCCTCGGCCTCGGTGCCCAGCCACCCCTGCGCGAGCCCATCGCCAGCGCCTGCCGCAAGCTCAACCGCCTCCGATCGCACGCCTTCGTCTTCGCCATCGACCTCCCCACCGGCCTCGACGGCGACACCGGCGAAACCGATGCCAATACCGTCATCGCCGATTGCACCCTTCCGATCGGCTTCGCCAAGCGCGGCCTGGTCGCCGACCACGCCCTCGATTTCGTCGGCCGAATCGAGCGGATCCCACTCTCCCAGCTCTCCGCGCCTAACGACGCCACCGCCCTGCTCGCCGATGCCACCGCCTTGCGCGATCTCCTCCCCCGCCGCTCTTTCGGCGCTTACAAAAACCAATTCGGCCGCGTCGGAATCGTCGCCGGCTCGAAAGGCCTCACCGGCGCCGCCGTCCTCTGCGCCACCGGCGCCCTCCGCGCCGGCGCCGGCTTGGTCGAACTCTTCGTCCCCGCCGACATCTACCCCATCGTCGCCGCCGCCGCGCCCCCCGAAGTGATGGTGAGATCTATCTCCAACTACGCCGCTCTCCTCAAAGAACCGATCGACGTCTGGGCCATCGGCCCCGGCCTTGGAACGAAACGCGCCCCCCAAATCCGCCGCCTCATCCGCGAAGCCTCCCAGCCCATGGTCGTCGACGCCGACGCCCTCAACCTGATCGCGCACGACCCCGCCATCTTGCAGCGCTGCGCCGGCCCGCGCCTGCTCACTCCGCACCCCGGCGAAATGAAACGCCTCTTCCCCGGAAAAACCAAATCACGCGCCGAGCAGGCCACGAAATTCTGCGCCAAATACCCCGTCACCCTCCTCCTCAAAGGCAGCCGCACCGTCATAGCCGAACGCGATCAACCCCCAAGTTTCAACACCACCGGAACTCCCGGCATGGCCACCGGCGGAATGGGCGATGTGCTTACCGGAGTCAGCGCCGCCCTCATCGCGCAAAAGCTCACACCATTCGACGCCGCGCGACTCGGCGCGTGGGTCTGCGGTCGCGCGGCCGAGATCGCCATCTTCAACGGAAACGCCAGCGAGCAATCCCTCCTCCCCAGCGACCTATTGCAAAATCTGGGCCGAGCTTTCCGCGAAATCTAATCAGCCCGAAACAGCCTACTGTCCCGTCTCCCGCAGCAGATAAGTCCGCTCGTAAATGGCGGACAGCGCCAGCCTGCACTCGATCGATTCCAACGCGATCACATCCGTCGCTTCGGTCAGAAACTCCATCTCCCATTCCTGCGCCTTCCGCCGATAAAGCGTGACCGCGATATGGAACTGATCAACCAAAGCGTAGACCTCCAGCGAAGGCAGCGCTTGATAATTGCGCAGTTTTTCCCCGCGATCGATCCGCTCCGTGTCAGGCGACATCACTTCAAAAATCACCCGGGGCTCATCGGCAAAAAGCGCTGCGTTCCCCGCGCCCGAGCAATCAATCGTCACATCCGGATAGTAAAAAAAATTGGCCGCGTCTTTTCTAATCCGGACTTTCACATCGGAAGAAAATGCCTCGCACGGAGTGCCGCGAAGTTGCTGTCGCAACTCCCCATAGATATTTCCCGCGATCCGATCGTGTCCGATGCTCGTCCCCGCCATCGCGTAAATCACGCCCGCTAGATATTCGTGTTTCTCCTGGCTCACCCGTTCGCCGGCGAGGTATTCATCGGGCGTTTGATAGTAATCGGCTCGAACGGCACTGCCCATAAACAAAAGCTACGAGATGCCACCGGTTCGGCAAGGAGCCAGCCCTCGCCTTATCGCCTCTCCTCCAACAGCCGCGCAAAGCCCGCCTCCCCCCGCAACGGATCCCACACCCAGCGCGCTTTGAGATCCGCCAACGTGATGCTGTAAAACGTGCTATCGACCGCGCCCGCCGTCTGTAAAAGTTGCCCCAGCCGCGCGATCACTGCCTCGTTCTCACCCACCCGCGCCTCGATCAAAGCCAGATAGCAAAGCATGATCGCCCCATCCACTGCGTCCTCGCCGATCGGTTTCAACTCCACCGCCCGCCGACCTTCGCGCAGCGCTTCGTCCTTTAACCCCAAAAACGCTGCCGCCAGCCCAAGATTCGCGTGCGACTCCGCGATCATCGGCGCCGCTTTCGCCGCCACCGCGAACTCGCCTCGCGCACGCTCCAGCATCGGCCGAGCCGCCTCCGGCCCATCGCGCGCCAGTATCGTTAGGCCAAGCAGCAGCGCTTTCGGCGTGGCACCCCCATTCAAATAATCGAGCGCCTCCAAGGGCAAATTCCGCAACGCCTTTTCCGCCGCGTCAAAATCGCGCTCGATCATGGCCACGTCCCAACGGCACGCACTCACTCCGCCATCCGGATCCGTCTCCGGCGGAATCGCCGCCAGCACCCCCGCTAACGCCCTCGTCCCGTGCCCTTGCGCCACTTCCAGGTAGCCGGCCTGGATCTTCGCCACCAGCGAGTCCGGCGCCAGGCTGCGCCAGCGTTTCATCGCCCGGGTCGCCGCCGGCCAGCGCCGCAGCCCCGAGTTCGTATAGACCAGATTGCGCGCGATGTTCGGGTTCTGCGGATCGAGCTTTTCCACCCGCTCGTAGGACGCGATCGCTTCCTCCCATTTCCCCTGCCGGCGCTGGATCGCGGCGATGAGGGCGGAGATATCCGACTCATTAGGCGAAAGCCGGGCTGCGATCCCAAATTCCTGCAAAGCCGCCTCGTAGTTCTCATCCATCCAGTAAAGACAAAGCCCCTGCGCAAAATGCCCCTCTCCCAGATTCGGATCGAGCCGCAAAGCCGCCGCCGCCTCCGCGCGCGCCTTCGTCGCCCAGGCAACCAGCGGTTCGTGAAAATGAAAAATCGCCGCGCTCGTCGAAGCCAGGTGTGCGTGCGCGAGGGCAAACTCCGGGTCGAGCGCGATCGCCTGGCGGTAAAGTTCCTCCGCTTCCTGGTAATCCCGCAGGAGCGTATCCGGCCGGTGCTCCAGCTCGAAAGCGCGCAAATAAAGCGCGTAGGCCTCGGCATTACTGGTCGGCTTCCGCGTCACGCGTTCCTTTTCCTCCGGCGAAAGTTTCGCCCGCAGTTTCCGCGCGATCTCGGCCGAAAGTTCGCCCTGCAAGCCGAGCGAATCTTCCACGGTGCGATCATAGCGCTCCGCCCAGATCTGGCGATCGTTCCGCGCCTCGATCAACTGCACATTCACCGCCACTCGATTACCGGAGCGCCGCACACTCCCTTCCAATACCGTGGCCACTCCCAGCGCCTCCGCGATCTCGCGCAGCTTCCCCGCTTTCCTTCCCCGATAGGGCAGCGTGGACGTGCGACTGATCACCTTCAGGTCGCTAATCTTGGACAGGCTGGTCAGGATATCGTCCTGGATGCCATCGGCAAAAAACGCGTTCTCCTTATCGTCCGTCATGTTTTCAAAAGGCAAGACCGCGATACTTTTCGCCGGCGCCCCACCGCTCCGAAAACGATCAAAAAGCAGCAGCGCCACCGCCAGCAAAAGCACGCCGATGATGACGAAATCCATCCTCCGCCCGATGCCCCGCCGCGCCGCCGGTGTCACATTCTCCTCCCGCACCAATCCTTCCGGCGTCAGCTCGTAGAGCCACGCCACCAGCATCGCGATTGGAAACCCGGCGATCGAGACGACCACGATCAGCCGCACGGTCGCATTCGAAATCTCAAAAAACGGAAAGACCTGCGTCGCGATTTGAATCAAGAGCCAGCTCACCGCGCAATAGCCGACCGCAGCGCGATAAACGTTGCGGCGTTTTAGTTCTGAGAAAAAATTGCGGAAGTCCACCGGGAGCCGTGCGGGTTTCGCTGCTGACAACTCTGCTGCGTCCTCCGATACAGCCGCCACTCAGGGCGCGTCAAACGCCTCGGTGCTGCCTCGCCAGAAGAACCTTCGCCGCCACTTGAATCAGTCCAAAAAAAGGCGGCGAATCTGCTTCATTCAGGGAACTTGAAAGGATATCCTGCGTAGTGCTGCCAGAGGCAGCCCGTCCTTGCCGCGGGAATCGCCCAACTTGTGAACACGCCTCTCAGAAGATTTGCCGGGCGCCTCGCGCGCTTCGCCCTCCCGGCGTTCTTCACGCTTCTCCCCGGCCATGCCTTCGCCGCAGGACGTCCCGATCTTGAAATTAACAAGACCGTTTGGCGCATGCTCTACGGCATAAGCGACGTCCAGGTGCACGATCCGGTTTGGCTCGGGCAGGACGACGACGGCGATGGCCTAACGAATCAAGCCGAACTCTCCGCCGGCACCGATCCGCACAGCGCTCAATCGCGGTTCGCGGTGACCGCCCTTGCCGCAGACTCTCAACGCATTCTCGTCACCTTCCCCACCAGGAAAGGGAAGCTCTATAAACTCGAATCCGCCCCGCTCACCGCGCCGGCCAGCTGGGCTTCTCTCGTTCCCGCAGTCGAGATCATGGGCAATAACGTCACCCAGACGCTGGCCGCGCCGCGAGGTGCCGATGCCCTCTACCGCGTCGCGGTCCAGGACGTGGATACCGATGGCGACCGCGTCACCGATTGGGCGGAAATCGTGGTCGGCTTCGATCCCGAAAGCGATCATTCCAACGGCGCCGCCCTCGACGATCACACCGCCCTCACCGGGCAGCTCACGCGCGAGAACGTGGTCACGCTCACCGCGACCGATCCCTCCACCACCCAACCACCGGATAGCGCGACCCCGCCCGCCAACCCCGGCTCGATCACGATCAGCCGCGGGGGAACCCTCAACTTCAGCACCATCACCGTGCCGTTGCTCATGAGCGGCACCGCCGTGGAAGGCACCGATTACCTCTCGGCGCCGACTTCCGTCACCTTCCTCCCGAATGTCGCCTCCGTAAAAGTGCCCATCGTCCCGCAGGCCAATCCCGCCCGGCGCAACAACGCCGTCGTGACCTTGCAAGCCGTCGCCGGCGGCGGCTACAGCATCGGCACGCCCAACAGCGCCAGCGTCGTCATTCAACCGGCCGGAAACGCCACCGGCACCGGCCTCACCGGCTACTATTACAACTCCACCAGCAGCGCGATCAATGCCGGCTACAACGCCGCCGTCCTTTTCAATTCCGCCAACCTCCGCCTCACGAGAAACGACCCCACCGTCGACGCCGTCTGGAACAACATCTCGCCCGGTCCCGGAGTAAACGCGACCTACTACACCGTGCGCTGGCTCGGCCAGGTCCAGCCCCAGTATTCCGAGACCTACTACTTCGTCACCCGCACGAACGACGGCGTGAAACTTTGGGTTAATGGCCAACTCATCGTCGACAAGTGGATCAACCAAAGCGCGACCGATTGGACCGGCGCGATCGATCTCCGCGCCGGCGTTCTCTACGACATCAAGATGGAATACTACCAGGCGACCGGGAGCGGCGAAGCGCACCTCTCCTGGTACAGCGAGAGCCAGGTAAAACAGATCATCCCGACCCGACGCCTCTATCCCGCCACCAGCGCCGCCGCGCCTCCTGCCATCACCAGCGCCTTGACCGCGTTCGGCTTCGTCGGCCAGCCGTTTTCCTTCAACGTCACCGCGAGCAACTCCGCCAATCTCCCCACCACCTTCGCGCTCAGCGCGAACAGCGGCCCGCTCCCGCCCGGCCTGAGCCTGAATCCGAGCACCGGCCTCATCAGCGGCACCCCGACGACCGCAGGTGAATTCCAGGTCGCACTCATCGCGAGTAACGACCTCGGCATCGCCAGCTCCGTCCTCGACCTGCAAATTCTCGACCCCGGCAACGCCATCACCCGCGAAATCTGGACCACCGGCGTGACCGGCCCCGCCGTCGCCGACATCCCACTCAACTCACCGCCTAGCAGCATCGACAACTCGTTAGTCACGCTCCAGGACAACACCGTCTACCCCGACAACACCGCGGAGCGTTTGCGCGGCTATTTCACCGCGCCCACCACCGGGAACTACTACTTCTGGCTCGCCGCCAGCAACGCCGCCGAATTCTGGCTTTCGAATGACCGCGAGCCCGTCAACCAAGTTCGCCGCGCCATCGTCACCGCACCCGGAACCAGTCCCACCACGTGGAACGATGCCGGCCAGCCCAATCAAAAATCACCCTGGCTCGCGCTCGTCGCCGGCCAGAAATATTACTTCGAAGTCCTGCACAACCACGGCACCGGCACGCCTAACGACCATCTCGCCGTCGCCTGGTTTCTCGACCCGACTGGCACCACCGACAACCCGATCGCCAACAACACCGGCGTCGTCCCCGGCTACGTCCTCTCGCCCTTCGACTACCCCGCCGCTTCCACCACCGCCGGCACGCTCAACGCCACCAACATGGCGCCTCAGGGCACTTCCAGCACCACCGCGGTCGGCTCCGCCAATCTCCGCCTCAATGCCGATCACACCCAGGCCATCCTCCATTTCCAATACAGCGGCCTCGGCTCCCCTCGCACCGGCTACCACCTCCACAGTCAGGTCTTCGGCACCAGCCCGAGCCAGATCATTTTGGACATCGATGACATCGACGTTTTCCACCCAGAGCTGAGAACCGCGGACGGCGGTTACATTTGGAATATCGAGCCTGTCGGTACCCTCAGCGCGGAAGACATCGTTACCGTCATCCAGCAGGGCCTCGCCTACATAAACATTCACACCGTGAATTATCCCGCCGGAGAAATCCGCGGGAACTTCGGCCTCGTCGTCGGTTCGCAAAGCCCGCCCACCTTGGAAGCCGATCCCGGCTACGATCCCGCCGCCGCTTCCACCGATGCCGGCGCCGCGCGTTTCCTGAATCAAGCCACCTTCGGCGCCAGCCCGGCGGACGTCGCTTACGTGAAGGCCAACGGTTACGCCGCCTGGCTCGATAACCAGTTTGCCCTCCCGCCGTCCTCTCTCGTCCCGGAAGTCCTCGCCAACGTCAGTTCCGACCCCACTAATCTCTACCCCAGCACGCTCATGTTTAACGCCTGGTGGCGGAAATCGATCACCGCACCGGACCAACTCCGCCAGCGTGTCGCCTTCGCCCTTAGCGAAATTCTCGTCGTCTCCGATGTCGGCCCGCTGAATCAAAATGGCCGCGCCCTCGCCAGTTTCTACGACGCCCTCCTCGATTCCGCCTTCCTGAATTTCCGCGACATCCTCAAGCAGGCCACGCTCACGCCCGCCATGGGCATCTATCTCGACATGCGCGGCAACCAGAAAGGCAACCTCACCACCGGCCTGCATCCGAACGAAAACTACGCCCGCGAGATCATGCAGCTCTTCTCGTTAGGCCTGAACCGCCTCTGGCCAGACGGCACCCTCGTCCTCGATTCGCAAGGCGGCCTCGTCCCCACCTACGACCAAAAAGTCGTCGACGGCATCGCCCGCATCTTCACCGGCTGGAATTACAACCAGCCTCTCCAGGGCAACGGCCGCCTCCCCACCGGCTTCAACCCTGCCGCCAACTACATCGACCCGATGGTCCTCGTCCCCACCCGCCACGAACTCGGCAGCAAACAACTCCTCGAACGCGCCGTCCTTCCCGCCGCGCGCGGCTACAGCATTTTCAATCCACCCGTCGCCGGCACCGAAGCCGACCCCGCCCAGGCCGCGTTCGACACCTATTGCCTGCAAGACCTCGAGAAGGCGCTCGACAGCATGTTCAATAACGCCAGCGTCGGACCGTTCGTTTGCCGTCAGCTCATCCAGCGTCTCGTCACCAGCAATCCCACCCCCGCTTACCTGCACCGCGTCGTGCAAAAGTTTAACGACGACGGCACCCCGCTGCACATCCGCGGCAACATGCAGGCCGTCATCAAAGCCATCCTCCTCGATGGCGAAGCGCGCAGCACCACCTTGCCCCCCAGCCTAACGAACGTCGCCGGCAAGCAACGCGAACCGCTCCTCCGCCTCACCGGTCCCGCCCGCGCCTTCCCTTCCATCACCACCAACGCCAGCTACTCGCAAACCGGCGGCACCTCGCTCCTGATCACCACCAGCACGCCGCACCTCCTCGCCGCCGGAAATTCCATCTACCTCGATTTCACCGGCAACGTCCCGATCCCGTATAACAATCCCTCTTCGCTCAACTACAGCGTCCTCACCACGCCGGCGCCCACCGCCACCACCTTCTCCGTCGCTGCCACCGGCATCCTCGCCACCACCTACACCCAGCCCGCCGGGTCGAACGTCATCACCGTCAACAACGCCGGCCCCGCCGTCGTCGGCGCGAAAGTCTACCTCACCTTCACCACCGGCGGCGCTCCCAGCGGCCTCTACAACGTCGACACCCTGCCCGACTCCACCCACTTCACCGTCACCACCAGCGAGACTCCCGGCAGCGTCCCCGCCCGCAACGGCGCCGCCCTCATTCCGAAAATCACCGCTGGCTACGCCGTCCGAAACCTCGGCACCCCGCCCACCTCCACCATCACCGTCGGCAGCTTCGGAAATCATAACCTGCAGGCCGGCGACCAAGTCTGGATCGACTTCCCCGCCGGCTCCGGCAGCAGGAATGCGGACGCGGAGTTCAGCGTCGCCAGCATCGTGGACGAAGACCATTTCACCATCGTCATCCCGAATTCCACCCTCACCCAGGAAACCCTCAACACCTCCAGCGTCTACCTCCTCGTCCCGCCGCCGCTCAACCGCTCTGGGTCCGTCAAACTCGAAGAGAGCAAATACAACGTCGGCTACAGCGAGAACGATCTCTCCCAGACCCCCCTTAATTCACCCACCGTCTTCAATTACTTTTTCCCCGACTACAAATATCCCGGCAGCCTCGCAGCCAATAACGTCACCACCCCCGAGTTCCAGCTCACCACCGACACCAACGTCGTCACCCTCACCAACACCGTCTCCTCCGCCATCCTCTCCTCCAGTAACGCCAACGGCCTAACGAGCTATCGCGCTGGCAACGGCACCATCACGATGGACCTCAGCCCATACATGACCGGCGCCCAGACCTCGAACGCCGGCCTCGTCGCGCTCGTCGATAAACTCGGCGACCTCCTCACCGGCGGCCAGCTTTCCGCCCCCACTAAAACCGCCATCCTCAACTTCGCCGCCAACACCACCAACTTCCCCTACACCACCCCCACCAACACCCAGATGCGCGACCGCGTCCGCGCCGTCGTCCACCTCATCCTCGCCTCGCCGGAATACGCCATCCAGAAATAGCTCTCGCCCATGGAACCGGAACATTTCTCGTCCTTCACCACCCGGCGAAAATTCATTCGCCAGGCCGCCTGCGCCGCGCTCGGGACCGTCGCGCTCACTAACACCATCCGCGATCTGCGCTTCATCAGCGCCGCGATGGCCCAGGACCAGATCGATGACTACAAGGCGCTCGTCTGCATCTTCCTTTCCGGCGGCAATGACTCGAACAATCTCTTCATTCCCACCGACCCCACGGAATACGCCAGCTACGCCAGCATCCGCACGCCCGTCCTTGCCATTCCGAATAGCGACGGCGGCCCGGCCAGCGCACTCGCCCTCAATTCCCTCAACGGTGACGGCCACACCTACGGTTTCCATCCCGCGTGCCCGGAATTACAGGGCATGTTCAACGGCACCCCGCGTCCCGTAAACGGCAACACCAATAGCGGCAAACTCGCCGCCCTCTTCAATACCGGCACGCTCGTCTACCCGCTCACCAAAGCGCAGTATCAGAACGGCAGTGTCGCCCGCCCACCACAGCTTTTCTCCCACAGCGACCAGGTCGCACAATGGCAGACCTCCATCCCCGATCGCCCGCCCGCCACCGGCTGGGGCGGCCGCTGCGCCGATCTCCTTGACACCCTCAACCCGCGCAACGGCAACACCGCCGTCCTTTCCCTCGCCATCTCCCTCGCCGGCGCTAACACCTTCGAAGTCGGCGGCGTCGTCCAGCAATACTCCGTCAACACCGGCGGCGTCGTCTCCCTCTCCCTGCCCGGCCCGGCCAATTCTGCCCGCCAGGCCGCCTTCAACAGCATCCTCGGCATCGACCAACTCCAGGCCAACCTGCTCGTCCAAAACTACGCCCTCGCGCTCGACCACTCGTTAGCCACCGGCTCCAATCTCTCCGCCTCGCTCGCCAATTCCCCGCTCCTTGCCAGCTACTTCAACGTCGCCGCCAACTTCCCCAGCATCGTCGTCCCGAACGGCGGCCCCACCTTCACCTCCGGCCTCATGGCCCAGCTCAAGATGGTCGCAAAAATCATCGACGCCGGTTACCGCAACGCCGCTCAAGGCGGGCTCGGCATGAAACGCCAGATCTTCTTCTGCCAGGTTGGCGGCTACGACACCCACAGCGGCCAGACGAACAACGCCGGCTCCGCCAATCCCACCCCCGCCCAGGTCATCCTCGGCTCGCAAGCCAACCTCCTCGCCGAACTAAGCCAGTCCATGAACGCCTTCCAGGCCGCCATGCACAAAATCGGCCTCCAATACGGCGACGCCGACTTCGAGAAGCGCGTCACTTCCTTCACCAATAGCGACTTCGGCCGCACCTTCCCGAGCAACGCGCTCGGCAGCGATCACGGCTGGGGCAGCCACCACCTCGTCATGGGCGGCGCCGTCGATGGCCGGAAAACTTTCGGCCGCTGGCCCGCCCTCGCCGTCGGCGGCCCGGACGACACCAGCACCGGCCGCTGGATTCCGACCACCTCGGTCGATCAATTTGCCGGTACCCTCGCGAAATGGTTCGGAGTCAGCAGTTCGAATATGAGCACCGTCTTTCCGAATCTCGGCCGCTTCGCCGTGCCCGATCTCGGCTTCATGGTCTAACGAGATGCGTCCCGGCACGCGCGTACGCATCCGGCAGGCGATCGTTCTCTTTATTGCCTTCGCCCTCGTCGCGGCCTACGCCGTTCGCTACATGCGCCGCGCACCGCACCGCACCACCCGCCGCGCCCCTTCTTCCCACGCGCAGAAGCACAACGCTTCGCCGCGACCAGCTACGCCAACGACCGCGTTGCCGTCCATCGCAGCGCCGCCCACCAATGCCCAGCTTCCATCTCCAGTGAAATCCGGCGTTCCATCGCAACCCGCCCCCTCATCCAGCGCAATCGCCGTCCCACCAGCACCCGACACCCCAGAAATGCTGGCGCTCGATCAAGTCAATCTCATGATCCGCGACTACCGCACCATCGCCGGCGAAAACCCAGTCGGCACCAACGCCGAGGTCATGGCCGCCGTCATGGGCGACAACCCGAAACACGCCAAACTCGGCCCACCCGAAGGCGCGCAGTTAAACGAAACCGGCGAGCTGATCGACCGCTGGGGCACCCCCTATTTCTTCCATCAGCTTTCCAAAAGCCACATGGAAATCCGTTCCGCCGGTCCCGACAAAATCATGTGGACCGACGACGATCCAGTCATCAAATAGCCGGGTAGTGGTACAGTTTGAAATCTGAAATCCTGTTGCGGCGTTGCAACTGGTTGCAAAAAGTCCGATGGTGAGGGTATGCCTAAACGCTCAAGCACCGATCTGAATCAACTCGCCGCCGCGATTGTCGCTCACAGCACAAACGGCAACGGTCATTCCGAGAAGGTTCACATTACAAAGAACCCCGCCGCCGTTGCTCTCGGGAGGTTGGGGGGATTAAAAGGCGGAAGAGCAAGAGCCGCGAAGCTGAGCGAAAGTCGAAGAAAGGATATCGCGAAGCGAGCTGCCGCTGCGCGCTGGAGAAAACCACCAGCGGACCGGAGGCCGATCAGCGATAGATAGCGTGCTTTCCGATGTCCAACGAAATCACCTGATTATCTTGGACGATGAAAACAACGATCAAATCCCCTTCGGCGCGTATTCCCCTCACAAGTTGCCTCCGCAGTGAGGTCAGGCGGTTGATCTTGTGAGATCGTAATTCCGGTGCAAGCGGGTCGGCTTTGAAGCGACGGAAAAGATCTTTAGCTTTCGCTTTTTGGTCTGCGGTAAGCGCCGCGAAAGATTTTCTGAAAGTGGGTGTTGTGCGGAATACCCAATCCTTGATTGGCACAATCGCTATTCAGCAAACGCTTCTTCGAGTGACAGCAGATCACCGTTGTCCAGCTCGGCGAAGGCTTGCTTGATCGATTCAGGAATGTCTTCCTGATTTTGCAGTTTGCCGTGCCACGCGTTCAGTCGTTCGCGTAGAGTGCTGAGCTTTTGATCGATGAGCTTAAAATATGCGATGACCTGTTGCCGGTCAGCATTTTGAAGATAGAAAAAATCAACGGCTAACGTTTCGCCAAAGCTCATCAGGCGGTACAGAACCGCTCGGTGCTGCCGCAAGTCCATCCCTGTCATTTCTGGATTCTCGTAGACGTGTTTTTTGAACAGCTCCTCGACAGAGGCGCAGTCGGCGATCCAGGCCCCGTAATGCTCTTCTAATTCAGTAAACGGATCGCGTTTCTCCGCTACCCAAGAGAGGTTGCGAATGTCGCCATTCGGCTCATCGAGGAGGTCTTCGGGACGCTCTAAAACAGCAGGCATACGCGGAGGATTATGGTTTGTTGAGAGCAACTCTCGCGCCTTCAACGTGAATCCACTGTGAGATGATTTGCGCGCACTGTCCACAACTTCTAGCCACTTTTAACCACTTCGCACCACACCAAAAAGTACCGGCAAGTCGTGTTTTCCTGGTTGACTATGCTTGAGCGATCAAGCATTATTACAACATGAACAAGCTGAGCACCGAGGATCGTAAGCGGGTTGTTGCTGCATTGGTTGAGGGCAATTCGTTGCGTGCTGTCACTCGTATGACGGGCGTCCATCGCACCACGATCATGAAATTGCTGGTCGATCTTGGCCGTGCTTGCTCGGATTACCAAGACAAAGCGTTCCGCAATCTGAACTGCAAGCGCATCCAGTGCGACGAAATCTGGTCGTTCATCGGAGCGAAGGAAAAAAATTGCACGGCTGAAATGAAAGCGAGTGGCGCTGGCGACGTTTGGACATGGGTTGCGCTCGACGCAGATTCAAAGCTGGTGCCCTGCTGGTTCATCGGAGAGCGCCATGCCGGTTGCGCGTTCCATTTCCTTTCCGATCTGAAAGACCGCTTGGCGCACCGCGTCCAACTCACCTCTGACGGCCACCGGGCGTATCTTCATGCCGTGGAGGACGTGTTTGGAACCGACATTGATTTTGCCATGCTCCAGAAAATCTATGGAACCGCACCGGAAGGCCCGCAGGTGCGCTACAGTCCCGCCGTTTGTATGGGAGCGCGAAAGGCGGTCATCACCGGAAAACCCGACCATGACCATATCTCCACGTCGTACGTCGAGCGCCAGAACCTCACGATGCGCATGTCCATGCGTCGCTTCACTCGGCTGACCAATGGATTCTCAAAAAAGGTTGAGAATCTGGAGGCCGCAGTCGCGTTGCATTACATGCACTACAACTTCTGCCGGATTCACCAGAGCTTGCGCGTGACGCCAGCAATGGAGGCGGGCGTTTCCGCCCACGTTTGGAGTCTGGAAGAACTGACAGGATTGCTCGACGTATGGTTGGACCAGGCCGCTTAGTTTGGGCTCAGAGTGGGCCTGTACGTACAGCCTGGAATCAGTACGTAACTTTCAGATTTCAGAAAAATACCAAAAAAAACGATTCAAACTGTACCACTACCAATAGCCGCGACGGGCGGGGTGAGAAATGACACCCGCGGCCTGAATGCTAACGTTCCCAATGCCTTTCGAACTGGAATCGAATTACACTCCGCGCGGCGACCAGGCGCAGGCCATCGCGAAGCTTTTGAAATCCTTCGAAGCCGGGAACAAACATCAGACCCTCCTCGGCGTCACCGGTTCGGGCAAAACCTTCACGATGGCCAACGTGATCAAGGAACTCGATCGCCCCGCGCTCATCATTTCCCACAACAAAACGCTCGCCGCCCAGCTCTACTCCGAGTTCAAACAATTCTTCCCGCGCAACGCGGTCGAATACTTCGTCAGCTACTTCGATTACTACCAACCGGAAGCCTACATCCCGCGCTCGGACACCTACATTGAGAAAGACTCTTCCATTAACGAGGAGATCGAGCGTCTCCGCCTCGCCGCCACCAGCGCGCTCCTTACCCGCCGCGACACCATCGTGGTCGCGAGCGTCTCCTGCATCTACGGCGTCACCTCGCCGGAGGATTACCTGCGCATGTTGCTCACGGTCAAAAAGGGTCAGCAGATTTCCCGCGAAGCCGTCCTCGGCCGTCTGGTCGACATGCTTTACGGGCGCAACGACATCGAATTCGCGCGCGGCAAATTCCGCGTCCGCGGCGACGTGGTCGAGGTCTATCCCGCCACCGCCGATGAAGAAGCGATCCGGCTCGAATTCTTCGGTGATGAGATCGACGCCATCACGCGCTTCGACCCGTTCACCGGGCACGCGCGCGAAAGTCTCAGCGTCATCACCTTCTTCCCCGCGAAGCAATTCGTCACGCCAGCCGACAAATTAAACCGCGCCCTCAGCTCCATCCGTAACGAGCTCGACGAACGCATCATCCTGCTTGAATCGCAGAGCCGCCTCCTCGAAGCCCAGCGCCTCAAAATGCGCACCGAGTACGATCTCGAAATGCTGCAGGAAATGGGCTTCTGCAACGGCATCGAAAACTATTCGCGCCACCTTTCCGGCCGCCCGCCCGGCTCGAAGCCGTTCACGCTCCTCGATTTCTTCCCGAAGGATTACGTCCTCGTGATCGACGAATCGCACGCCACCATCCCGCAAATCGGCGGCATGTTTGAAGGCGATAAATCCCGCAAGACTGTCCTGGTCGAATACGGCTTCCGCCTTCCCAGCGCGCTCGATAACCGCCCGCTCAATTTCAAGGAATTCATGGGCGTCACGAACCAGATCGCCTACGTCAGCGCCACGCCCGCCGAGTTCGAAATCAAGAACAGCATCGTCGGCAACACCGGCTACTTTCCGCACAAACGCGAACGCATCGGCGAAGACGAGCCCGTCCCCTTCCTGATCGCGGGCGGCGGAAAAGCTCCCGCCGTTTCGCCCATTTCGCGCACCGACCAGCCCATCGCGGACTTCGATGTCCACACGCCCGGCTCCCCCCTCGTCGTCGAACAAATCATCCGCCCCACCGGCCTGCTCGATCCCCGCATCACGCTCAAACCGCTCAAAAATCAGATCGACGAAACCATCGAGCTCTGCCGCCAACGCGTCGAAGTGCAGGAACGCATTCTCGTCACCACCCTCACTAAACGCACCGCCGAAGATCTCTCCGATTACCTCCGCGATGTTGGCCTGAAAGTCCGCTACCTGCACAGCGACATCGACACCATCGAGCGCGTTGAAATCCTGCGCGGCCTCCGCGCCGCCGACTTCGACATTCTCGTCGGCATCAACCTCCTTCGCGAAGGCCTCGACCTGCCAGAAGTCTCATTAGTCTGCATCCTCGATGCCGATAAAGAAGGTTTCCTCCGCAGCCAGACCTCCCTTATCCAGACCGCCGGCCGCGCCGCGCGTCACATCAACGGCGAAGTCGTCCTCTTCGCCGACACCGTCACCCAAAGCATGCAGGCCCTCATCTCCATCTCCGATTACCGCCGCACCAAGCAGATGGAGTACAACGAGAAGCACAACATCACGCCCACCACCGTCAAGCGCGCCATCCAGGAAAGTCTGCACACTATCCTGAAAGGCCGCCAGATCGCCGCCTCCGTCGTCCAAGAAGCCGGCGGCGATTACAACCTAACCGAGCTCCTACGCGAGCTGGAAGACGACATGCAACGCGCCAGCGCCAATCTGGAATTTGAGCGCGCCGCCTTATTGCGCGACCAGATCATGGAAGTAAAAAGCGGCACCGGCCTCGACAAAATCGAGCCCAAACGCAAGCCGGTGAAATACTCCTCACGCGGCGGCGGCACGCCGCGCAGACGCGGCTCGCGTGTGTAACGATTCTTGCACAGGGGAGCTAAAATTCTCGCTCCCTGAAGCCGACGCAGAGCCATGAACAAACGAAAATTGCTGCGCAAGATAATGGCGGGCGCGCACAATGTGAGGTTCGCCGAACTCCGCCGTTTGGCTGAAGCCTTCGGCTACAGGCTCGATCGGGTAAATGGCAGTCACCATATTTTCGAGCATGCATCTGCGGACCGGCCGCTGAACCTTCAGAATGTCGGCGGGAAAGCGAAAGCCTACCAAGTTCGCCAACTCTTACGCGACATCGAGGAATTTCGCCTTACTTTGGGGGACTGACGATGACCGATTATCATATCAACGTCTTTTACAGTGAAGAGGACGGCGGTTATATTGCCGACATACCGGATTTAAAATCCTGCTCGGCGTTCGGCGAGACGCCGGAGGATGCTGTGCGCGAGGCGATGCAGGCTAAAAAGGCGTGGCTTGAGACCGCTCGTGCGAAGCGGAAGGCGATTCCAGCGCCTCGGTATCGTCCCGCGATTTACGCCGCGGTTTAGCTGCAATCGTGGGCGCCAGCGCCCACCGCCAACTCGATCGCGCGCGGGTGCTCTTATCATGCGCGCCCTGCCTGTTATCTAGGTATGGCTCTACTTCCCCGCCAACCGGACCAAAAGCTTGCGCCCCTTAAACTGAATCCCATTCAGCTTCTTCAAGACCAATTCCACCCGCGCCTCCGCCACATCCACCAGCGTTTTCGTCGCCTGCAGATGAATCGCGCCCACCTCCCCTTTCGGGATCGCCGTCACTCCCACGATCACCCCCACGAAGTCGCCCGGCTCGACGCCGTGCGCGCGGCCCGTGTTGAAGGCCAGCCGCACCATCCCCGCCTCGTGCGAAACCGTCCCGGCCTCTTCCCGCGGACCGCGCGGCGCCCTCGGCTCGCGTCGCTCATAGTCCTGCCGCGTCTGCTCCCGCCGATCCCGCGCCCGCGGGTCCGGCTCCCGCCGATCGTCGCGCCGCGGCCGATCCTCCGGGATCGCCTGCCCGCCGCGCTTCGAGTCTTCGCCTAACAAGTGGATCAAAGCCGACGCGATGTCCGTCGCCGAATAATCCTGCGCCAGGAAACGGTCCAGCATCTCGTCGTGCCGCTTGTATTCGCCCTTCGCCAGCGTCTCGCGCAGCGCTTCCGCAAAGGCACTCGCGCGTTTTCCTTCCACCTCGTCCGCGGTCGGGATTCGCTCCCGCCGAATCCGGCTCTTCGTAAAGCGCTGGATATTTTCCAGTCGATAGATTTCCCGCCCCGCCACGAACGTGACTGCCTTCCCGCCTTTCCCCGCGCGCCCCGTCCGCCCGATCCGATGCACGTAGTCCTCCCCGTCATGCGGCAGGTCGTAGTTGAACACGATCTCGATGTCCTCCACGTCGAGCCCGCGTGCCGCCACATCCGTCGCCACCAAGAACTCCACCTTCCGCTTCCGGAACCGGCCCATCACCCGCTCGCGCATCGCTTGCGTCATATCACCATGCAGCTTGTCGGCACTGTAGCCGCGCGCGATCAGATGCTCGGTCAGCTCATCCACCATCATCTTGGTCGCGCAAAAAATGATCGCCAGCTTCACATCCTCCAGATCGATCAGCCGGCAGAGGACTTCCAGCTTCGAGCGTCGATCCACTTCGTAGTAAACCTGCTCAATCGCTGGCACAGTCAGCGCCTCCGCTTCCATCCGCACCGTCACCGGGTTACGCGTGAAGCGCTTGATCAACTCCGCGATCGGTCGCGGAATCGTAGCCGAAAAGAAGACCGTCTGCCGTTCCGCGGGCACATCCCGCAGGATCGTCTTGATATCGTCGACAAAGCCCATGTCGAGCATGCGGTCCGCCTCATCCAGGATCACCATCTTGATCTGATCCAGCTTCAAACTCTTCCGCTCCAGATGATCCATCACCCGCCCCGGCGTCCCGATGATGATCTGCGCCCCCGCGCTTAAACCGCGAAATTGCCGCTCGTACGATTGCCCGCCATAGATCGGCAGCTCGCGCACCCCGCGCTTGTAAAAAGCGAGCTTCGCAATTTCCTCCGCCACCTGCACCGCCAGCTCACGGGTCGGACAAAGCACCAGCACCTGCGGCGCGCGAATCGTCGCGTCCACCAATTGAATCGCTGGAATCCCGAATGCCGCCGTCTTCCCCGACCCCGTCTGCGATTGCCCGACCACATCCGCGCCTCCGAGCAAAACCGGAATCGCCGCCGATTGGATGGGCGAAGCCTCCTCAAACCCCATCCGCTCGATCGCCTTTAGTATTTCAGGTACGAGGCCCAGCTCCGCGAACAACTTCTTCTCCATCAAACACTAGATCACGTCCCGGGCACCGAAGATAGCAGCGGCCCAGCACGGCTTACTGTGGGGGATGATTTGGGGCCACAGATTTTCACAGATGAACACAGATTAAGGAAATCCCTTCCCCGCTCCCATCTGTGTTTCATCGGTGTAAATCTGTGGCCAAAAAATCCTAAGAAACAGAATACGCCGAGCGCCGGACGGTAACCTTCGGATTCGCGACCGGACCCCGCGCCCACTCCGCGACCGTGCGCGCCAGCACGTCCAGCCGCAGTGACCGCGCCGCCAAATCAGATTTAAGCTGACGCTGCACCCGCAAGCGCAAATCCGCGACCGCCCCTTGCCGCGCAAAATTCCAAGCGTCCTCGCTTTCGGCTTCGCGCAAGCTGTCCTCCAGCGCGTCCAGCGCGCGCTCCAGCTCCGCCTCCACCGCCCACATCTGCGCCAGGCTGGTGGCGTCGTCCATGTGATTCGCCGCGATGTCGCTGAGTGCGAGCAGGATTTCCATCCGCGCTACATCTCCCGCCTGATAAGCTTCCTGCACTTCGTGCCATAAAGCCGAGACCGCCGCGTTCCCATCCGCGCGCAGATCGGGATGCAGTCGCCTAACCAGTCGCCGATAAAGCGCCTTCAAGCGCGCATCCACCGGTCCCGCCTCCTCCTCGTCCTCGTCCTCCTCCTCGAGCACCGGCCCCGGGAGACGTGGGCGGGCCGCATTCTGCGGTGCCGCCTCCTCCCGCGGCGCGCGAAACATGTGCGTCTTAAAAGCCTCAAAGCTGGTCGAGTAAGCCTCGTCATCCATCTTGTCCGGATTGGTGCCAAGCGACTTCTGCACCCACTCCTGAAAGAGCGCTTCCTTCTCAAAATCACTCAATGGTCGCGGCGCCCCCGGTTCCCTCCGCGGCGGTTCCTCCTCTCGCGTCGCCCCGGGATTCTGCCGGCGAAACATAACCCGCTGATACGCGCTGTGCCCATCCTGGAACCCGCGCCGCATCTCCATTTCCACCTCGTGCACGAGCGTCTGGTAATCGCGAATCTGCACCTCCACCTCCCGCGCCCTGCTCAGGAGCGGACCAAATTCCCGCGCTCGCCAGCGCGCAAAGGCCGGCTTATCCTCGCGCTCAAAGCGGTGCCAGTCGACGCGCGCCTCCTCCAGGCGCGCCATCGCCTCCGCACAGGCCGCCGCCGCCGACCGGCGCAGCGGTTCCTGATCGATCAGGATAAGATGAAGCATCGCGCAATTTTACGCAGCCTCCTCCTCCGCGAAAGGCCTGGGTCGGCACCTCAGCCCGGCAACGCGAAGGAGACGATCTCACCCGCGGCCCGATGATTAGACCAAAACCGCTCACCGTCGAAGGCCAGCGAACGAGCGGCAAACGGAACCCGCGCCCGATCTGTGATAGTCGGCTTGTCCTCCCGCAGATCGAGCGACGCGATCCGCCAGTCTTCCCCATCCTGCTCCGTCCCGCGCAGGACATAGAGCAGGCCATCGACAAAAGTGTGACCGCAAATCTCCGCCCCCACCTCGATCGTGCGCACGATCTCGCCACTCGCCTCAAGCTGCAAAATCCGGTGCTTGTACCATTGGCTCAAATAAAGATGCGCCCCGTCGTGGCTCAGGTAGGAACCGGTAAACTCCGGGCAAGCCACCCGTCCGCTCTCCGGCGCAAAACCTTTGCCCGGGACAAAGCGCCGCAGATATCGATCGTCCTCCGCCCCTTCGCCCAGGGTAAACCAAAGCCCGTCACCGCTTGCGACCGCGGCCCAAGGAATCCCCGGCGCCTCCATTTCCTCCCGCACCGTCCAGCTCTGCGGATCGATCGCATAGATGCGCCGCGAATCGCGCGAACCCATCCAAAGCATTCCTGCGTACCAGGCGAGCGCCTGAGGGGTGACGGCCGGCGCGGCCCGGCGTTGCAGGTCGAGAACGGCGGGAAGATGAGAAGTCGTCATAGGTTAATAAAATGGCTTACTTCGCGCGTTCCGCCGCAGTTTCGGCGCGGATCGGTTGATATTCGTTCCCCGCTTTCCACTCCGGCCAGGCGGCGGAATCCGCCAGCGCGCGGCCCAGTTCGTAAGCCACCGTCGCCTCCTGCACCGTCCCGGCAAAGGTCCAGCGCGGGTCGAATTCATCGCACGGCTGATGATAGCAGTTGCTGTTGTAATCCGAGACCGTCCGCTGGCCGGCCGCCGTCCCACCTTCGACCAGGTCGCGCCCAGCCCGGAAGGCCAGCGCCGGCACCCCGCGCCGCGCAAACGGGAAATGATCCGAGCGGAAATACCAGCCCGCTTCCGGATTCGGCTCTGGCGTCACCCGTAAGCCGGCCTTCTTTGCCACCAGCGCGAAATCATCCTCCAGCGAGGTCCGCCCGCCGCCGATTAACTCGACATCGCGCGCCGCCGGCAGGACGACGTGTGGATCGAGATTGATCACCGCCGCAGTCGTAGCCAGCGGATGGAGCGGATGTCCGGCATAATAATCGGAACCCAGCAGCCCCTTCTCCTCCGCCGTCCAGGCGGCGAAGAGCACCGTGCGCGCCGGCGCTTTACCGGCCTTGAAAGCACGTGCGATTTCGAGCACCTCCGCCGTGCCGGTGGCGTTATCGACCGCGCCATTCCGGATGCCGTCGCCCGCAGCGTTGGGGCCGTTCTGGCCATTCGCATCCCAATGCGCGCCGTACAAGACGAACTCGTTAGGCCGGCTCGTGCCGGAAACTTTGGCCAGCACATTGTGGCCAACGAAAGGCGTAGCCTTCAGCTCGCCCGCGGCCGAGAGCGTCGCGCCCTCGATCGGGAAGGCGCGGAATTTCGGATCACGAGCGCGTTTCTTCAGCTCCGCCAGATCGAGCTTGGCGGCCTTCAGTAACTCGCTCCAAGCCTCGCGCGCGATCCAACTGCTCATCTTCAAATTGGACGCGCTCAGAGGCGCCAGCACCATCGCCGGCAACGCGTCGCCGCTGCCCAATTGCGAGAACGGATAACTGGCCGCCGCCTCTTCATGCAGCACGATCACGCCCGCCGCACCCGCTTTCGCAGCCGCCTCATATTTCGCTCCAGTCCGACCCGCGTAGGCCATCCGTTTTCCATCGAAACCCAGGTCGCGCCCCGCTTCGAAATCCGGATCATTCGCGAGCAGGACCGCGATCTTGCCGGATAAATCGACGCCTTCATACGCGTCCCAGCCGCGCGCCGTATCCACCACCCCGTAGCCCGCGAAAACCAGCGGCGCCGCATCGATCGTGGTGCCTCCCTCCTGGCGGAGAGAAAGCGTCGCCGTCTCGCCGAGCACGAGCGGAATCGTTTTGTCCCCCGCTTTCATCGAAATGCTCGCGTCCGGCAGCCGATCCAGCCGGACCAACGGCACTTTCTGAAACCAGCCGCCATCTTCTCCGGCGGGTTCGAGGCCAGCCTTCTCGAAGGCCTCGGCCAGATAGGCGATCGTTTTTTCCTCGCCAGCTTCCCCGGGGCCGCGCCCAAGAAATTCATCGGAGGAAAGGCTCTTCACGTCCTGCTTGATCCGCTCCGCGGAAATCGGA
>JBBSLZ010000021.1:0-21220 GCA_038233435.1 Chthoniobacterales bacterium
GCGGCGAAAGGCGCATGAATCCGTTTACCTACTCACGCGCGGCGGATCAGCAGCAGGCGATCGACGCGGTTGCGGCGCAGCCGAACACGAAATTTCTCGGTGGCGGAACGAACCTGATCGATCTGATGAAGATGGGGGTGGAGACGCCTAACGAGTTGATCGACATCGGCCGTCTCCCGCTCGCGCAGGTGGAAGAATTGCCCGGCGGCGGCGTGCGGATTGGCGCGCTGGCGCGGAATTCCGACGTAGCCGAGCACCCGCTCATCGTGCAGCGGTATCCGGTTTTAAGCCAGGCGCTGCTGGCGGGAGCGAGTCCGCAGTTGCGGAACATGGCGACGACGGGCGGTAATCTCCTCCAGCGGACGCGCTGCTATTATTTCTACGACCCTGCCTTTCCGAGCTGCAACAAGCGGAATCCGGGGAGCGGTTGCGGAGCCTTGAAAGGCTATAACCGGATCCACGCCATCCTCGGGCAGAGCGAGCAATGCATCGCCACCCATCCGAGCGATCAGAACGTGGCCCTGGCCGCGCTCGACGCCATCGTCCACGTAGAAGGGCCGAAGGGCGCACGCGCTATTGCGTTGACTGATTTTCACCGGCTGCCCGGCGAGACCCCAAGCGTGGAAACGAATCTGCAGGCGGATGAATTGATCATGGCGGTCGAGTTGCCACCGATGCCGGCGACGGCGCGTTCGCATTATTTGAAAATGCGCGACCGGGCCAGCTATGCCTTCGCGCTCGTGAGCGTGGCGGCGATCGTGGACCTGGCGCCGGATGGGAATGTGAAAGCGGCCCGGATCGCCCTGGGCGGCGTGGCGCTGAAGCCCTGGCGCGCCTTTGAGGCCGAGAAATTTTTAGTGGGCCAGAAACTCGAAGCTGCGGCCTTGAGCAAAGCCGCGGAGACCGCCTTGCAAGGCGCGAAAAGCTATCAGTATAACGAATTTAAAATCGAGCTGGCCAAGCGCAGCATCGTGCGCGCTTTGAGCACAGCTGGAGGCCAACCAACGTGATGGACGCGACCGCAAACTCCGGGGAGCGCACGCTTGCAGCGTGCTGGTTTCGGAAGTCTGCCGAAACTAACTTCCGCATTGACGTGAAGCCAGACAGCGTGGCCTCCTTTATGCGAGACGTCGGGAGTCCGTCGCGGATGAATGCCGCGACCAGCACGCTGAAAGCGTGCGCTCCCCGAGATATTTAGTCCACCTTTCCCTATGAGTGTTGAACTGATCGGTCCTCCAAGGACGCGCGTTGACGGTCGTCTGAAGGTGACGGGCGCGGCCAAATACGCGGTGGAATTTGAAGTGCCGAAGTGCGCCCAAGCCTGGGCGGTGGAAAGCAACATCGCGAAAGGCCGGATCACCGCGATCGACACGAGCGCGGCCGAGCAGGTGCCGGGAGTTTTGAAGGTGTTGACGCATCGGAACGCGCCGCAACCGAAAGAGCCGAAGGATGGCAAGATGGCGCAGGGGATTCGGAACGAAGAGCGGATGCCGTTGAGCGATGACCGGGTGCATTACGCAGGCCAGTATGTAGCTCTGGTGGTGGCGCAGACGCTGGAAGCGGCGGCTTACGCAGCCTCTTTGGTGAAAGTCACCTACGCGCCTGAGACCGCGCTTCTCTCGATGGAAGCCGCTTCGGATAACGTCAAAAAGCCGAAGAAAAACAAGGACGAGAAGAATCAGATCAAGAAGGGCGACGTCGAGTCCGCCTTCAAGGATTCCAGTTTAATCCAATTGGCGCAGACCTACATCACGCCGACGGAAACACACAACCCGATCGAGATGTCAGGCACGATCGCGGTCTGGGAAGGCGAGAAGAAGCTGACCGTTTATGACGCCACCCAGTTCGTGAAAGGCGTGCAGAGCATGCTGGCGCGCGCGCATGGTCTGGAACTGGAAAACGTGCGCGTCATCTGCCCGTTCGTCGGCGGCGCTTTCGGTTGCAAAGGCGCGGTCTGGCCGCACGTGTTCCTCGCCACGATGGCGGCGAAAGCGGCCGGCGTGCCGGTTAAATTTCATATCGCACGCAAGTCGATGTTCACCGGTACCGGGCACCGCCCGCCCACCCGGCAGCGGATCGCGCTGGCCGCGAATCGCGAGGGCAAATTGCAGGCGATGCAGCATGTGAGCGAGACGCTCACTTCCACCTGCGGTAAGTATATCGAGTCGTGCGGCGCGCGTTCCACCGGCGTGCTCTACGCCAGCCCGGCGATCGATATCGACGAGTTGATTTATCCGGTCAATGTCTCCACCCCCACCTTCATGCGAGCCCCGGGCGAATGTCCCGGAAGCTATGCGCTGGAATCGGCCATGGACGAGTTGGCGGTGGCTTTGCAGATCGATCCGGTCCAACTCCGCCAGATCAATTACGCGGAAAGACATCCGACCAAGGATGTGCCCTTCAGCGCCAAATTCCTGAAGGATTGTTACGAACTCGGAGCCGAAAAATTTGGCTGGTCGCAACGCAAGCCGGAACCGCGCTCGATGCGCGACGGCGATCTGCTGGTGGGCTGGGGAATGGCCACCGCGCTCTATCCCGCGCACAAGTGGAACGCGGCCGCGAAGGCGATCCTGCGAGCGGATGGCAGCGCGACGGTGCAATGCGCCACCCACGATCTCGGGACGGGCGCTTACACCGCGTTTACGCAAATTTCTTCGGAACAACTCGGCGTGCCTTTCGAGCAGGTCACGTTTGAGCTCGGCAAATCCGACTTTCCTTTTGGACCAGTCGCAGGCGGATCGAATTCCACCGCCACGGTGGGGACGGCGATTCACGAAGTGGCGTTGCTCTTGCATCAGGCGCTGGCCGAGCTGGCGGTGAAAGATTCCAAATCGCCTCTCCACACTTTGAACCCGGCCGACATCGTGATGGTGGCGCCGGGACGGGTCGGGATGAAGGGCGACCAGAGTGTCTCCGATAGTTACGCCGACATTCTGAAGCGTGCGGGGAAAGACTCGATCTCGGTCCAGAGCGAATTGCACGAACCGGAGGAGAACGACAACCTCGCCTTCCACTCCTTCGGCGCGCACTTCTGCGAGGTGAAGATCGATCCGCTCTTACCGCGCGTGCAGCTGACGCGGATCGTGTCGGTGATCAATGGCGGACGCATCGTTAACGCCAAGACGGCCCGCAGCCAGATCATGGGCGGCCTCGTCATGGGCGTGGGGATGGCGCTGACTGAAGAGACGGCTTATGACGGCGCCACTGGCCTGCCGGTGACGCGGAACCTGGCCGATTACCACGTTCCCACGAACGCGGATATCCCGGCAATGGACATCACTTTTGTCGGCGAACCCGACTACGCTTTCAACCCGATCGGGGCCCGCGGGTTGGGCGAAATCGGGAACACCGGGATCGCGGCGGCGATCGCGAACGCGGTGTATCACGCCACCGGGAAACGGGTGCGCGATCTGCCGATTACGCCGGACAAGCTGATCTAAGTGACGGCGACCAATCCCCGTCTTTCGGAAATGCGGATGACGGAAAACGAAGCGTGAAAGAGCTGGCGGACATTCTCGGCTTCTGGGCAGCGCAACGTGGGCAGCCGATGGCTTTGGCCACTTTGGTGCGGACGCACGGGTCCAGTTATCGGCGCGCGGGCGCCCGGATGTTGATCGGCGCGGATGGATCCACGGTAGGTTCGCTCAGTGGCGGCTGCCTGGAAGAAGAAGTGGCGTTGCGCGCGCGGGAGATAATGCGGACGGGCGCGCCGGAATTGATGGAGTTCGATACCCGGCGGCGTTTTGGCTGCAACGGGCGGATCGAGATTTTCCTGGAAGCGGCGCCGAATGATTTCCTCGCGGAGTTGAGCGTGGCACTGGAGGCGCGTCGCACCTGCACGGCGCTGACGGTTTTCGCGGAAGGCGAAGCGGAGCGCGGCAGCCGCTTACTGGCGGAAGGCGAGGAGCCGGTGGCGGGCGCTTTCGTGCAACAGATCGCGCCGCCCATTCAATTGCTTCTCTTCGGATACGGGCCGGATAGCGCGCCGCTGCGCGCGATCGCGGAGTTGCTCGGCTGGCGGGTGCTGGAAGTGGACGAGGCGGCGCGGCTGCCTACCGACGCGGACGCACGGATGGCGGCGATCGTGAAATCGCACAACTACGGACGCGACTTCGCGGCCTTGCGCCATTTGCTACAGCTCGGGTTGCCCTACATCGGATTGCTCGGGCCGCGTTTGCGACGCGATCAACTGCTGGGCGATTTGCTGGACAGCGGCGTCTCGCTGGCGGCGGAACTCTTCGCGCCGGCGGGTCTGGATTTAGGCGCGGAAACGCCGGCGGAAATCGCGCTCGCTTTGATCGCGGAGATCCAGACGGTTTTCGCGCAGGCGAGCGGCGAAGCGTTGCGCGATCGGAAGGCGCCGATCCATGGCTGGAATGTCGCGCCGCGGACCTCGGCGCCGGAGACGGCATGCGCAACGACGTCGGCGCCGTAATCCTGGCCGCGGGAGGTTCGCGTCGGCTGGGCGAGCCGAAGCAATTTCTGCTCTGGGAAGGCGAGAGCTTGCTGCGCCGGACCGTCCGCCTCGCGACGGAGGGAGGTTGTGCGCGGGTGGTTGTGGTAGTGGGCGGGGCAGCGGAGCGGAGCGCGGAGGAACTGCGCCGCACGACGGCCAGGCTGGTGGTGAATCGAGCTTGGGAACGCGGGCTCGGCACTTCCGTGCGTTCCGGAGTGGCATCCCTCGCGGAAAACGACGCCTCGTTAGGCGCAATCGTTCTGCTGGTTTGCGATCAACCCTTTTTGGAAAGGGAAATCATTGCGCGCCTGATCCAGCAGTGGCGGACCACGCAAGCGGAAGTGGTCGCCTGTCGTTATGCGGAAACGCTCGGTGTTCCGGCCCTGTTCGATTGTGCCTGCTTCCTCGAGCTGCTCGCGCTCCCCGACGACTCCGGCGCAAAGGCGCTTCTCCGTCGGCCGGGTCGCACGGTTGCCGAAGTGGACTTTCCCGAGGGCGCGTTCGATCTCGACACGCCGGCGGATTTGGAACGGGCGCGCCGACGCTCGGAGCGGTAGCGGAGACTCGAGACGGCCATGACGCGGTCTCGCCGCGTTTCTTTTTCACATGAAGGCTCTTGTTTTTCACCATCCGGGCAGCGTCGAAGTGAACGATGTTCCCGATT
Source organism: Chthoniobacterales bacterium (assembly GCA_038233435.1). Taxonomy (GTDB): domain Bacteria; phylum Verrucomicrobiota; class Verrucomicrobiia; order Chthoniobacterales; family UBA10450; genus JACCTI01. The sequence goes on from JBBSLZ010000021.1 coordinate 5,121, forward strand.
CAAAGATCGAGCATCCCGAGGACGTGATCCTGCGCGTGACCTCGACCGCGATCTGCGGCTCGGATTTGCACATCTATAACGGATTCTTTCCGCAGTTGACGGATCAGGTGCTTGGACACGAATTCATGGGCGTGGTGGAGGAGACCGGGAGCGCGGTGATGGAGCTGAAGAAAGGCGACCGCGTGGTGGTGCCGTTTCCGGTCTCCTGCGGTGCGTGTTTTTTCTGCAACCATGAGCTGCCGGGGCATTGCGAGAATTCGAATCCCGACCACTACGGGCCGGAGGGCGGATTGCTCGATCAGAAGGGCGGCGGCCTTCGGTTACACGGATCTTTACGGCGGCTATGCCGGCGGGCAGGCGGAATACGTGCGCGTGCCGTATGCGAATTTCGGTCCGCGGAAAGTGCCGGAGGGTTTCAGCGATGAGGAGGTGCTTTTCCTGACCGATATTTTTCCGACCGGTTATGCGGGAATCGATTGGGCAGGAGTAAAAGGCGGCGAAACGGTGGCGGTGTTCGGCTGCGGGCCGGTCGGTTTGATGGCGCAGAAGTCGGCCTGGCTGCGCGGCGCCAAACGCGTCATCGCGGTCGATATTCAGGATTACCGACTCGAGACCGCGCGGCGGACGGCGAACGCGGAGACAATTAACGCGGACAAAGACGATCCGGTGGAAGCGATTCGGGCGTTAACCGACGGACGCGGCGCGGACGTGTGCGTGGATGCGGTGGGAATGGAAGCCGATCGCAGCATCGCGCATAAGCTGGGTAACATCTGGCGCGGCGAAGTAGGAAGCATCAAGGCGTTGCGGACGGCGATCAGCGCCGTGCGCCGCGGGGGCTGGGTGACGGTGCTGGGTGTATACGGGGTCTCGTATGACAATTTTCCGGTCGGCCAGATTTTCGACAAGGGGATCAAGATGGCCTTCGGTCAGGCGCCGGTGCACAAGTATATCGACCAGTTGATGGGGCACCTGGATCGGAAAGAAATCAAGCTCGACGACATCATTACCCATCGGCTCCCGCTGGGGCAGGCTCCGGAAGCTTACGAGATGTTTAATGAGAAGAAGGATGGCTGCGTCAAGGTGGTGCTGACTCCATAGGAGTCGGCTGGTGCTCGGTGCGGCGGCCCTTTAGGTGCTTCGGGTCCGCGGCGGTTGCACGAGGTGGCGGCTGGTGCGCTGGTAACGGCCATGCCGCCATCGCAGAAGCTCCGCATCGTTGCGGCCTACATCACGCTTTGCGTGGTCTGGAGCTCGACCTGGCTGGTAATCAAGGTCGGGTTGGAGGATCTGCCGCCGGTTTCATTTGCGGCGATTCGCTTCCTGCTAGCGTTCCTGGTGCTGGTGGCGGTCTCGCTCGGGCGACCACTTTTTTGGCCGAAGCGGCGGGAAGACTGGACCCTGCTCGCGTTCACCGGCGTGCTGATGTTCTCAATCAATTACGGACTCCTTTTTTGGGGTGAGCAGCACATCTCCTCCGGGCTGGCCGCCGTTCTGCAGGCGATGATCGTGATCTTCGGCTTGTTCTTCGCGCATTACCTGCTCCCGAGCGAACCGCTCCGCTGGCCGCGCGTGTTGGGGGCGATCCTTTCCGGCGCGGGCGTGGCTTTGATCTGTGGGCGTTTGATGGACCATGGCGGCTGGCTGGCTTTCTGGGCCGGGCTCGGGGTGGTGATCGGCGGGGCCGGGGCGGCTTTCTCGAACGTGCTTTTGAAACGGCGCGCGCTCGAGCTGGCGCCGGCCATGATCGCCGGCTGGCAGATGCTCTTCGGCACGGTCCCGATGCTCTTGTTAGGCTTGGTTATCGACGGGAATCCGCTTCGCTTCCACTGGAGCGGGCGGGCCATTTTCTGTCTGCTCTACCTCGCCATCATCGGCTCTGCGCTCACCTTTCTCCTCCTCTACTGGCTGCTCCCGCGGATGCGGGTGAACAGCTTGCAAAGCATCTCGCTGATCACGCCGCCCGGCGCGGTCGCGATCGGCTGGCTGCTGGGCGGCGAGACGTTTTCGCTTTGGTCACTCCTCGGCGGCGTACTCGTGATGTCAGGCGTCTGGATGATCTTCCGCCGGAGCGAACCGGTGCCAGAGCGGGTGCCTGCCTAACTGGTGGCGTCCGGCTGGGCCAGGCGGATGGGTCCGCGGGCGGCTAGCGGGGAAACGGGGCGTCCACCCTGAGAACAGCGGAGGGCGCCCGCCGTGACGAGGCGGTCGGCTACGGTGCGGATGGCAGGCATCAGCGGCCGCCAATTTTTCGTGAGGCGCCGAGCGATTTCGGACGGGCAAAATGTTTTCGCGCCGCGGGCGGCGGCAAGAGAGAGCAGCTCGGTTTCGATGGTCGAATCGGAGACGACGGTTGTTCGGGCGCTGATAGGACTCATCTCCGAGACAAGGAACGTTTGGTCACCGGCTGCCGGGCGTTTGCGATGGGGCTCGGGTTTAACTTACGTCCACGGCCCAAGCTCACTCGTAACTCTCCATACTCCCACCGCTTATGTTTACGAAAATTGATTATCCCTTTCTGATCGCCACCGCCGCCAGTTTTGTGGCGAGCGTGGCCCTCTGGTTTTTGGTCGATCGCGATTATGGCGTCTATGTCGGATTGTGGGTGCCCAGCATTTTGATTCTTTGGGTCGGCGTGCGGGTGGTCCTCTTGGCCGGCCGGCTGGAGCGCATTCGGCGGAAAGGTTAAAATGGATTACGTCATCTGCATCTTTCTGCTCGGCGTGATCGTCTCCTTCGTGGTGGTCGTCGGCTTGGCCCGGGCGGCGGAGTTTTCGAAAGAAGACTCGGCTGGCAAACTGGAAATCGACGAAGTGCCGAAGGATTGGGAACTGGCGCCAGAGCCGCCGGTGAAGTAGCGCGATAGGGACGCCGCGCGACGCTGACTCACCAGGCGAGACGCCCGGTGGCCTCACAGGCAAGATGCCTGTGCTACTTTTCCTTGACCCGCTCGATCTGCGCCCCGAGTGCGCCCAGCTTTTCGTCGAGGTGCTCGTAGCCGCGATCGATGTGATACACACGGCTGATCTCGGTGATGCCTTCCGCCTTCAAGCCCGCCAGCACCAAGGCCGCAGAAGCCCGCAGGTCGCTCGCCATCACGGGCGCGGCGATTAATTTTTCCACGCCCTGGATCACCGCCGTCGGCCCTTCGATCTGCACCTTCGCGCCCATCCGCTTCAACTCTGCCAGATGCATGTAGCGCTGCGGAAAAATATTCTCCGTCACCACACTGATGCCTTCCGTCGTGGAAAGAAGCGCACACATCTGCGCCTGCATGTCGGTCGGGAAACCCGGATACGGTTGCGTGGCCAGCTCGAGCGGCTTGACCGCGCCATTGGGCGAAACCGTGATCGAATCGCCCTGCGTCTCGATCTTGTAACCTGCTTCCATCAGCGCCGTCGTCACCGCGCTGACATGCTCCGCGTTGGCCCGCGTCACGGTCACGCCTTTCCCGCAGACCGCGCCGGCGACCAGGAAAGTGCCCGCTTCGATCCGGTCGGGAATAATGTCGTGCTCCGCGCCGTGCAACTCCTTTACCCCTTCGATAATCAAGCGCCGCGTCCCCGCGCCCTCGATCTTCGCGCCCATCTTGTTCAGGAAATTCGCCAGGTCGCACACCTCCGGTTCCGAGGCCGCGCCTTCGATCACGGTGGTGCCGTCCGCCAACACTGCCGCCATCATGATGTTATCCGTGCCGAGGACGGTCGGGCCGAATTTTCCGCGCAGATTGATCACTGCGCCTTTGAGTTGATTAGTGAACATCCGCACGTTGCCCGCGTCCACCCGGACAGCCGCGCCCAGCGCTTCGAATCCTTTTAAGTGTAAGTCGATCGGCCGATCGCCGATCACGCACCCGCCCGGCAGCGAGACCGTCGCTTCGCGACAGCGAGCCAGGAGCGGCCCGAGCACGCAGACCGAGGCGCGCATCTTCCGCACCACCTCATAGGGCGCGAGCGATTCCACTTTCTCCGCGGTCACCGTCACGGTGCCGCTGGCGCGTTCCACATCGGCGCCCAGATACATCAGAATCTGGAGCATGTAGTTGGTGTCGCTCAGATCCGGCACGCGATGCAGCACGCATGGCTCCCTGGTTAACAAGGTCGCGGCCAGGATCGGCAGGGCCGAATTCTTCGAGCCACTGACCTTGATCGAACCAGAGAGCGGGTAACCGCCATGCACGAGAATTTTATCCATAACGAGCGAGGAGGAATCGTAGGACACCCGCCGAGTCATGTCGCTGGGAAATGTCGTGATAATTCGCCGCCGCCAGCGCCGGCACCAGCGTCTCCTCCTGCCCCATCCCGATCTCGAGGGCGAGGAGTCCGCTCGGTTTCAGACGATCCCGCGCTTGCACGATCAGCCGCCGGATCACTTCATCGCCGCGCTCACCGCCGAAAACCGCCAGCTCCGGATCATGTCGCACCTCGCGCGCGAGCGTCGCGCGATCCGTCTCCGGCACATAAGGCAGGTTGGCCGCGATCAGATCATAACGCTCCGTCACGGCCGCAAGCAGATCGCTCTCGAAAAACCGGACCCGCTCCGCGAGCGCCAGCCGGGCCGCATTTTCGCGCGCCAGCGCCAGCGCCTCCGGCGAGAGATCGACCGCATGGACGACCGCTTCCGGCAGCGCGGCCGCCAGGCTTAAAGCGATTACGCCGCTCCCAGTGCCCACATCGAGGATGGCTGATTTCTGATGGCTGATTTCTGATTCGAGCAATAGCTCGACCAGCTCCTCCGTCTCCGGCCGCGGAATCAGCGCCCGCTTATCGCAAACAAAAACGTGACCGCAAAACTCCACCGTCCCGAGCAAATGCTGGAGCGGCTCGCCCTGCCCCCGCCGCTTCATCAGGTCCCGTAACGGCGCCAATTCCGCTTCCCCCAGCGGCCGGTCAAATTCGAGATATAGTTCGATCCGTTTTCGCCCGAGCACATGCGCCAGCAGATACTCCGCGTTCAGGCGGGCGCTCTCCGTGTCGCGCTTCTTCAGATACGTCGTCATCGACTGCAGGATCTCGAGCACGTTCATGAACGCGCCCGCCGCAGCATTCGCCCGCGTCCGATCGTGCCGACGAATTTCCCAGCGCGCACCGCCACCTCTCCACGCACCGTCACCACGCTCGGTCTCCCCTCGATTTCCCAGCCTTCGAAAGCGCTATAATCGACGTTCATCAATTGCGTCCGCGCCGAAATCGTCCCGCGATACTCCGGATCGTAGATGACCAGGTCCGCGTCCGAGCCCACCGCGATCGCACCCTTCCGCGGATACAACCCGAAGATCTTTGCCGCGTTCGTGCTCGCCACTTTTACGAAGGTCTGCAGATCGAGTTTCCCCGTTTTCACACCGTGGGTGAAAAGCAGATTGACCCGCTCTTCGAGCGAAGGAATGCCGTTCGGAATCTTGGTAAAATCATCACGCCCCATCGGTTTTTGCGTCTGGAAATCAAACGGGGCGTGATCGGTCCCCACCGTCTGCACCTCACCCGCGCGCAGCCCCTGCCACAGCACCAGTTGATTTCGCGCGTCCCGCAGCGGCGGCGACATGACATACTTCGCTCCCTCAAAATCCGGCCGCTCCGCATACGTCTTATCGAGCACCAGGTACTGGATCAGCGTCTCGACCGAGACATCCACGCCCCGCGCCCGCGCCGCCAGCGCCTCACGCAAAGCCTCCTCGCAGCTCAGGTGCACGATGTAAACCGACGCGCCCGTCAGCTCCGCAAAAGTCATCAAATGATGCACGCCTTCCGCTTCCACCCGCGGCGGCCGGCTGGCGTGGTGTTGCTCGGGCCCGGTCAAACCCGCGCCTAACAACTCCTTCTGCCGCTCCGCCACCAGCGTCTCGTTCTCGCAGTGCGCGGTCACGAGCACGCCCAGCTCGCGCGCCAGCTTGAGCGTCTGATACAATTCCGTGTCGTCGATTCCGAACGCGCCTTTGTAAGCCAGGAAAATCTTAAACGAAGTGATGCCCGCCGCGACGATCTCCCGCAGTTGGGCCGCGTTCTCCGGGTCGAACCGCGTCACGCCCATGTGGTAGCTATAATCGCAAGCCGATCTTCCGGCCGCCTGTTCCTGCCAAAGCCGGAAGCCTTCCGCCGCGCTCATCGCGCGCGGCGGACAGATCATTTCGAAAATCGTGGTCGTCCCGCCGACCAGCGCCGCCTCGCTGGCCGTCTCGTAAGTGTCCTTCGAAAACGTGCCCATGAAGGGCAGATAAATATGAGTATGCGGATCGATGAACCCGGGGAAAACATATTGGCCGCGCGCGTCGATCACCTCCGCTTCGGGCGGTGCGGGCAGGTCCGGCCCGATCCGGGTGATCGTCTCGCCCTCGCAAAAGATGTCGGCGAAGTAGCGCTCCGTGTCTGTGACGATCTCGCCGCCTCGGATGAGCAGTGACATGAGGCGCTACTTCTTCCAGACGTCGCCCACGCCCTCGCCAAACCAGCGAGTGCTGACCACTTTCTGCTGGGTGTAGAATTGCACCCCTTCCCGACCCTGGATATGCAGGTCGCCATAAAATGATTCATCCCAGCCGGTGAACGGGAACATCGCCATCGTGGCTGGCACCCCCACATTGATCCCCACCATCCCCGCCTTCACCCGATGCTTGAACTCGCGCGCGGCTTTGCCGGAATTGGTAAAAATGGCGGCGCCATTTCCGTAGGCGGACTTGTTCGCCAGCTCGATCGCCGAATCGAGGTCGTCCATCCGCATCACGTTCAAGACCGGGCCGAAAACGTCCTCGCGCGCCAGCGTCATCTCGTCCCGCACCTGGTCGACAATCGTGGCGCCAAGATAAAAACCATTCGGCGCCTCATCCACCCGCAGGCCACGTCCATCCGCGATAATCTTCGCGCCTTCCTGCTCGCCGCCGGCTAACAAGTCCAGAACGCGGTCGCGATGCTGCGCGGTGATGACCGGGCCCATCTCCGGCTGCGCTTCGCCATCAGTCGGCCCCACCCGAATCGCGCGCGCCGCTTCCAGCAGCCCCGGCAAGAGCGCCTCCGCCGCCGGCCCCACCGTCAGCGCGGTCGAGCCCGCCATGCAGCGTTCGCCCGCGCAGCCAAACGCTGCCGTGGCCAGCGCCTCGACCGTCTGGCCCATCTCCGCGTCCGGCATCACCACGATGTAATTTTTGGCCCCGCCATTTGCCTGCACGCGCTTGCCGTGGCGGGTGCCGGTTTCGAAAATATACTTCGCCACCGGGGACGAGCCGACGAAGGAAATCGCCCGCACTTTGGGATCAATCAGGAGCGCGTCCACGCATTCCCGCCCGCCGTGCACGACATTGAGCACGCCCTTCGGCAGGCCCGCCTTCTCCAGTAACTCGATCAAGAGCACCACCGTCAGTGGCACCTTCTCGCTCGGCTTCAGCACAAAGGTGTTTCCGCACACCAGCGCGAGCGGAAACATCCACATCGGCACCATCGCGGGGAAATTGAACGGCGTGATCCCAACGCAGACGCCGAGCGGCTGATGCATCGTCTCGCAGTCGACCCCGCGAGCCAGATTTTCGAGCGTGTCGCCCATTAGAAGCGTGGGTGCGCCGCAGGCATACTCGATATTTTCAATCCCGCGGTAAACACTCCCGCGCGCCTCCGCCAGCGTCTTGCCATGCTCGCGCGAGACGCTCGCGCAAATGCGATCGAAGTTCTCCTCGATCAACTGCCGATAGCGAAAAAACAAACGCGCGCGCTCCACCGGCGGCGTCTCCCGCCAGGCGGGGAACGCGGCCGCGGCGGCTTCCACCGCCTCGTTTACCATCTCCGCCCCACCCATCGGCACCTCCGCGATCGTCTCGCCCCGCGAGGGATTGTAAACCGGTGAAGTGTCGGCGCCCGAGACGGTGCGCCATTCGCCATTGATGAAGACAGGGCAGGGGATCATGAAGGGGAAATTAACCGCAGATTACGCAGATGGCGCGGATGGGGATTTCTTCATCCGCGTCATCGGCGTAATCCGCGGTCAAAATTCTTTCCTTTTCCCCGCCTGAAGGTTTTAAAAACGGCGAAGCATCGGCGCCGGAGACGGTGCGCCATTCGCCATTGATGAGGACAGGGCAGGAAATCATGAGGGGAAAATTAACCGCGGATTACGCAGATGACGCGGATGGGGAATTTCTTCATCCGCGCTATCTGCGCCATCCGCGGTCAAAATTCTTTCTGCGGTCAAAATCAAACTCAACCACGCGCCAGAGCGTCCGATTGCTTCACAAAATCGTCGCCGCTCCATTCGCCATCGGCGCGCACCATTTTCTTGGCGGCGGCTTCTTCGCTGGCCGCTTTCTCTCTGGCCTTGCGCTTGGTTTGCATCCGCACCAGTTCGGCGTGGGTGGTGAAGTAGTCCAGACTTTTGCCTTTGAAATCGGCCACCGTTTCGAACTGGTGCTTCTCCATGAAGGCGAGCAATTCATCGCACATCCGCCGCACGGAATCGTAGCCAAACTTCATCACCCCCGTGCAAACCTGGGTGGTATCCGCGCCTAACAAGATAAACTGGGCGGCGTCGCCTCCGCTCTCGATCCCGCCGATCCCGGAAAGGCTGCGGTCCGGATACTCGCTTCGAATCATGGTCGCGATCTCCATCACCATCCGGAGCGCGATCGGGCGGACGGCTTTGGAAGAGTAGCCGCCCGGGGTGGTGAATCCTTCCACGGTGGGCTCGGGCCGCAGGGTTTCGAGGTTCACGCCCATCACGCTCCGGATGGTATTGATCGCGGCCACTCCCTGGCAGCCGCCGCGAAACGCGGCCCGGCTCGGCTCCACGATCCGGGTGATGTTTGGCGTCATCTTCGCCCAGACGGGTTTCTTCGCCGCCTGCATCACCCAGCCACTTACCTCTTCGACGATCTCGGGATTCTCGCCCATGGCGGCCCCCATCTTCCGCTCCGGCAATCCGTGTGGGCAGGAAAAGTTTAGCTCAAAGGAATCGACGCCCGCGTCCTGGCAGCGCTCTACGAGCTCGCTCCAGGCGTCCTCGTTATACTCCTCCATGATGGAGGCGATGAGGATGCCTTCCGGGTGCATGTCTTTGCACTTCTTGAATTCTTCGAGCCAGATCTCGATCTTCCGGTCGCTGATTAACTCGATGTTTTCCCAGCCGATCACCTCCTTGCCGTCCTGGCTGTGAAACTTGGCGTAACGCGGCGCGACGTTAACCACCTTCGAGGAATCGAGGCTGACCGTTTTCGCGATGACCGCGCCCCAGCCCTCGCGGAAGGCGCGGCTAATCACATTCAGATTGGTGCCGGGAGGGCCGGAGCCAATGATGAAGGGGTTCGGAAGCTTGAGTCCGTCGACGGTGGTGGCGAGTTTTGGCATGGGGATGGGGGTGCAGGACTGTTGTATTCACTTCGGCCATCAGCTTCGATAAAAATTCTTATCTGCCTATCCGGACCGCGGTGCGATAGCTTGGGGAGCGCCTCCCGGCTCCGGTCATGCGAACGGCTCGCCGAGCCGGGTCAAACACTTCATGAAAGTTTTCCAGCTAATTTATGTCAGTCTCGCTGCCGAGGACTTCCAAAGCGACGCGCTTTTCGAGATGCGACAGAGGAGCCGCGCCAAGAATGAGCGCGCTGGCATCACTGGCATGCTCCTCTACAAGGAGCGCCGCTTCATGCAGCTCCTGGAAGGGAAGGAAGCCGCCGTCCGCGCCACCTACAAGGTGATTCTGAAGGACCCCCGTCATCGGGAAGTGACGACCTTGCTCAAAGTCGATACCAGCATGCGCGACTTCGAAGAGTGGTCGATGGGCTTTCAAAATCTGCAGGATGAAAGCGCGCGCCGCACCCCCGGCTTTTCCTCGTTTTTGGAAGTGACCCTCTCAGTTTTCCACTTCAGCTCCGACCCATCCCGGGCGCATCAACTCCTGCGCATCTTCCGCCGGCTTTAGACGGATGACGCGGCTGCCCGTCGGCGCCGCCAGACCATCGCACCGAGCGCAGCGGCCCCAATGCCAAAGAGGCCGATCGTCGAAGGCTCGGGCACGACATTGACCGTGAAGACCGGTCCGCTCGATCCCCCGATATTCACATCGGTGAAGCCGCCGCCGGTGCGGCTGGTCATGATGCTGCGGCTATCGAGGAAGATCGTGTAGACGCCGACCGGTGCATTCCGCGCGCTGATGTTTACGCTCTGCAAAGTGAAAGTTCCGGGCGGGTGAGGATTTCCGATGTCAGTGACCATGGCCCCGAGGTCACCCATGTTTGAGGGGTTAAGAATTTGAGGAAAGCTGGGGTTCCCCGCCTGGTTAAAGAAGGGGTCGAGGAGGGTGCGTGAATTGATCTGGAAGAGCCCCTGGCCGTTGTTGCTCTGATAGAAGACGGTGTAGCCGCTGGAGGGAAAATTAAAGGTGATGCCCAGGGTCAGGTTAAAGGCGCCGTTGGCGCCAATCGTAATACTGTTGGCGCCGCCGGAAGTCAGGGTGGCCGTCGCCGTGTCCTGAGCGCGGACAGTCGGGAAGGCGAAGAACGAAGCGGCCGACAGGGCGACGATCAGGAAGAGATGGCGAAGCGGCGCGAGGGGAGAAGAGAAGTTGGGGACCATGGGGGGCGGACCTTTCGGTTAGGGTTGGCTGCGAGCGCATTTTTACCAACGAGGATTATTTTTGTCACGCTGAAAACTGCTCTGTGATCGATGGACAGAATGAAGCGGTCGTGCAAATGCCGAGCCGGAAAATGGCGGAAGGGGTGGGATTCGAACCCACGGTGAGTTTAACCCCACGTTCGATTTCGAGTCGAGTGCCTTAAACCGGGCTCAGCCACCCTTCCTTGGACCACGCACACCAAGTGCGCGCGGCGATGCCTACTATGAAAGCGGTCGCCGGCTTTGCAACCGAAAGGCCCGCGGGCGCTCAGGCGGCGCAGCGACGCCGGCGCAGCCAAAGGGCGCCTAGCAGGAACAACCCGGCCGCCGCCAGCGCGGTGACAGTAGGCTCCGGAATGGCGCGGATATTATCGATCCCCAGCATGCCGACGACGGGGTCGCCGTTCAGATTGGTGGTGCCGGCTTCGTTGATGATCCGCATCTCGACAAAGCCATTCTGGAAAAACGTGTTGTAAGCGGCCGGCCCGCCGATCGCCGCCAGCATGGTGGGGGTGATCTGGATGGAAAAATGTTGCCAGCCACTGCCGGGAGCGAGCACCGCCCGCTGTAGGGACAGATAGCCGGACGACGCCTGGCCGGTATCGGTCTTGAAAGCGATCCGGATCGAGAGCGTCACCGCGCTTTGATTAAGCAGATCGAACTCGATCGCGGTCACTCCGGCTCCGATGTAATTCCCAGTCCACTGGCTAGTGAAGGATGGCGGCACCGTGTAGGTCTGCGCCACCAATCGTCCACCCTGGCCACCTCCATCAGCGGAAAGTTGCATATAGGCGTCACCTGCTCCGGCGGGTCCGCCCGAGGGCACCAGTGCCACTGTGTTCGCGCCGTTTCGCCAATTCACTTCGGCTGGATTCGCGATTCCCTGAAAGGTGTCCACCTGCCCGAGCGTGATCGCACCGGCCGAGCGGGTGAACGACAAAAGAACCAAGAGGCACAAAATCCGCGAGAGCAATGACAGCGACATGATGGTCACGATGGTAGCCAGACTCGCGGCATCGATCAAGCCGCGAATCCAGCCTGGGGATTCGCCCATCCATCCGCTGGAACCGCAGCTACTCGTTAGACTTGGATGAGACGTTTGCTCTCTCTCTGTGAACCGTGACCAGTCCGTTGCCGCTACCAGCGGCTTTCGTCGGTGAGGACTTCCATCACGTGCGCGGCCCAATCGAAAGCCGAGACTTCCGTCTCGCCCCGGTCGCTGAAACGGGCTTCGCCGCTGGTGTATTGCTCGATCAGCTTTTGCTGTCGGGCCAATTCGCGCGCGAGCGGCTGGCAGCTTTCGCGGTGGCCTGCGATGTCCGCGTAGTCGAGCAAACCGTTGTGACAATGGCGCTCATCGTCCCAACCCGGATGATTCAGGATCGGGTAGAGGCAGATACCCTCGATGGGCACGCCGGCGGCGGCGGCCGCGAAGACCTCGTTACAAATGTAGCGCAGCCACGCCGGCCGCGTCTTGTCTTCGATCCCGGTCTCCGCCAAGAAGATCGGCTTGCCGTAGCGCCGATAATTTTCCTGCAACAAATCGCGCACATGCCGGTAACGCGGGTCGGATGGCACCAGCATCGCGCCGAGGTGGCTCCACTGATTATGAATGTAATAATTGAGGCCAATCAAATCGACGAGATCATCGCTGCCGCCCAGCTCTGGTGCGACGCGGCCGAGGATCATGTCGCACGCTTCATACTGGCTCTCGTGATAAGCCCGCGCCGCCGCCACATTCTCCGGCGTCGGGTTCTCCGCGATGACGTTGACCACTGGATCGATGTGGCAAATCCGGAGACGCGGCACGACCGCGCGCATCGCCCGGATGGCCTGAATGCTGGCGCTGACCAGTTGGCGTTTCATTTCTTCGCCTCGTCCCTGCGCGAACGGGAAGAAAAATCCGGCCTCCCCGCCCGCAAAGGAAAAGAAAGAGATTTCGTTCACCGGGCAGATGAAGGTCTCGCCTGCGCCCTCGCCGAGAAACGCCATCGCGGCCTTCGCATAATCGACGAAACGCTCGATGAACTCGGCGCTGAAAATATCGAGTCCGTCCGGCCAGCCGTAATGCCAGAGATCCCAGACCACCTGCATCCCGGTGGCGCGGGCGGCGCGCAGGATCGGCGCCGCGCTGGAGAAATCGTAATGCCCGTGCTGGCGCTTGATCAGGTGCCAGCGGAGTCCTTCGCGCACGGTGCGAATCCCGTGACTTTGGAGGAGGCGGTAATCGCTCTCGGCCAGCTCATCATGCCGGGTCGCGTGGACCAGATCCAGGCGCCGGCCGTCACGCCGGATGTGCGTGGAGCACTCGAAGCCGCCGAGGAAAAAACTTGGGAAGGCTTCGGGTTTTTGCACGGATCTCTTTCACGCGGAGAAGGCGCGGCCGGCGAGTCACGCAGACCCTTTCCCCGCCAGGCGAGTTCCGCTCAATCCAGAGTCTCTAAACCTGCAGCGCGGCGCTCGCTTCGGCGGCGCCATCTGGCAGCGCGGCAAGGTCTCCGCCAGCCCGTTCGGCCTCGCTCCGCGCCAGCTTTTTATAAAGCGTCAACGCCTGCCCGACCACCTGGTCCATGTTGTAGTAGCGATAAGTGCCGAGCCGGCCGACGAAATGCACCTCCGGCAAGTTCTGCGCGAGCGCGCGATACTGCGCATAAATCGCCGCATTGGCCGGCTGCGGGATTGGATAATAAGGGTCGCCCTCCGCGCTGGGATATTTATGGACGATGCTCGTCCGCGCATGCTCCTGCCCGGTCAGATGCTTGAACTCCGTGATCCGGGTATACTCGTGTTCGTTAGGATAATTGACCACCGCGACCGGTTGAAACCATTCCTGATCGAGCGTCCGGTGCTCGAAGCGGAGCGACCGATACGGCAACTGCCCAAACTGGTAATCGAAGAACTCGTCAATCGGTCCGCTGCAGATGAGCTGACGGAAATCTACCTCCTCGCGCAACTCCCGATAATCCGCTCCCAAAGCCAGCTCGATGTTTTCGTGGTCGAGCATATTCTCAAACATCCGGGCAAAACCCTGCTTCGGCATCGATTGGAAATAATCGGTGAAATAGCGGTCGTCCCGATTCGTCCGCACCGGGATGCGAGCCGCCACCTGCGTGTCGAGGTGCGAGGGATCGAGGCCCCGTTGTTTGCGGGTGTAATTGCGGAAAAAGTCAGGCTCAGATCGTAAAGGCGATTGATCGTATCGAGATTAATCGAAATCGGGAGCAACTGCCCCGCGACGCTCGCAAGAACACGATGCTCGTAAGCCCGCCAAGCCGTGAAGCGCGAGAGGTAACCGAAGATCCGCCGAATTCGTATGGAAAATGTGCGGACCATACTGGTGCACGAGCAGACCAGCCGCATCGGCATGATCATACGCGTTGCCCCCGATGTGCGGGCGTCGATCGCAAACCAGCACTTTCTGTCCGAGATCAGCCGCCAGCCGCTCCGCCGGCACGCTGCCGGCGAATCCCGCGCCGACGATAAGAACATCGTAGGACTTCTTCATGCTGCGCTCCGGGTCAGGACGCGCGGCGCGGCCAGCGCCTCGGAGACGTGCTCCTCGAGCTGACCCACGATCGATTCCCAAGAGCTACGTTCGGCCAGCGCCAGCCCACGCTCGATCCGAGCCTGATCGGGTCGGGCCAAGATATCACTGCAAGCCTGGACGAACTCCCCGCGCCCCAGCGCGATCGTCGCGATGTCGCTAAACTGGCGCACCACATCGCGCACCGGCGTCGAGACGATAGGCCGACCCGTCGCCATGTATTCGAGCGCCTTGGTCGGATTGATAAACTCAGTCGCGTCGTTCATCGCGAATGGCATCAGGCAGACATCGAAACTCTTCACGTAGGTCGCACTCTTTCATAGGTGATTCCCCTACAGATAACGGGCCCCATCGGCCATCGCGGTAACGAGAACGCGCGGCGTGAATCCGCCCGCCTGAGCACAACGCGCCGCCAACTCCCGCGCCGCCTGCGCGGCGGCTCCCTTTTCGCATAAGGTGAGAGTCGCTCCGCCAAAACCAGCGCCGGTCAGGCGCGCGCCGAGGACGCCGGGAAGCTCTTGCGCGATCGAGACCAGCAGATCGAGTTCCGGCGTGCTGTTCTCAAAATTGCGCCGGGAACTTGCGTGCGACGCATTGAGCAGCGCACCGAAGCCCGCTCCGTCGCCGGCGGCGAGCAATTTTACTCCACGCGCCACGCGTTCATTTTCTCCCACCACATGCGCGGCGCGAAGGCGCAAAAGCTCGGGCAGATCGCGCCGGTGCTCGAGATCGGTCGACGTCACATCGCGCAAGGCGTCGACCCCGAGCGCGGCCGCCGCGGCCCGAGTCTCCTCGCGCCGCTGGTTGTATTGCCCCGCCGCCAATTCCCGCTTCCGGCCGGATTCCGCCACCAGCAGGACGAGTTCCTTCGGGAACGGAATCAACCGCACCTCTTCGCTGCGGGCGTCAAAGAAAACGGCCTGCGCGGCGCGGCCGAAGAGCGAAGTCACCTGATCGAGCAAGCCGGAGCGGACGCCAGCGAATCGATGCTCGGCCCGTTGGCAGGCCCGGGCAATCTCCATCGGAGCGAGCGTGCGGTGATCCAGCGCGAGCAGGCCAAGCGCCGTCGCCACCTCCAGCGCGGCCGAGCTGGACAAGCCCGCGCCGGCGGGAAGATCCCCGCGGATCGAAAGCTCGAAACCTCCCGTCGCGAGATCAAGCTCGTGCGCCACCCCGAGCGGATAGTTCGCCCAGCGATCCTCCAGCAGCGGACGCAGCCCGGCGCGCGGCAGCTCGACCCGGCCCATCGTAGCGGATTCGACCACAACGCGACCATCGTCCCGCCGCGTGCTGCACACCGTGAGGCCGCGCTCAATCGCCACGCCCAGGACCAGGCCGCCGTTATAATCGGTGTGATTCCCAAGCAGCTCGACCCGGCCCGGAGCGAAAGCGGTCGCGGCGCTCGGCTCTGCTTTCATTGGCGGTCAAAAAAACGTGCCGCGCCTCGAGAAAAGCCGGCTGACGGGTTCGAACCGACGACCTGCTGATTACAAATCGGTAGGCAATTAATCGCTAAAATAGCTGCTTGCCTAGGTAAATTCGCATTTTAGCGGTCCTCCGTAGAGCGTTTCTATACGCTTTTTCTATACGGTGCCGCCAGCGCAATCTTTCTGCATTCGCTCCAACCGCGGAGCGCTCATCTCGCTCTTCGCTTGCAGCATCGGATTCCGTGTCTGCAAATAGAAATTGGGAGGGGACAGCCGTTCAGAATCTAGTGCGCAATGGCAGCTCGCTAACGTATTTTGCACGATTCCGGGTGGGAGGAAAACTCATCTGGAAGAGCTTGGAGACGACCGTTTTCTCGGTCGCAAAACAGCGTTTGCCAGACTTACTGAGAGATTTTCGCTCCCGGCATGAATCCGCCGGGGCCTTCGCGAGCGGGAAGATGACGGTGGGCGATGCCGCTGCAGTCTATCTGCGGACGGTGCGCGCCAGCGTTTCACTCAAACCGCGATCAAAAGATTATCGCGAGATGA
>JBBSLZ010000022.1:0-20482 GCA_038233435.1 Chthoniobacterales bacterium
AAGATCGAAGACCTCGACATCAACGATCCACGCATCGACGTGGTCGACCTGCGGCGGAACGTTGGGATGGTTTTCCAGAAATCGAATCCGTTCCCGAAATCCATTTACGACAACATCGCCTACGGCCTCCGCATCGCCGGGATCACAAAGCGGGCGAAGATCGACGAAGCAGTCGAGAAAAGCCTGCGCGCCTCCGCCTTATGGGATGAAGTCAAAGACCGCCTTCACGTCAGCGGCTACGGCCTCTCCGGCGGCCAGCAGCAGCGTCTATGCATCGCGCGCGCGCTCGCGGTCGAGCCCGAGATTATTTTAATGGATGAGCCCTGCTCCGCGCTCGACCCGATCGCGACCGCGAAAGTCGAAGAGCTCATCCGGCATCTAAAAGAGCAATACACGATCGTGATCGTGACCCACAACATGCAGCAAGCCGGCCGCATCTCCGATCAAACCGCCTTCTTCTATCTCGGCCGCCTGGTCGAGTACAGCGACACGCGCAAGATGTTCAGCAACCCCGCGCAACGGCAAACGGAGGATTACATCACCGGGAGGTTCGGATGACGAAAAAATGATCGGCCACGGATTAACACGGATGAAACACGGATTAGGGAAACCCGGGGCCACGTCTTCTCCGAATCCGTGTTTCATCCGTGTTAATCCGTGGCCAAAAAGAAAACCGCATGATCGCGCATAACCACATTCTCGGAACCTTCGACGAAGCGCTCGGCTCGCTCCGCAACAACGTCCTCATGATGTCGAGCCTGACCGAACGCAGCCTCGACCGCGCCGTCACCGGCCTCGTCCAACGCGACGACGACCTCTGCGTCCTCGCCATTGCCGACGATGAAGAAATCGACCAACTCGAAAAGCAGGTCGACAAAGACGGCGTCGATCTCCTTCTCCGTTTCCAACCCGTCGCGTCCGATCTCCGCCGCGTCGTCTCCGCGATGAAGCTAAGCTCAAATCTCGAGCGGATGGCCGATCAAGCGGTCAGCATTGCGCGGAAAGCACGGAAGCTCGGCAAACATCCCGCGCTCCCCGAAGTCGACCTGATCGAACCGATGCATCGCCATGCCATGTCGATGTTTAAAGACAGCGTCGACGCCTACATCCGCGAAGACGTCGAACAAGCCATGACGCTAAAAGCGCGCGACAAAGTGCTCGACGAAATGAACGCGACCGCGAGCAAGAAGCTGATCTTGCGCATGGCCGAAGACCCTGAGCAGTTGCGCGGTTACCTGAACCTCATGTTCATCGCGCGCCATCTCGAGCGGGTGGGCGATCACGCCACGAACATCGCCGAAGACGCCGTCTACGCCGCGGCCGCGGAAGACATCCGCCACCAGCCCTTCGTGCCCGAGTCAAAGTAGAGCGCGCGCAACGCGGAACGTTGTAACGACGCCGCTCTGTCGGCGTAAACACGCGTTGCCTGAAATCCACGCGTCCTTACGGCGACAGAGCGCCGTCGCTACACCGTCCCGAATCTCTACACGCCTTCCGAATCGCACGGCCCCTGCACGCAGCGCGAAATCAAAACTCCCACCACCGCGCCACAAACCGTCGCCACCAGATAAAGCCACAGATGGCGCACATCGCCGCTCACCACCGCCGGTCCAAACGACCTCGCGGGGTTCATCGACGCGCCGCAAATCGGACCGGCAAAAAGCGCTTCCAGCCCCACCGTGGCGCCGACCACAATCCCCGCCGTGATCCCTTTTTCGCGCGCTCCTTGCGAGACGTTCAGGATCACGAACATGAGAATCGCGGTCAGGATCAGCTCGAGAAAAAACGACTGCGCCACGCTGCCAGCCGGGTTGGTCGCGCCGAGTCCAGTCGCATTGCCAAAAAGCGCCCGCACCGTTCCGGAGGCCGCGAGCGCGCCGAGGAACTGGCTCGTCGCGTAGGGCAGAAGGTTGCGCCACTCCATTCGCCCGGCGGTGCAAAACCCGAGCGTGACCGCTGGATTAAGGTGCGCGCCAGAGACATCGCCGACCGAGTAAATCATCGCGAGCACGATGAGGCCGAAGGTCAACGCCACGCCCACATGCGTGACCGCGCCACCGGAGACTTGATCAATCACGATCGCGCCTGTCCCGGCAAAGACGAGGCTATAGGTGCCGAAAAACTCCGCCGCCAGCTTCCGTAAGTTCATTCCGTCTCGACCGCGCATTCCTGCGCGCACCACTCCTTGATCTTCGCCTCGATCTCGTCCCGCACGGCGCGCGTTTGCGCCAGCTTCTCCTCCCACGTGCCGACAAATTTCGACGGATCGCGAAACGGCCAATGCAACCGCTGCGCCGGCCCGGGGAAAACCGGGCAGCCTTCCGCTTCCGATTCGTGGCAAACCGTCACGACGTAAGCGTAAATCCCGCCTGCCTTCCAGAGATCGAAGACCACCTGCGACTCGTGCTGCGTGATGTCGATCCCAATTTCGCGCATCACTTCGGCCGCCAGCGGATTCACGCCTTTGCCGGCTTCCAACCCCGCGCTCCGCGCCTCAAACCGATCGCCGCAGCGCGCATTCAGAAAGCCTTCCGCCATCCGACTGCGGGCGCTGTTATGGACGCAGATAAAGAGAATGCGTTGTTTGTTCATGAATGCCTTGGTTTAATTTTTGGCCACAGATGGACACAGATGCCGTAACGCAGGATGGAAATTCAAGGCCGGGCTTTCAAACACAGATAAGGCGAGAGCAATCCTGCCTTCATCTGTGAGAATCTGTGGCTCACCGCCTCTCCGATTCTTCATGCAGCGACTCCTCTTCCGCCGGGAGGAATTCGGCCAGCCGGCGTTCCGTGATTCTGACCGGCGTGCCGATATGCACACGAGCATATAACGCGATCTTTCGATTTCATCCGGATGCAACCAAAGCTCGCGCGCCGGCCGATCCGTTTCTCCTCCGCGGTGCCGTGAATGTAAATGCAACGCTGGCGCGCGTTGCGATTCTGCTCTTCCTTCCCGCGCAACCAAAGCACTCGCGAGACAATTGGATCACGTCCCGGCGAGTCAGGCGCGATGACTTCGCCCGTCGCGATCCGGCTTTTGATGACCGCACCCAGTGGAAGTCCATCGCCAAGTTTCGCGCTCACATACATGACGCCGAGCGGCGTCCGATACGTTCCGACGCCGTCGCCATTCCCGAACTTCGAAGTCGAAACCGGGTAGCGCGCGACAGTTTTGCCGCGCGATCGACGCCAGTTCCTGATCGGCTACGCTGACCACTATCTGGTCCGCGGCGAAACAAGGAGCCGCCGGCAGCGTCAAGCACGCAACTACCAGCGCGACCCGCCGCAGCCGTCGCCGTCCCCGTAGCACAGGCGTCCCGCCTGTGCGGACACCGGGCGTCTCGCCCGGTGATTCTGATCGTCGAGCGCCGCCCCACCAAACGCCGGGTGAGACGCCCAGTGTCCCCACGGGCAGGATGCCCGTGCTACGAATGAAAAACGCCCGCTTTGCTTTCAACGCCCGGCCGTAACGACAGCTAAGCTCTCCCGTTTCCAAAGATCAGCGTCCTCCCTTCGCCGGCAGCGACGAATGCAGATCGCTGATCAGCGCATCGATCTTCCGCAAATCCTTCCGGCGTCCCTTTTCCGGTTTCAGCTTCCGCTTGCGGACCACCGCAGTGAGATCGCGCAATTGATGTAGTTGCTCCCGCGGCAATTCCTCCGGCGGCGCGCTGGCGCGGAGCGCGGCCATGCTTTGCGCCGCTCGCCATGCCCAGCCTGGTCCTCTTCGGGCTCGATATTTTTCCGGCGCAGAATGGCCTCGCCTCCTCCTGTCAGACGTTTCTCACGACCAGAGCTCACTCTCCGTTAAGCAAAAGAAGAGAGCCCGCCGCGCATCGACAGAAGGAAGTTTTCGTGATCATATTTTTCACCGGTCCGAGAGAGCAAGTCCCACGCGCGATCGTCTACGTCTTACGCTCGCGGAGCAGGATCGCCGTAGCTGGCCAGCAGCCGCCTGGCCTCTTCTTGCACTCGCTCGCTTAAGGCCGCCGGTCCCAAAACGTGCACATGACTCCCCCAACTCAGAACCCAGCGCTCGATTTCCTCCAGCCCACCAAGCTCCATCTCCAGCGTCGCCGTTCCATCCGCCCGCGCGCGGAAACGCTGCGAGTCGTGCCAGGTCCGCTCGCTCACCAGCCGCGCCGCGAAAGCATCGAACCGTAACCGAATGCGATGCTTTTTCCCGCCCTCGAAGACCCCAAAACTCCCGCTCAGCACTTTGCTGATCGAAAAATCCGCCGGCCGCCGGAAAGCCGTCTTGGTCAGGCGCACCCGTCGCATCCGGGGCAAGGCAAAGGTCCGCAAATCCGCTCGCTCCAGGTCCTGCGCGAAGACGTACCACTGATTCTCCAGACAGGCGATGTGATAGGGCCGGACCCGGCGCGCCTCGTAGCCTTTGCTCCGCAGCTTCCGATACTCAAACTCGAGCTCGACCGAGCGTAGCACCGCCTGGCTGACCGTTTCGAATAACTCCAGATCCGCTACGCTCGCCCCCGCGCTGTGGAAGGAAATCGCCTCCTCCAGGTCGCTCCAAGAAAACGAGACCCGGTCCTTTAAGCTATCCGCGATCTTCCGAAAAGCGGAACGCAGCGGACGTTCGAAAGGCGTCCCGCGATATTGCGCCAGCGCCTTCTGGGCCACAAAAAGCGCCGCCACCTCGCCTTCCGAAACCTCGATACTCGGAAAGCCCGCCACCTCCTCGGTATAGTAATAACCCACCCGAAGGGCATCGTAGGCGATCGGCAGGCCGAGCCGATCCCGCATGAAATCGATATCCCGCTGGATCGTCTTCGACGAAACCTCCAGCTCGTCGGCGATCTGGCGGCAATTTGGGAAATCGCCCGCCTTCAGTTGCCCGTGGATCCGCATCATCCGCTCCAGCGGCGGACGGGAGAAAGACTCGGCGCGGGCGGAATCGGGGCGCTGTTTCGCGGGCACCCGATAGCTCACTCCCGACTCTCCTCCCCGGCAATCGAAAGAATTTTTAAAAAGTTTTCGGCTCGGACAGCGGATGTCCTACCCCCTCCCACAGAATGGCGGGCATGAAACATTCCCATCGTGCCCGCCGCGCCACTCTCATCCCGGTTCCCTACTCCTACCGCCCGGATCGCCTTGAGCGTGGCCTCCGCATGCTCCGCGCCCTCCGCCTCTCCCTCGCCGCCGCCGCCCCCGCGCCCCGCGCGCAGCAACGCGAGTTTGAGTTCGCCCTCTGCCACACCAGATGACGGGCCGCTGGTTGAAGATTTTTTGGCGTCCGATGCGTCCCGGATAATCGATGGCCTTATACGAAAACGAATATCGGGCGGCGAAATTGGGCGATCGCGGAGGGCTGGATTCCCCCCACCAGTCACGGGCCGGAGCCGGCCATGACGAGTCACGAAACAGCGTGCCTTTTAAATACGAACGACACCGACGCGCAGGTGGAGATCACGATTTTTTACTCCGATCGGGAGCCAGTCGGTCCCTATCGCGTGACCGTGCCGGCGCGCCGCACAAAGCACGTCCGATTTAATGATTTAAGCGACCCGGAGCCCATCCCGCGGGCGACGGATTACGCGAGCACGATCGTCTCCGATGTGCCGATTGTGGTCCAGCATACGCGGCTCGATTCACGCCAGTCGGAGAATGCCCTGCTGACAACGATCGCGTTTTCAGCTGGAGAATAGGAGGTCGGAACTTTGGATCAAGCGCTTGTCCGCCTGGGGATCAAGCGCGTCTACGGCTTCCCGGGCGACGGCATTAACGGCATCATGGGCGCGTTCGACCGGCAGAGCGAGCTGATGCGTTTCGTGCAGGTGCGGTACGAAGAAATGCCGGCTTTCATGGCCTGCGCACGCTCGAAGTTTACCGGCGAGGTCGGCATTTGCATGGCCACGAGCGGGCCGGGGCGATCCACCTTTTGAACGGTCTTTACGATGCGAAAATGGATCACCAATCGGCGGTCGCGATCGTCGGCCAGCAGGCGCGCGCGGCGCTCGGAGGCTCCGGTCAGGAGGAAGTCGATCTCATCTCGCTCTTCCAAGATGTGGCGCACGAATATGTGCACATGTGCTCCGATCGGACGCAGATGCGGCATCTAGTGGATCGCGCGGTGTGAATCGCGAAACTGGAGCGTTGCGTCACC
The DNA here is from genome assembly GCA_038233435.1 of Chthoniobacterales bacterium. Lineage (GTDB taxonomy): Bacteria > Verrucomicrobiota > Verrucomicrobiia > Chthoniobacterales > UBA10450 > JACCTI01. The sequence continues at coordinate 6,127 of JBBSLZ010000022.1, forward strand.
TGCATCATCATCCCGGACGCTAAATACGTGGGTCGCGCTGCGGCGACCGATGCGCGTGGCATGCGCATCGAACCTCCGGAGGCATTGGCGTCCCCACCGTGAGATCAGCTCAGGCGGTTAGCGCGGATTCCTTGAGCCGCTCCTGCAAGTCGGCGGCCTGGAGAGCGTCCATCATTTCGCCGAGATCGCCTTCGATGACGCGGTCGAGATTGTAGAGCGTAAGACCGATGCGGTGATCGGTGATGCGGTTCTGCGGGAAATTGGAGGTGCGGATTTTTTCCTCGCGGCCGCCGGAGCCGATCTGCGTTTTGCGGTGCGCGGAGTATTTCGCTTCTTCTTCGCGAATCTTATCCTCAAGCAGCCGCGCGCGCATGATGCTGAGCGCTTTCTCTTTGTTCTTTTGCTGGCTGCGACCGTCCTGACAACGGACGATGCGGCCGGTCGGGATGTGCATGACCTGCACCGCGGAATCGGTGGTGTTAACGCCCTGCCCGCCCGGTCCGCCGGCGCGGCAAACTTCGATCCGGAGATCTTCCGGTTTGAGATCCAGATCGACATCCTCGGCTTCGGGCAACACCGCGACCGTGGCGGTGGACGTGTGGATACGGCCTTGCGCTTCCGTGGCGGGAACGCGCTGGACGCGATGCACTCCGCTCTCGAAACGCAGCTTCCGGAAGACGGCTTCGCCCGACACTTTGAAAATGGCTTCGCGCAGGCCACCCAGATCCGAAGGACTCGACTCCAGGTCTTCCACCTTCAGTCCGGCCGTTTCTGCATAACGGTTGTACATCCGGTAGAGATCAGCCGCGAAAATGGCCGCCTCGCTCCCGCCGGTGCCGGCGCGAATTTCGATGATGGCATCGCGGTTCTCGTTTTCATCCGGTGGGAGGAGGGCGATCTGAAAGTCGCGCTCCAGCGCTGCGAGCCGCTTCTCCAGTTCGGGAATTTCTTCCTGCGCCATTTGTGCCATCTCGGCGTCGTCGGAGCCGGCGAGTCCGCGATTATCGGCCAATTGCTGCCGCGTCGTGTCGAGTTCGTTCCAGAGCGTGAGCATCTGCTTCACGCTCGCGTGCTCCCGCATCGTCTCGCTGGCGCGCTTGCGGTTCTCGAAGAGCGAGGGATCCGTGATCTCTTGCTCGAGTTCCGCGAAACGTTCGCGTTTCCGTTGGATTAAATCCTGGAAGTCCATTTGCCGAAAAGGCTCGGGTCCAAGGAAAGCGGCGGTCTGAGACCGCCGCCCGAACGCTTCCTCAGCTAAGATTTGGTGGCGCGGGTCGCTTTCACACTTCCGTAGCGGCGCGCGAACTTCTCCACCCGGCCAGCGGTATCGACAAACTTCTGTTCCCCAGTGAAAAACGGATGGCAGGCGGCGCAAATGCCGATTTTGATATCCTTTTTGGTGGAACGGGTATGATAGACCGTACCGCAGGCGCAGGAGATTTCGGTCTGGTTATATTCAGGATGAATGTCCGCTTTCATGATCAGAGAAGAGCGGCCAAGGTAGGCGCGCTCCTCCGAGCACGCAAGCCGTGAAATCCTCCGATCCACTCCTCCGCGCCTGGGCGGCCACCCTGGCCCGGAAAGGCGACGCGGCCGCCATCTTCGACTCTCGCGGGCAGGTTTTACGGACGTTTCAGGACCTCGCGGCGCGGGCGCATCATTTCCAGGAGGAACTCCAGACGCGGAGCCGCGGAGAAGTGCTTCCGATCGATCTCGGTAATCATCCTGATTGGCCGGCGCGGTTCCTGGCCGCGCTCCCGCTCGGGCTCGTCGCCCTCCCGCTCGATGAATCGATCACCCCCGAACCACGCGCCGCTGCCTTGGCAATTTGCTCCCCTCAGCCGCAACTCGGCTGGGACGAAGCGCCGCCCGTCCTCCTCAAGCTCACCTCCGGCACGACCGCCGCGCCGCGGGCCATCCGCTTCCGGAGCGAGCAGTTGGTGGCCGATTGCGAGCAGATCTGCGACACGATGGGCCTCTCCGATTCCGACCTGAATTTCGGTGTCATCCCGGTCTCGCATTCCTACGGGTTCAGCAATTTGATCACCCCTCTGCTGGTGCGCGGCATCCCGCTGGTGCTGACTCGCGATCGCATGCCGCGCGCCGTCCTGGACGACCTCGCCCGCACTGGCGCGAGCGTCTTCCCTGGGATGCCCGTCTTCTTCCAAGCCTTCGCGCAAATGGAAGCCGTCCCCGATTTGCCGGCCTTGCGGCTGTGCATTTCGGCCGGGGCACCGCTTCCGCTGCCGGTGGCGCAACGCTTCCGCGCGCTCTTTGGCCAAACCATCCATTCCTTCTACGGCTCTTCCGAATGCGGCGGGATTTGCTACGACCGGGTCGGCGCCTTGGAGGAGCCCGGCTTCGTCGGAACCCCCATGGAAAAGGTGAGCATCTCCCTACTGGATCCGGAACAGGAAATTAGCCGCATCGAGGTGCGTTCGCCCGCCGTCGCCGATGGCTATTTCCCGCTCGCCGATGAGGCGAGGCTGAGCCCTGACTGCTTCCTCCCCGACGATCTGCTTTCTTGCAGCCCCGGCGGCTATCGGATTGCCGGCCGCGTCTCGGATATCATTAACGTCGCCGGGAAAAAGGTAAACCCGGCCGAAGTAGAGTCCGTCCTGCTCGCCTTCGAGGGCATCCGGGACGCGGTTGCTTTCGGACGCGGTTCCGCCTTGCGCAACGAAGAAGTCGCCGCTTGCGTGGTAGCGGAGTTCTCGTTCACCGAAGCAGAGCTGCTGGAATACTGCCGCCGCCGGCTGAGCGGCTGGCAGGTGCCGAAGCGGATTTTTTTCCTCCCGGAATTGCCCATGACGGAGCGCGGAAAGATCAGCCGCCGCGCGTTGGCCGAGCGCTTCTCCGCCAACTAAAAATCAGCCGGCCGCAGCTTGACGGAGCGACCTGCCGAAAAGAGGGTGAGCCCGCAAAGAAGTGGGCGCCCACGGGCCTGCTGGTTTGCGAATAGAAAAAAAACAACTAAAGGAAACTTCCATGCGAACCATTCTCTTCTCCGCCCTCGGTGCCGTCCTCATTCTGGCCGTCTTCAGTAGCTGCACCACCACGGTGCGCGCGCCCAGCGGGCGTTCGGCTTCCATCAGTACGCGGACCCGGTAGCGGCAAGGCAGGGCGGGCGGTCCCCGCTCTCCTGCCCTTCCGTTCGTCTTTTAGTCGGACGCCCCCTCTGGCCCGGAAAAAGCTTTCCATTTGGCCAGAAGCGGGCATCTCTTTTAGAACTAGGCGTGGCGCGCGGTTCCAGTGGGGCGACGCGCTCGCAGCTGGCTAAACTGTGAACCAACCGAATTCTCCCTCTCTTTCCTCCTCTCCCTCCGCAGGTCGCGTGCTCGTGCTCGCGCCCGATGAGCAACTCGCGGCCGCGATTCGCGCCGCCCTCCAGGAAGCCGCCCCCGGAGCGGAAGTGGACGTGGCACACAGCCTGGAGCAGGCTCAGCAGTTGGTGGTGAACCTGCGGCCAGACCTCTTCGTTCTCGATGTCGATGCCACCTACGATCTCGGCCAGGAATTCCTCTACGATCTGCGCACCAGCCATCCGAAAGCCCGCGCCATTGTCCTCACCGCCGTCCACCTCGCCTCGCAGCGCGAACAAGCAGCCGGCCTGGGAGCAATTCACTTTTTGGAAAAGCCCTTCCCGCACGGCGATTTCGTCGATCTGGTGGGCGCGCTCCTCACCGTGGGCGAGGCCGAAGGCGAGAAATTCCAAGGCACGCTGAGCGATCTCCACATCGCCGATATCGTGCAATTGAAGTGCATGAGCGGCGCCACCTCCGTCCTCGAATTTACGGGCCCGAGCGGCGGAAAAGCGCGCGTTTTTTTCGATCATGGCCAGGTCCGGCACGCGGTCGCGCCCGGCAAGGAAGGGATCGAAGCCTTCAATGAAATCGTGAATTGGAAAGGCGGCATGATCTCGGAAGTGGCTGGGGCCGCGGACAGCCCGCGCACGATCGATCTCGACTGGCAGATCTTGCTCATGGAAGCGGTCCGGAAAATGGACGAGACCGCGGAGGAAGCCTCCATCCAGGAGGCGGCCACCCCCGCCGTCCCGCCGGCTTCGCGGAAGATTCTCGTCCTCGATGACAGCCTCATGCTCCTCAGTTTTGTGAAGGAAATTCTGGCCGAAGCCGGCTACGACGTGGTGGCGGCGCCCACCGCGGAGGAAGGCTTGCAAGCCGCCGCAGCCGATACGCCCCACCTCATCTTACTCGATTACATCCTGCCCGATATGAAGGGCGATGAAGTGTTGCGACGGCTCCTCGAGCAGCCCGCCACGGCGAGCGTGCCGGTCGTTTACATGTCAGGCTTCGGAACGGATCTGCCGAAAGACTCGGCCCAGAGCGGCAACGTGATCGGCTCGTTGCACAAACCATTTACCTCGGAGTTATTGCTGAAAACGGTCGAAGATTTTATGCCGAAAGAACTTCCCGAGGACCAAGCGCACGTGCCCGCGGCAGCAGAGGGAAGCGAAGAGGCGCCCGCCTCCGGGGACGACTTTGCGGCCGCGCAAGGGTGGGCCTCGCTGGACGAACCGCCGCCCCCCTTCGCCTTCGAGCCAGAAAATCCCGCTCCCTCATTTGCTGAGCCCGCCGTGGCGGAAGATACCCCTCCAGAGCCTTGGCCGGAAACGCCCTCCGACCCATGGTCGGAAGCACCATCGTCCCCGGAAGTAGCGGCAATCGAGGCCAGCGTGGGCGGCGGAAAAATGCCGGACTGGTGGGAAACACCGCCCGCCGCCGAGCCCCGGAACGACGCGCCCACCGAGGGGGGGGGCGCCGAGTCGGCCGCGCCCGAGCCCATCCCGTCTCCCTCGGAAAGCGACGACGCTTTCGATATCCCGGCGGAAACCGGCAACGCCTTCTTCTGCGGCGACACCACTTTTTTCTCGCTCAACTGGGCCCTCCACACCATCTCCGCGCAAAAGCTCACCGGCACCCTTCGTTGCTTCTGGAATCACGAGCCCGTCGAAGTGCTCGCGCGCGGAGGCGAGATCGTGCTCGCGACCACGTCCGATCCCGAACTCTACTGCCCCGAGGCGCCCATTACTCTGGTCAATCTCGACGAAGATCAGGTGAACCGCGCCCGTCAGGAGCAGCGCGAAACCGGCCGACCGCTTTTCGTCACCCTCGCACAAGAAGAGTTGATCCTGCGGGAGCCTGCCGTCCAGCTGGTGCAGCATTATGGGCAGAAACTCTTCGCCATGCTTTGGGCCGCGCCGCGCGCGCGCATCATGTTCGAGCAGGCCGACGAGTTGCCCGCTTACACCCAGGATCTCCCGAGCGAGGCCGACGTCGACCATTGGGCCGTCGGCACCCTCCGCTTCATTCAATTCACCGAACTGGGCAAGAAAGCCGATTACGATCCCGCCTCCATCCCGGCTTACACGCGCGACGGTTTCGACCGCGTCCAAAAGCTCCGCCTGACCGTGGCCGAAGCGCAATTCGCCTCCCAGTTTAACGGCGTGCGTTCCATCGCCCAAATCGCGAAAAACCTTCGGCTCGACCTGAAGTTTGCCCGGCTCACGCTCTTCCGCTTCCTCGCCCTTGAGATCGTGGACTGCTGGCCCCCAGCGATTGCTGACGGGACGGAAGAAAAACGCGGCATCTTTGGCCGAATGTTCGGGAGCTAAGCCACCGCCTCTCCGTTGCGAGCGATAGTGAAGAATTTCCGCGCGCAGCGCCTTAGGAGTGCGGCGGGTCCTCACGCCGCTTTTCAGCGACGGGCGGTATGAGCAGAGCACGCAAACTCCCCAACCGCGCCGCCCCCTCCGCGCCCGCGAGCACATCCTCCAGCAACGGCGCCGCCAGTGCAGTCCAACCCGTCTGGTGGCTCGCGCCCAATCCGCGACCAGTATCCCCGTGGAAATACTCGTGGAAGAGCACTAGCTCGCGCCAATGCGGATCGGTGGCGAAGCGCACCTCGCCGCCGGCAAACGGCCGCTCGCCCTTCGCGTCCCGCAAAAAAAGCCGCCCCATTCGCCGGCGTAATTCATCCGCCACTTCCGCCAGATTCATCCTCACCCCGGACCCCACCGGGCACTCTACCCGCAGCTCGTCGCCGTAGAAATGATGATACCGCTCGAGCGCTTCGATGAGCAGATAATTGATCGGAAACCAAACCGGCCCGCGCCAATTCGAGTTCCCGCCGAAGACATGGCTCTGGCTCTCACCCGGCACATACTCCACCCGATATTCCTGCCCTCCCACCCGCAGCAGATAAGGATGCTCCCGGTGAATCTGCGAGAGCGAACGCACCCCAAAAGGCGAGAGAAACTCCCTCTCATCCAGCACATAGCGCAGCATCCGCTCCAGCCGTTCTCGCGTCACCACCGCCAGGATGCGGTGCTGGCTGTGCCCGCCCGGTTGCCCGAGGGTGGCGATCGGCGCCAGATCCGAGCGATACCGGAGAAACCAATTCATCCGCTTCGTGAATCCGCGCAGCCCGGCCAGTTGCGGGCTTTCCAATATCTCGATCGCGATCAAAGGCAGCAGGCCCACCAGCGAGCGCGTCTTCAGCGGAATCTCTCGCAGGCCCGGCGTCTTCAGTTCATCGTAATAAAATCCGTCCTCCTCATCCCACAGGCCGCCCTCGCCCAGCGCATTCATCGCATCCGCGATATGGACGAAATGCTCAAAAAACTTCGAGGCCATGTCTTCGTAGGCCCGATTCTTCTGCGCCAATTCCAGCGCCATCGAGAGCATGGTCAGACAATAAAACGCCATCCAGGCCGTCCCGTCCGCTTGCTCCAGATAGCCCCCGGTGGGGAGCGACTTCGACCGGTCAAAGACTCCGATATTGTCCAACCCGAGGAATCCCCCCGAGAAGAGATTATTACCCTTGATGTCCTTCCGGTTCACCCACCAGGTAAAGTTCAGCAGCAGCTTCTGGAAGACGCTTTCCAGAAATGCCTCGTCACGTCCGCCGCGCGGCCCCGTCATCTTGTAAACCCGCCACGCCGCCCACGCATGCACCGGCGGATTTACATCCCCGAAGGCGAACTCGTAGGCCGGCATCTGGCCATTTGGGTGCAGATACCATTCGCGCAAAAGAAGCTCCAACTGATGCTTCGCAAAGTTCGGATCGATCCGCGCCATCGGGATCATGTGGAAAGCCAGATCCCAGGCCGCAAACCACGGATACTCCCACTTGTCCGGCATCGAGAGCACATCGCGGCTATAGAAGTGGCGCCAGTTATGATTGCGGCCCTCCAGGCGCTCCGGCGGCGGCGTCGGCTGCGCCGGATCGCCCGCCAGCCATTCCGGGATCGTGTAATAATAAAACTGCTTCGTCCACAGCAGTCCCGCGTAGGCCTGGCGGATCACATTCCGCGCGTCCGCCTCCTTCGGGTCCACCTCGCTGACTACATCGAAGAACTCGTCTGCCTCGCTCCGCCGCTGTTCGAACACCGCCTCAAAGCCCGACCCAAACGCCCGCGCTGGCGCCTCCGCGACCGCCGAAAGCCGAAGCCGCAGCGTCCGCTCCTCGCCCGGTGCCAGCTCCATCACTTCGTGCCACGCCATCTTCGTCCCCACCTGGGCCGGATTTACCGTCCCTTCCTCACCGTGGATGACGAACTCATGGAACGCATCCTTCAGATAAGGCGCGGGATTGGCGGCACCGAAAAGCCGCTCCGCGTTCGTCTCGTTTTCGGTAAAAAGAGCCCGCGCCCCGCTCTCGCAGGCGAGCTGGAAATCCCCCAGCCGTTCGTGGTGCGCCGCGATCAAACCCTCGCGCACCCAGCGAAGTGACGGCTTCTCCGAAACCATCTCCGGCACCGCGCCCCACGACCACATGTTCCGAAACCAAAGCGTCGGCAAGAGATGGAGTGCCGCCTTCTCCGGCCCACGATTCGAAACCGTCAGCCGAATCAAGATATCGTTAGGCGAACCCTTCGCGTACTCCGCGCAGACATCGAAGTAACGCCCCTCCTCGAACACACCCGTTTCCGCCAGCTCAAACTCCGGCGCGCCCAACCCCCGCGCCCGGTTCTCTTCCACCAGCCGGCCGTAGGGAAACTCCGCCTGCGGATACTTGTAGAGCGCCTTCAGGTAGGAATGCGTCGGCGTCGAGTCGAGATAGAAATAACATTCCTTCACATCCTCGCCGTGATTTCCCTCCGGCCCGGTCAAACCAAACAGCCGTTCCTTCAAGATCGGATCGCGCCCATTCCAGAGCGCTAGAGCAAAGCAAAGCCGGCATTCGCGATCGGTGATCCCGAGCAAACCATCCTCGCCCCAGCGATAAGCCCGGCTGCGCGCCTGCTCATGCGGGAACGACGTCCACGGGTCGCCGTTGGCGGAATAATCCTCCCGCACCGTCGCCCACTGCCGCTCCGAAAGATAAGGGCCCCAGCGTTTCCAGTTTTTCTCCCGCGCCGCGTCCTCCCGCAGCCGGTGGTGCTCGGCGCTCAGCGGGATGGAGGAATCGGTCTTCACCGTGGGAGATGCGGGACGATGGGTGTTTTCGGCGGGCGTTCCCGGAAAATCCAGCTAAGCTTGCTCCCGCAGGTCCCCGAAGATACAGATAAAAATATTCCCTTATGAAACGATTCAAGCTCCTCCACTTTGGCTTCGTCGCCCTTCTCACCGGCCTTTTCATGATCGCGCCGCCCGTGGAAGCCGCCCGTGTCTCTGGCGATCCCGGCGGGCACACCAACCGCGGCGTCAAATTTGCCCGTAAAAAAGAATACGCTAAAGCGATCGAAGAATTCACCAAAGCGATCGACAAGCAGCCGAGAGACCCGAAAAATTACCGGAACCGCGCCCTCGCTTATCGCCTCAGCAAACAGCCCGAAAAGGCCAAGGCCGATTACGACAAGGCGATTGAGCTCAGCCCCGATTCCGCCGACGCCCGCACCGGCCGCGCCCGCATGCTTCTGCGCGAGAACAAGCTCGGCCCCGCCCTCGCCCAGCTCGACAAAGCGATCGAGAGCGACCCGCGTGATGGGACCGCACGCCGCCTCCGCGCCTACGTCTATCTCCAGCAGAAGAAATGGAAGAAGGCCATCGCCGATTACGACATCGCCATCAATAGCATCGCCAAGGTCGACATCGAAGGTCGCAGCCGCCGCGGCTTCGCCTATCGGAATCTGAAGCAGTACGACATGGCCTTGATTGATTTCAGCAAAGTGATCGACGCCCAGCCGAAAGACGTCGAATCCTATCGCCGCCGCGTTTACGTCTACCGCGTCCTGAAGCAGAACGAGAATGCCATCGCCGACCTAAAAACCATTCTGAAGCTGAAGCCGAAAGACGCCGACGCCAAAGCGCAGCTCTCCTACCTGGAAAGCGCCACCCCGCCCGCCGCCACCGAAAAAGCGCCCGGCGCCAAATCAGCCAAGCCCGCCGCCAGCCCCAGCCCCAAAGCGAAAGCTCGTTAGGCCGAAAGACGTCATGCCGCTGGAACAGCGGAAAGCGCCCGTAGCATAGGCATCCTGCCTGTGCGGACACCGGGCGTCTCGCCCGGTGCTTCCCCTCCTCACTGGCGCACAAACCAACGCGCGATCAGCGTATCAGTCGACGAATGAGCAATGATCGAGCCCGTTATGACGAGTGCGATCAAGTGGAACATCTCATCCGCCTGCGCCAGCCCCGCATTCAGCAAAAGCAATCCATAAACAACCGAAGCGAACCCCTTCGGACCGAACCACGCCGCCGCCACCCGCTCCCGCCAGTCTAGTTCGCTTCCCACTAGAGCCACGGCCAGCGCCAGCGGACGCGCCGCGACCAGCGCCAGGATTGCGAAGAGATACCCGCTCCAGGAAATCTCGCGCAGTAAACTCGGCGACATCAGCGCGCCGAAGACCAGCAACGCGGCCAGCTTGAATAACTCCGCCACCGTCTCACCAAAGCGATGAAACTCATCCCGCAGCCGCGTGCTCACCGTCACCACCGTCACGCCCGCGGCGAACGCCGCCAAATACACATTCGCATGCGTAATCCCCGCGATCGCATAGACGAGCAGACCCAACGCAAACGCATATAGCGGCTCGTACGTTTCCGCGATCGCAAAGAAACGGCTCCGCTCGATCTTCGCGCCCGCCCAGGGCACCGCCACGCCTAACCACACCCCGGCTCCGATCTCGAGCCCCAGCTCCGACCAGGCCACCGCCGCTCCCGCCGACATCGCCATCAAAACAAGCACGATCGGCAACGCCAGCCCGTCGTTCAGGCCGCTCTCCACATTGAGCAAATTCCGCAGCCGCCCCGGAATCTCCTTTCGCCCCACGATCGCCGCCGCGAAGACCGGATCGGTCGGGCAAAGCACCGCGCCCACCAAAAACGCCGCCAGCCACGACAGCCCCGCCACCCAATGTGCGAGCAGCGCCGTGATCAGAAGGGTGAGCGGCAAGCCCAGGAGCAGAGCCCGTCCCGGCAGATGCCACGCGCGAAATAAGTCGCGTGCGCCTACCCGCATCCCATCCGTAAAAAGCACGCTAAAGAGCGCCAGCTCGGCCAGCTTCGATACCACCGGGCTGGTCGCCGAGAGCGGCAGCAGATCGAGCACATCGCGTCCGCAAACAAAGCCCGCCACCAGGAACAGCACTGCCGTCGAGAGCACACTCCGATGCGCCAGATCCGAAAGCAGGACGGCAATCGTCAGGACGATGGCGAAAACAAGCAGCTCGGGCACGCCGCATCATCCGGTGCTCCCGGCTGAAAGCCAGCGCCGGAAAATCAGGCGCCGGCTAAACTTTAAACCTACCGCGCGCGCCAGCCCGCCGCTTTCTGGAAGGCCACCGCCAGGTCGCTTCTGCCATTCAGGATTCCTGAAGCAGGACTCGTATTTCTCGCCAGATAACCGCGCAGTTCGCCCACGGGCGCCGGCGTGGCCACGGTGTAAAGCACCTCCCCTTCCGTCCAGGAGGCGAAGCTCCACCTGCCGGCGGTATGGATGGCCGGTGCTCCCGCGGGCGGCAAATTTCCGAAATCCTGCCGGCGCGCCACCACCAGATGCACCATGCCGCCATTCCGACGCCCCTCCTTATCCTGTTTTAAAAAACAGAGCAGGTAAGCTGGTTTCTTCTCTACCTTCAGAATCGCGCAAGCTTTGCTGCCGAGCTGCAGAAGCTGGGCCGGAATCCGGAACCTGGCCGGCGCTCCGCGCGCGATCACCCATTCCCGCAACTCTTCCGGCTGCTCGGACATTTTCGGAAAATCCGGCTCCTCCGCAAAGAAGGCGACGATCGCAGGACGCAGCTTTGCATAATCCGCCCGCCGGCCGCCGGAAAAATAGAAGACGCCGAGACCCGCCAGCAGAAAGACCGCAGCCGCCAGCGCGAGCCCGGCGCGGCTCTGCCAGAACACGCGCGCTGGCCCAGAGCGACTGCCGCCTGCGCCCGCACCGGCCGCCCGCCCCTGGGCCAGGATCGCCGCTACGCGCCCGCTCGATAATGAGCGCGCCGCGTAGTGATCGCGAATCTGTTGGCGGAGATCAGACATGACACGTTAGTCTCAAAAAAGCAGGGAAATCTTCACAGGAAACTGAGGAAGCAACCAATCGTGTAGGCGGTGATTTTCGGTACCGGCGCAGAGGTGGCGGCAGCGCGCAATTTCCGGATGGCGCGGTGCACGATGCTCAGCACGGTACTGCGCGGTTGTCCGGTCAGCTGGCTGATTTCCTCCGCAGCATAGCCTTGGTGATAATGAAGAAAGAGCGTTTCTCGTTCCGCGGGCCGGAGCGCTGCCAGGAGCGTATCGAGATCTCCCTTGAGGCAGGGCTCCGCTCCGTCTTCCATGGGCGTCTGACCCGCTTGGAGATCCTCCAGGGATTCGAAGTGCACCACCTTCCGGCGTCGGCATTGGTCGATGAAAAGATTACGCACCGCGACCAGGAGCACCGCGCGCGATTCCACCGCACCGTAGCTCTCCCGCAGATTCACCCACGCCTGGTGGACAAGGTCTTCGGCATCTTCCGGATGATGGCTCAGAGCGAGCGCATAACGAAACGCTGATTGGAGTAACTCGGCGGCGCTCATGGGCTCGGAGTCTGGAGGTAATTTCGCCATGCACGATCCCGCGGTCGGCGCCATTGCTACCCGTCCCGGACCGATTGGCAAGGCGCGAAATCGCTGCGCAGAAATTTATTTGCGCCCCTGCAATCAAAACGCCCGCTCGCTCGTTTTCAAGGGTGTCGCCGCTCGCGCCGAAACGCACTTCTCCATCTCAAACCTCAATATGAATTCATGAAGAAATATCTCTCTACTTCCTTTCTCTTTCTGGCCGCGGTGGCTATCGCCGCCGCCTTCCTCTCCACCGCCCGCGCCTCCGATCACATCGATGGGCCGCAACTGGCTAACGACCACGCTTCCGACATTAACGACATGTATTTCTTCCTCGACCCGAACGACAATTCGCAGGTCGTCCTGGTCATGACGATCAACCCGTTTCTGATTTCCTCGGAGATCATCGGCCAGGCCATTTTCGATCATAACATCCGTTATCGCTTCGAGATCGAGAACACCGGCGACGCTCAGACCGATGCCTTCCTCGATGTCCGCTTTACCCGCAGTGTCGGACGCGAAACCGGACCGCAGACCGCCACCGTCACCTTGCCGAACGGACAGACTTTCACCGCCTTCACGAACGTGCCCTCGCAGGGAGCGGACAGCTCGAATACGCAACCGCCGCCCCTCACCGTGACCACCGATTCCGCCAGCGGCGTCAGCATCTTCGCGGGCGTCTCGGACGATCCCTTCTTCCTCGATAACACCGCCGCCAATCGCTTCGTCCTCTCCTCGGTAGCTAATCCGGGTAATCCCAACCGCGCCATCTTCGCCAACCGCGCCGGTTTCAACGCCAAGGACGGCTCCGATCCTAACGCGGATAATCAAGGGCCGGCGCCGCGCCAGGGCTCCAATGCGGGACAGAACCAAGGAGCGGGGCGCGACACCTATGCCGGTTTTAGCACCCTCACGATCGCGGTCCGCGCGCCGGCGGCGCTGCTCCGCGGCGCGCCTAACAAGGCCAATCTGCAGGGCAACCTGCTCGGATTAAACGGCGTCACCCAGCGCCAGCGTTTCCAAATTGTCCAGACCCACGGCCAGGTGGTCGCTTCCGGTCCCTTCGTCACCGTGGACCGCGAGGGCGTGCCGCTGGTCAATAACGGCTTGATCCCGCCCTCCCGGAAGGATGAATACAATGGCTCCACCCCGGCCGATGACGCGAGCGGTCGCTTCCGTGCCGACCTTATCACCTCGATCAATAACTTCGGCACGAACGCCGCCAACCGGGACATGCTCTTGGGCATGATTCAGGTCAATGGCGATCTCGTCCGGATGGACCTGCGGGTGCCGAACACCGGACCCGGCGGCGGCAACAATACCAATGGCGGACCGGCTAACATGGGCGGTCGTCGCCTCCAGGACGACGTCGCGGACGCGACCTTTACCCTGCTTAATAACGGAGCGCCTCTGGGCGATTTTGTGGACCGGAACGACTTCATCTTTGGCAACCTCTTTCCCTTCGTAGCGCCGCAGGTCATGCCGAACCCAAATGGCCTCAATAGCAAGGACACCCGGCTGCGGCTGTAGTTTCAACCCTTCCTAAACAACGCCATGAAAAATCGATTCCGCTCCGCCAAACTCCTCCTCCTCGCCAGTGTATTTCTCGGGGCGCTCGCCTTCTCGGCGACCTCCCGCGGCCAGATCACGCTTACCCCGACGATCACGAACCTGGGCGGCGGGCTGCTTTCCTATCAATACAGCGTCAGCAACACCTCGCTTTTCGACTTCTCGGCCATCTCGATCAACGTCATCGCCGCACCGGGGGCGGTGCAAAACCTGATCGCCCCGAGTGGCTTCAGCGCTTTCTTTGATCCGGGCCTGGGCCAGGTGGACTTCGTGGAAAACACCCAGAACTTCGGCGCAGGGACCACTGTGGGAGGCTTCTCCTTCATCAGCCCGTTCGCCCCGCAAACCGCCAGCTTTACGGCGCTGCGCTTGGATGGCAGTGGCAACCCCATCACCACCACGGGATCGGTGCTCGCGCCCGCTCCCGTCCCGGAGCCTGCTACTGTCTTTTTGCTGGCAGCGGGCCTGGCTGGTTTGGCCGCGCTGCAATTTGGTCGCCGCCGCAAACTCGTTCGGTAGCACGGGTCTGCGGAGGTGGTCGGCGCCGCGCGTCCCGGAGGAGTGGCGCGCGCGCGCAGACCGACGGCGGCATGAGTAATCTCGCGCAACAATCAATCCGCGGATGATCGGCGGGCCAAGTGCGCCAGGTGAGGCGGTCGCTTTAATCGCGACTGAGATCCTGCCCGCGAACCGGTTTTGGCCGGCGGCGGAGTACCACCAAAATATTATCTGAAGAACCCGATGGCTTACGGGATGTATCGCTTCGGCTCCGGCAGGAAC
>JBBSLZ010000023.1:0-20393 GCA_038233435.1 Chthoniobacterales bacterium
CCGTTTACAGAAAGAGAATCCGAGGAGGCGTTCTCGCCCGATCCGGAATGGGAGGCGATGGCGGCTTCCATGGCGCGCTTGCCCCTGAGCATCCCGCACAATTGAAACAGTGGGACATCTACAGTTATAAACATCCGGATTGGCCGGAAGCGCATCCGGCAGTCATCGTCTCACACCCGGGACGAATCGCGCACAAGCCAGAGGTGACGATCCTGCTTTGCAGTAGCAAAGGAGCCTCGCGTGCGGCGCGCCCGCACGAGGTTGTATTGGACCGCGGCGACGGTCTGGATTGGCCGACCTTGTGTAAGTGCGACTTGCTTTACACGGTTTCTAAATCCGCCTTAAATGATCATCGCGGTGCCGTGACGCTGGAACGCCGCCGGCAAATTGTGCGGACCATCAATCGCGCAATGGGCTGGATTTGAAAGCTGCAAGCGGCGGCGATTCGTTGAACGCGTCTGGCATTTCCGCTTTCCCATTTCCGCTTTTCTGATTTGTCTTTGAAGATCCACGTCTGGGTGCCGGATTACGCGTCGGCAATGGGTGGTATTCAGACGCTCTCGCGTTTTTTGGTGCGAGCGCTGCGCGAATGCTTTCCAGAGGCGGCGATAAGCGTCTTCGTCAAAAACGACCACTCGCTCTTTCAGGATGATTCCCGCACGCGCGACTACGCCAGCGGATTCGCCTTGGGGCGAGTAGTGCCCTGTACCATCTATCTGTTTTTGAAACCGCCGCTTTGCGAACTCGACCGCTTTAAGCGGTCAAGTTCAATCCTCCCGCGGAATTTCTGTGTGGGCGTCGGCTTGGAATTCATTCTGGAGTTGCCCTGGATCCAGACCCTCGTTTGACGTTGTAAAGATGTAGTTTTATGATGTAACCGATGAAGCATCGCACGCAACTCCTGCTCGAAGCCGGGCATTATGCTTATCTAAAACGGGAAGCCAAGGCGCGTCGCTGCTCGCTCTCTGGCGCTTTGCGCAGCCTGCTCGATGAGCAAATGCGGCGGGAAATGGCACCCGCCGGAACGGGCGAAGATGCCATCCTGAAAATCGCGGGCAGCTTCAGGAGCGGACACTCCGACACGTCCAGCCGGGACGAGGAAATCCTTTATGGCCGCCGCGACGCGGAACGCTCCCATCTTTCTTGATACGAGCGCCATCTTCGCTCTCGCCGACGCCGATGATGCCGCCCATGCGGCCTGCCTCAAATCGTATCGCCAAGTCCGGCAATTCATCTGTCACGATGCGATTCTTCTCGAGACGTTTTCGCTGATCTGCAAGAGGATCAGCAAGTCGGCGGCGGTGGAAGTCCTCGCCTCAGTCCGACAGTCACCCAAAATCCAAGTCACTCCCCTCGACGCAGATCTGCTCGAAGCAGGATGGCAACGCTGCTCGCGCTTCGATGACAAAGATTGGGATTGGATTGATTGCCTGAGTTTTGAACTGATGGACCGCCGGGGGCTGCGGAGTGCGCTGACGCTGGATCAGCATTTTCGCCAGGCCGGGTTTACCGTTCTCGCGTAACCCAATCTCTGGCGAACGGCATACGGCTAATGCTGCAGCCAAAAACGAGGGATGAAATAACAGCCCGGCGCGAGGAAGTGAAACGGGGATTATCCTGGGACGAACCGATCGCGCAAACTATTGCGCTGTACGAGAAGATCATTGCCGAAGTTGGGAGATAGCAGATGGGAAATGGAAGGGGAATGAAGATACACGTCTGGGTGCCGGATTATGCGTCGGCAATGGGTGGGATTCAGACGCTCTCGCGTTTTCTGGTGCGAGCGCTCCGCGAATCCTTTCCAGAGGCGCAGATAAGCGTGTTCGTCAAAAACGACAGCTCGCCCACTCAGGATAATTCCGGCACGCGTTATTACGCCAGTGGGAGATGGAGCCTTCCGATGCGAACGCCAATTTTCGCCGCACAATTATTTACCAAAGCCGTGCGCGAACGGCCCGATTTAATAATGTCGGTTCACGGAAACTTCGCGCCCGTCGCGCGCTGGCTTCAAAAGCTAACGAAAATCCCCTACGTTGTAATCGGAAATGGAATCGATGTTTGGGAGATTCATAGCAATCAGATCCGGCATGCCCTGCGAGATGCGGACAAGTTACTAGCGATCAGCCGCTGCACGCAGCAACGAATGGCTGGTGCTCTGGCTCTATCGCCGGAATCGATAGGTCTCTTTCCATGCACGTTCGATCAAGAGCGATACATCCCGGGTTCGAAACCGCCTTTCCTGCTGGAGCGATATGGATTGCTTCCTGATCAGCCCGTTATCCTGACGATCACTCGATTGTCCGACGCTGAACAATATAAAGGTTACGACCAGATCGCGCGAGCCTTGCCCGCGATCCGCCAACAGTGCCCAGACGTCCGCTACATACTCGGAGGGCGTGGATCCGATCGCCCGCGGATCGAGCGCCTGATAAATGACCTCGGCGTGGCGGAGAACGTAATTTTGACTGGGTATATCCCTGATGATGAACTCTGTGCACACTATAACCTTTGTGACGTCTTCGCGATGCCGAGCAAAGGAGAGGGCTTCGGAATTGTCTTCTTAGAAGCTCTCTCGTGCGGCAAACCGGTCGTCGCGGGCAACAAGGATGGATCGGTCGATCCGCTGCTGAATGGCGAACTCGGAGCGCTAGTGGATCCGGATGACGTGGAAGAGATTGCCGCTGCTTTGATCGCGATTCTTGAACTTCAAAAAGCTGACAAGCTAAAAACTGACAAGCTGAAATTGGAACGGGCTGGAGAAGGAGAACGTAGGCAGGAGAAAATGGAAAGTGGCGAGTCGAAAGTCGAAAGTGGAAAGGGGAGAGGCGAAGAAGCGGAGCAATCTTCCATCTGCGATCTACCATCTTCTATGTCCGGGCTCCGCCTCCCGGACATAATGTTCGATCCAGAGGCGCTGCGCGCGCGAGTGATCGAGGAGTTTGGGTTCGAAGCGTTCAAGCAACGGCTCTCGGAAATCCTTGAGCCGCTGCTTACACCGGATTCCAAATGAGTCGAAAGAGTGATAAGAATAAGCTCTTACCAGTCAATTTGGAGTAGGGGTCTTCGCCAGTTACTGTTAACGCGTCCAAAGAAAATAGTAGGGAGAATTTGATCGCGGATCGCGGATCGCGGATTGCGGATCGCGAGTCAGCGGGAAACGCGGAATGCGTTGTGTTGACGGAAAGGTCTCCTCAAGCGATTCTTCAGGCTATGAGTATCGGGACAATGATCGAGCAAACGGTCGGAGTTTGTGGAGGCCGTCCCTGCCTCGCGGGTACCCGAGTGCCAGTGCACCGCGTGGCCGGCTATCATCGCCTCGGCTATTCGCCGGAGGAAATCATCGGTTTATTGAATTCTCTCTCTTTGCCCCAGGTTTACGCGGCCATCGCGCATAGCCTGGCGAATCCAGATGAAACGGAGCGGGCTCTGCGGAGTGAAGAAACGGTTGGCGAAGGCTTGGCTGAAAAACCTCAAGCCGCTTGATCGCAGCGAGGCTTTACCTCGACGAGGACGTCCAATCGGACGCTCTCATTCAAGCTCCGCTCCCGCGGCGTGTCGTTGCTGACGACGACTGAGGCTGGTATGTCGAAGCGCAGCGACGATGACAGCTTCAGTTCGCCGCGGCGCAGGGCTTCGTCTTAATCACGAGTAATACCGCTGATTTCGCACCCCTGCATGGTGAATGGATCGAGGCCGGTAAGCATCACGCAGGAATTATTCTTGTTCGTCAACAGAGGTGGGGACCCGGTGAGTTAGCGCGACGAATCATTCGCGTTCTCATGCCCTTGCCCATCGACGATATGCAGAGCCGTCTGGAATTTCTGCGGAGTGACTGAGCACCTTTCTGGCGTCTTTGCTAAAATGAAGAGCGAGGAATCAACCGTCTAGGTATCGGAAAGTCGGAAAAGCTGCCGTAACCCGTAACGCAGCCCGAGAAGGCGAGGCCGGGCTTTCAAATGCCACCTGGGCGGGTAAACTGTGCAACTCCGAATTTCTTGGCGAGCGGGCTGGCCGGGCTTAAAAGCTGAATGGTCTGCCGTGCTGGCCCAGCTCCCCACACCCTGCTTGACTGCAAAACCCACTTCGTCTTCGCGCTCGTGCATATACGTGAGTCACGTATAACAGGCCGAATTCATGAGTGGGAAGGATTTTCGGGAATTGAAGGGCAAGCGATGGGATTGACGAGGCGGTAAGTGCGCGACACGGTTGCTTCCTATGAGTACGCAGGAAATCTTGGCCGAGCTGCCAAAATTGAATCCGGAGGAGCGAGAAATAATTCTGAGCACCATCGTGCGTCTTCATGAAGAATTCGAGCCGTCGCCGGCGATGGAAACTGCGATCAGGGAAGGACTTCGTTCGGTAAGAGAAACGAGGACGTACTCGGGTGCGGAGATTCGCGCGCGCATCGCCGCATGGACTGCGCGGTAGTCTACAGCGAAGCGGCGCTCACCGATCTTCATGATATCACGGCCTTCATCGCCGAGAACGATGCTGCGACCGCGGAAGCCTTCGCAAATCGGCTCGTCGATTTAGCTGAGTCGTTGCGACGGATGCCGGAACGCGGCCGCCGCGTAAAAGGTTGGCCGGATGTGCGGGTGGTCGTTTTATCGCCCTATTTAATCTTCTATTGTTTCAATCCTGCCGCGAACCAGGC
This sequence comes from Chthoniobacterales bacterium, assembly GCA_038233435.1. Taxonomy (GTDB): domain Bacteria; phylum Verrucomicrobiota; class Verrucomicrobiia; order Chthoniobacterales; family UBA10450; genus JACCTI01. Next base: position 4,655 of record JBBSLZ010000023.1, read on the forward strand.
TGTAGTCTTGCGCTTCTGGCACGGCGCGCGCGATCCGCAAAGCTTGAATCTTTAGAAAGTCGGCCGCAGATCGAAAGCTGAAATTGGAAAGCGCAGGAAGTGCGGCTGATGGCCTGGGAGGCACCGGCTGGGAGCTGGGAGCGGGGAGATCGCCCCACCAATAACTTTTCACTCGTAAAAGCGCTACGAGCTGGAAGCGCGAGCCGGAGGCCGGGCTTCGCCTTCCGGACATCATGTTCGATCCGGAGGCGCTGCGCGGGGGTGATTTAGGAGTTTGGCTTCGAAGCGTTCAAGCAGCGGCTCTCAGAAATCCTCGCGCCTTTCCTCACAACAGCTTCCAAAACGGAATCTGATCTGTGATCAAGAATGAGATCTCACCTGTGATTTAGTTGGGTCTTCGCCATTTACTTCTTACGCGGGTAAAGAAATAGCGCCGCGGGCGGCGACGAAATGCGGAGTGCCCGCCGCGGTCGCCGCGGCGCCCAGGACGGGTAAACTTCGTGTGGATTCCCGGGAGCCAGCTCCCAACTCCGATCTTCCAACTTCTATGTCCGGGCTTCGCCTTCCGGACATCATGTTCGATCCGGAGACGCTCGCGCGCGCGTGATCGAGGAGTTTAGCTTCGAAGCGTTTAAGAGACGGCTTTCGGACATCCTCGGTCCGCGGCTAAAATGCGGAAGCGCAAATTCTGAACGCAGATGGGTTGACGCATGCTGCGTTCTGTGTTCTGTGTCTGGATGAAAACGATCGCGGTCTCGGAAAAGGCTTACACAAGGCTGGCCTCGTGGAAAAAAGGACGGGCCGATACGTTTTCGGCGGTGATTGAGCGGTTGGTTCCCCCCAAAGGAACTCTAGCGGCAGCCTTGGAAGCAACGGAGGCGTTGCCCGATCTGTCCGCGCGGGAATTTGAAGCGTTGGAGAGGGCGGTGGACGCCACCAGGCACAAAGTCCCTCCGGCATGGAAGTAGTGGCGGACACAACAGTGCTGATTGACCTGTGGCGCTATCGGAGGACGCCGCAACGCCTAGCCGATCTGACCGCTAAAACCGGGGAGGCCGCTATTCTGATCCCTTGGATTACCGAAGCGGAGTTTTCACGCGGCGCGTTATTTAAGGGGGTATCCGCCGCTGCCTTGAGAGAGTTTTATGCCAGCTTTCATTTGCTGCCCTTGGAGCCATCCGTGATGGACCATTATTGCCGGTTGTGGGCAGAGATGTCAGGGCAAGGACAGGCGCCGGGCTATCCCGATTTGTGGATTGCGGCCGCTGCGGTGGCACGTCAGATACCGATTTTGACCCGTAACCCGAAACATTTTATGAACGTGCCCGATTTGACGGTGGTCAGCTACACGATTGTCTGACCCATTAGTAGGCATCTTCGCCATTTACTTCTTGCGCGGGACAAGCATCTAGCCGCTGCTGGCGGCGGCGACGAAATGCGGAGTGCTCGCCGTACCGGCTGCCCACCCAGGCAGGTAAACTGTGCAACTCCGAATATATCCGCGAGCAGGCAGGCCGTGCTTTCGCATGACAATTGCGCGAGCGCGCATTCTTCTTTCGCCCGACCAGTGCCGCAGATAGAATCTAACGCATGCTAACGGAATATATCGCGGCCGGTTTGCGCAACGCTCACTATGAAATGATGGAGAGCGGACGGTTTTTCGGCTCCATCCCACAGTGCAAAGGCGCTTGGGCGGACGCGGAGACGCTGGAGGCGTGTCGGGAGGAGTTGAGGGGAGCGCTGGAGAGCTGGATCGTGGGCGGACTACGCCATGGCGATCACCTCCCGGTTCTCGATGGGATCGATCTGAATCGACGAGAACTGGTTGATGCCTAGGCCAATCAGGCGGCGCGAGCTAATCCGGCGCTTGCGCGCCCTCGGCTGGAGTGGGCCGGAAGGTGGTGGGTCGCATCCTTTCATGCGGAAAGAAGGCCGCCGCCTTATCGTGCCCAATCCGCACGGCAGTGATGTCGATTGGACGCTGGTGAAGCGCATCCTGGCCCAAGTTGGAATTAGCCGGGAAGACTGGGAATCGGTGAGCGAATAGGCAACTTCTCACTCTGCATTCTGGAAGGCGCAATGGCCGCGATCGAAATCACTCAGATGACAATGTCCATTCGTCCAAGGGAAATACTGCGCGAGGAATACTTTAAGACGCGGGATATCTGACCGAACGCGGTGCTGAAATGTGAATTGCGAATTGCGAATTGCGGAATGGGGCGGCGAGCTAATCTGTTACGATCTGTTTGTTATTGGAAAGAGGGAGAGAAGTTCGGAGGGCGGATGGCAGATGGCAGATGGCAGATGGCAGATGGCAGATGGCAGATGGCTAACCGCGGAACTCCACTTAGCTTCCAAAAAGAAACTTAGTTGTTTAGTGCTGCTAACAAAAGGGAAATGCCTGCCACGCCGAACGTTCGCTTGAGTGCCGACTCTCTGGAGGTGCCGGCGGCCGGGGTGCGCTTTAATCAGGCGCGGCACGTGGGGAGGGAGTGGACGGTGGCGCTGATGTTGCTGGTCCTGGATCTGGCTTTCTGGCTCACGATTTACTCGGTGGCGACGTCGCTGCGGGGAGATGTCGCGTTTTCGACGCCGCTGCAATTTTTCTTTTTCGAGGCGGTGCAGATGAGCGTGATCGTGGGCGCTTTGTTTGTGATCGGCGGATATGATCGGAACACGGAGATGCGGGGGCTCTCCTATGCGACGGAGCATGTTTTGGCGCTGTGCGTGGCCGCGCTGATCAGCGCGATGCTGGTTTATTCGGCGGCGGCTTTCGATCAGACGATGAAGCCGAGTCGCTCGGTTTTGCTGATCAGCTTTGCGGCGTTCCTGCCGCTCTCGCTAATTTATCGGCGAGGCTTTCGGCGTTCGATCGCGGCTTCGATGGCGGGGCGGGCTTTTCTGGTGGTGGGGAGCGGGGAGATGGCGGCGGAGTTTTACCGGTCTTACAAGGCGTCGGTGAATCGAGAACGGCTGGAGTTTGTGGATCTGGATCGTGAACGGGTGGGGGAACATATCGCCGGGCCGGGGTCGCCTTTGATCGAGGGCGATCTGGCGACGAAGCTGGAGCGGCTGGATCGGAGCTATAGCGGCGTGATCCTAGCGGAGCGGATCGACCGGCTGCGGCCGGAGCTGCTGGAGCGACTGGTGCGGACGCAGTTCCAGCACGTGCGGGTTTATACTCTGGAATCTTTTCACGAGGCGCACTGGCGGCATGTGCCGGTGCAGTCGCTTGATCCGTTCTGGCCTTTGCAGATGGGTTTCCAACTGGCGCGGAATTCGCCTTACCATTATGCCAAACGGCTTTTCGACATCGCTCTGGCGAGCGTGTTATTGGTGATCAGTTCTTGGTTGTTTGGGATCATCGCGCTGGCGATCTGGCTGGAGAGCGGCGGGCCGGTGATCTTCCGGCAGACGCGGGTGGGGCGGGACAACGCGCCGTTCACCGTCTTTAAGTTCCGGACGATGAGAGTGAAGGAAATGCGGAATGCGGCCGTAACGGCTGCGCAGCAACGACCGGGCTTTCAAGGCGGAATGCCCACCGCACAGCCGGGACGGCCGTGTTCCGACGCCGCTCAAATAACGAATAACCCGTCGTCGGTCGCGGATGCTGAGGAGGACGACATGTATACTCGCGCGAATGATCCGCGGATTACGCGGATGGGGGGACGGCTGCGGAAGCTGCGCTTGGATGAGCTGCCGCAGCTTTGGAATGTTTTACGGGGCGAGATGAGCCTGATCGGGCCGCGGGCGGAGTGGACAGTGTGCGCGGAGCGCTATGAAAAGGTGATTCCGTTTTACCATTTCCGGCATCTGGTGAAGCCGGGAATTACCGGGTGGGCGCAGGTGAATTATCCCTATGGGGAGAGCGATCAGGATGCGATCGAGAAATTGAAATACGATCTGTATTATATTCGGAACTATTCGCTCAAGCTGGATTTGATGATTGTGTTTAAGACCGTCTATACTGTGCTGTTTGGAAAGGGACGGTGAAGAATTGCGAACTGCCCGCCGCGGCGGGTAAGCTTCATGCGGAAGATCAAGGAGCGGCGGTCTTCAGTCCGCCGAGGGGACGAGGGTCGCGAATGAGGAATGAGGATTTTTAGATTTAAAACGTGGCTAGACAAATAGCGGATGGTTTGGATGGGCGCCCTATCGGGCGCTTTTTTTTATGGGAGTTGCGCCGACGCCGTGGTGCGCAGCATTCTGCCCGCATGAAAAACGATCTTGAAAACAGAATCTTCGCCCTTGCGGCGAATCGAACTACGGGAAGTCTGCGCCGTCCGCAGGAAGGCATGATTTTAGGGCGGCAGCTTTTAAAAAGTGGCACTTCGATCGGTAAGAACTACCGGGAAGCAAGCCGCGCGGAGTCGCATGACGATTTCATTCATAAGGTCGCCACCTGCGAGAAGGAGGCGGCTGAAACGGAATATTGGATTGAGTTATTGATCGAAGCGGGCATTGAGAAGCGGGAACAAACGAACGGCTGTTGGCGGAGGCTCGAGAGCTTTTGGCCATCTTTGTCGCCGGCGGCAGAATGGCGAAATCACGGAGTAGCAAGAACGTTCCGCGACCGCCGTCAAATTCATGAGTAGGCGGCACCATTCCGCAATTCGCAATTCGCCCTCCGCGTTGTTTAGTCTGGCGGGCTGGGTGCTGTGCGTGGCTCTCCTCTACGCTCCGTGGAACTACGGGAGCGTCTCGGAACCCGGAGTGGTAGCGCTGAATTTCCTGCTCGGCACAGCTCTTGTCCTCCGACTGGTGGCCGCTGGCTTGCAAGTCTCGCAGCGGACGATAAACAACGAAACAATCCGGACCTCGCACTTCGCATTTCGCAATTTTCCGCCAGCTCTTCTCATTCCCATCGCGCTGCTGCTCCTCCTCGGCTGGTTCACGGCGCTGAACGCGAAGGCGATTTACGATTCGGATTTTTATCTCTTTGTGCCGGTGACGGCGATGTTCCCCGGCGCGCCGGGAGCGGTGGACCAGGCGACGGCGGTGGCGATGATGGTGCGGGTGACGTTGTTACTCGGCTCTTTGTGCCTGGTGGCGGAGATGGTGCGTGATCCGCGCTGGCTGTTGAGGCTTTGGTGGACAATCGGGCTGGCGGGGGGGTCGATTGCTTTCCTCGGGCTGATGCAGAAGGCGAGTGGGGCTCCGATGACCTTCTGGCGGGAAACAGAGCATCCTTCTGCGACCTTTTTCGCCACTTTCTATTATCACGCCAACGCGGGGGCTTATCTGAACCTGGTCCTGCCTGTGATCCTCGGTCTGGCTTGGCGGGCGTATCAACGGCCGGGCCAGCCTTTGGTGCGGGCGCTCTGGTTGAGTCTGGCGGTGATCAGTGCGGTGGCGGTTTTTTCGAATACGTCGCGGATGTCGCAGGCTCTGGGAGCGGGGATTCTGCTCGTTTTGGTGGTGGGTCTCTTGCCGACGACGTTGAAGGCGGCGCGCGCTCGCTTTGAGTGGGGGACGGCTTTGGCGGGGGCGTTGGCGCTGGCTTTCGCTTTCTATGCGGTGGTCCAGACGAGTCGACTGGATCGGTCGTTTGAGCGTTGGGATAATCTCGGCGAAACCATGTCGAAAGATTCGCGCTGGCATGCGCAGGAGGCGGCCTGGAAGGGGATTCCCGAAGGCGGCTGGGTGGGGTTCGGGCCGGGGACCTTTGCCGTTATTTTTCCCTATTTCACTGCGGGGGCGGGAGCGGATTTGGGCGGGCGCTGGCTATCGCTCCATGAGGATTATCTGCAGGCGCTCTTGGAGTGGGGTTGGCTGGGCAGCGGCCTTTGGGGGTGGTTGTTCCTCGGCGGGATGGGGGTTGGCGGCGTGGGCGCCGTGTTAGCAGTTAAGAGAGAGAGGCGGAGAAATGCGAAACGCGGAATGCCCGCGGCGGCGGGTAAACTTCATGCGAAACATCGAGTAGCGGCGGCCTCCAGACCTCCGAAGGGAGAGGGGGGGAATACCGGACGCGGAGGAGCAGGGAGCGACGGCCTGCAGGCCGCCGAGGGCGTTTTGGAAAACGCCCCTCCTTCTTGGAGCCCGCGGCAACGTCTTTTCTTGCCGCTGGTGCTGCTCGGGCTGGGGTCGGTGGAACTACACGCGCTGGTGGATTACCCGTTGCAGGTGGCCTCGATTCAACTTTACGTGGCGACGTACCTGGGCGTGTGCTGGGGGAGCACTCGCTGGGGACGGGTTCGGGCGGAGTGAGTTCATCCCAGGGATGGCCGAGGACAACCAACAGAGAGCTTCCGTCACCCGTTACGCGGGTTTGATCTTCTGCGGGTTGAAGCCGGGGTTCCGCGGCGCTTCACTCCGGCCTTCATTTCGACGCCCCGTTTGGGGCTGAGGTGAGGCTGCGCTTCGCGCCTGCTCGGGAGGATGAATGCGGCGGCGTTTTCCGCCATCCGCTCGGCGGGTTTGATCTTCTACGGTAGCAACCGGAGTTCCGCTGCGAATTTACTCCGGGCTCTATTCCGACGCCCCCGCTCGGCGGCGAAGGTAAGATTGCACTCCGCTCCTGCTCGGGATGACGAACGAAGAGAATGTAACGAAGAACAATAACCAGTGGAAAAAGCCGGAGGAAACTCCGGCTTTTTTCATTTCCCCCCGTCGCTGCCGTAGGCGCCTTCGCCTTTGCCGTAGCCGGGGGAGGCGTAGTAGTAGTAGTAACCGCCGCCGCGCCGGCGCGGGAGGCGGTTGAGGATGAGTCCGGCGGGGCGGCCGCCGGCGCCGTTGAGCATGCCGAGGGCGCGCTGGATAGCGTTGCGCGGGGTTTTGCTGGCCCAGACGACGACGCAGACGGTTTGCACGAGCGGCGTCATGAGGAGGGTGTCGCTAACCGCGAGAATGGGGGCACTATCGATCACAACGCGATCGAACTGGCTGGCGGCGTCGGAAAGCAGCTTCGCAAAGGAGGGGCCGCTAAGGATTTCGGCGGGGTTGGGCGCGCGGCGTCCGCCGGTGAGGACGAAGAGCTGACCCACGGTGGCTGCGACAATCCCAGTTTTATCTTTGAAAACGTCGGCTTCGAGTCGTTCGGTGGAAACGGAGCGGATGGCGCTGGCCAGATCGACCGCTCCGACCAGGCAATCGACGATGCCGGGCGGTTGCTTCTCTGAGTCATTCGTGGAGGGGAGGAAGATTTTATGCAGGCTGGGACGGCGCAGATCGCCGTCGATCAAGAGGACGTTATGTCCCTGCTGCGCGAGGGCGAGCGCGTAGTTGGCGCTGGAGAAACTTTTGCCTTCGTTCGGCACCGCGCTGGTGAAGAGGAAGATTTTGCGTTCGGCTTCCGGGCCGAGCAGGGAAAGGGAAGCGCGCAGGTTGCGGAAGGCTTCGGCGGCGGGGCCTTCCGGGGCTTCCGCGACAAGGCGATAGGCGGCGCTGGCTGGCGGGGCTTCCGGGTCAGCTTTTCTCCCGGCCTCGCCTTTGCCGATCTCGGGAACGGCGGCCAGGACGGGCAGGCCGAGGGCGGCTTCTGCCTGGTCGACGGTTTTAAGAGAGCGATCGAGAAGGTCGGTGAGATAGACGAAACCCAAGCCGAGGGCGAGTCCGCCGAGCAAGCCAAGCATGATGGATTTGGTGGGCTTCGGGCTGACTGCGACGGTGGGGAGAGGAGAACGCTCGATCACGCTGACGGCGTTGGTTTTGACGTCTTTGGTCAGGTTCGTCTCTTTGATCTGGCGCAGGACGCTCTCGTAGAGGGCGCGATCTGTTTCCGCCTGGCGAGCCAGCTCGGAGTAGCCGATGGCCGCTTTATTGAGCGCGAGCGCTGATTTTTCCTGCTCGTTGACAGAGATTTCGAGATTCCGCTCGGCCGCACTGGCTTGTTCGAGCGTGTTGCGGAGGACGGCGGGTTGCCCGAGGGCGGTGCGCTTGAGCGCGTTCCGGGCTTCGTCGAGGGCGGCGCGGGCGGCCATCATCTTCGGGTGTTTGTCTTTGTAACGCTGCTCCAGCATAGCGACTTGCGCTTCGAGCTGGGCGACATCGCGTTTGCGATCGACAACCGCGGGCGCGGCGGCGATCCCGGGGACGGAGAGGAGCGCACTTATGTTATCGCCGATGCCTTCGATCTGTTTGAGTTCGCTCTCGATCCGCATCCGATCGGATTTCGCGGTCGTGAGCTTGGTGCTTAGTTCCTGCAGCTTGTCTTCCACGAGGCCGCCACGGCTGCCGGTGCTGCCCGCGCCGGCCTGGCTCCCCGTGGCGGCGGCGCCACCGCCGAGTTGGAGGGCATCGGGCGTGTTGGCTTTGTATTCGGCGACGGCGGCTTCGCTTTTCTGGAGGTTCTTTTTCAGACGTTCCTCTTCTTCCATGAGGTAACGGAGCGTGTCCTGACTGCCGAAGGCGCGCTGTTCGATGGAGTAGCGGATGTATTCGCGGCCGATGGCGTCTGAGAGTCGCTGGGCAATCGCGGGGTCGTGATTGGTGACGTAGACGTCGATCAAGCGCGTGCCGCGCCGGATGACGGGTTTGATCATAGTGGAGAGCGCGCCCGCGAGGGCTTCCTCGAGCGGAGTGAAAGTGGCGGAAGGAGGGATGGAGCCGCCTGGGGAGGGCGCGGGTGGCGGGGGCGCTGGCTCGGCCGCGCCGCGATTCCGGTTGTCCTGGAGGACGGAGCGACCGAGCAGGGCACGGCCACCGTCCTCGGCCAAGTTCTCGGCCCGGACGACGCGCGCGAGGAGCGTCCGGTTGGTCATATTTTGCTCGATCGTGCGCATCGCTTCCTGGCTGGCCAGGAACATGGTGCGCATCCGGCTGGAAGAATCGTCGGACCGGATGGGGGTAGGATCCTGGACATCGACCTCTAGGGTGATGTGGCCCTGGTAGAGCTTGGGAGTGCGGGCGAGGTAGCCGAGGGCAAGGAAGAGGCCGGCCAAAACGCAAAGGGCGACGATCCAGAATTTCTCGAGGAGAGAATGCCAGAAGTGGCGGAAATCAAAGCCGCGCTGCTCGGGAGGAGCGCCAATAGAAGCGCCGCTCAGGCTCGGGAGTTTCGGGGCAAGCGGAGCAGTCGCAGGAGGCGGTGTGGTGGTCGAAGGTGGAGGCATACGTGGTCGAGATAAAGATGACAAAGACCGGACCTAATCTAGAATCGCTAAACCGATCGGTGGGAAGAAGCAAACCACCTGCGACCGGCGGAGGCCCTATCGGTCGGGCGCGCGGGGCGGAACAACACTAGAAAATACTTTCCCCTACCGTGATGGTGTCGCCCGGGCGCACCCGAAAACCACCGCCCCCTTTGGCCACTTTCCGCGCGTCGACTTGCAAAACTTGATCGCCCGCGCTCGTGGGACGACGGACGCTGATCCGGCCGGGAGCGGCAATGCGGGTATAACCGCCCGCCATCGCGATCGCTTCCAGAAGATCGACGCCACCCGGGCTGCCATCGGGCATCTCGAAGCTGCCGGGTCGATTGACCTGCCCGAGGATGGTGAAGCGGCGCTTGGCGTAGCCGACGAGGGTGACGTTGACCTTCGGGCTGACCAAGTAATCTTTGCCGTAGAGTTCGGTGAGGCGGGCCGCGGCCTGGGTGAGGGTGAGGCCGGAGAGACTAACGGAGCCGAGCAGAGGAAGGCTGAGATTGCCCTCGCCATTCAGGCGGCCGTTGGTGCGGAGATCGTCTTCGCCGAAGACTTCGACGGCGACCTGGTCGTTTGCGCTCAGAACGTAACCCGCCGGAGCGCTGACGCCGCTGGCGGAGGCAGGGGCAGAAATCGAGGCTGGAGGGGGCGCGGCGGCGGCCGGCTGATCGCCGGGATTGGTCTGCGCGCCAACCGAACCGGCGAGGACGAGAAGGAGGAGAGCGACCAGTCGAGCGCTGAAGGGCTGCGCCGGATTCAGACGCCTGTTCGCTCTTACCCTAAAAGAGGAGCGAAGTCCGCAGGCCGTATTGGTTGTCATCAAAGCTGAAGAAATTCGAAGAACTGTTATTTTCACGATGGAGATAATACGCGCCCGCGGTCCAGAAAGGCGTGATCGTGACATCGACGGCAGGTTGGATGTAGAAGTAATCGTCCTGCCGGTTCGCGTTCACGAACTGGACCGTATTGTAGTAATCCGAGTTCTCGTAGCCGGCGGCCAGACCCACGTAGATGCGCCGCAGAAAGCGCTGGCGAATGCCGAAGGTGATATTGGTGGCGTTGTAATTTTGGGCCTGGAGCACCGCGGAATTGAGGGAGCGGCGGCTGCCGCGGAGGTTAACCGTGGTGCCATCGAACGGCTGATAGGTGGCGCCCAACTCATAGACTGGGGTGACGTAATCGCTGCCGCGAAGATCGTCTTCGAACTGCCGGAATTCGACACCGGCGGAGGCGTTGAGGCTGATTTTGCCGGTGATCTGGTAGGTCAAACGGAGGTTCGCCTGCTCGAAAGTCTGGTTGGGATTGGTGTTATCCACCCAGTTATATCCGAAGGTGCCGCCAAGACCCACGACAAGTTTCGGACTGTAGGTGTAATTGATGAACACATTCCCGAAGATGGTCTCCGAACTGATCAGGGTATCGTATTCAGTGGCGCCGTAGTTGAGGCTGCCAGTCAGGAACGTCTTCCCGGTGAGATCGTAGGTGACGTTGGCGTGGGTGGTGTAAATGTTGACCTGGGAATCGCCGCCAGCGTCCAGATTGACTCCGGGGTTCGCATTTGCTCCGGTGGCGCCGACCGCCCCGAGATTGGTGCCGTCGAGCAATTGCACATCCTGGCTGATGGTCAGGCCGAGGCGGCCAAAGTTGTAGCGCCCTTCGAGGCGAAGCAGGTGCTGGATGGCGTCCGAGTCCGAATTATCGACGAAGAGGAAGATGCTGGGCGCGTAATCGAGCCGAATATAATTGGCATCGCGGCCCACGATATCGCCGAACCCGAGGGTGACGCCGGGCTCGATGGCGAAGTAGTAATCGTCAACGCGATTGGTGTTCCGCAGGAAAATGTTGTCGTCGTAGACGCCGCGCAAGGTGAGACGGAAGGCGTAAACGAAGCGTTTCGGAACGGCCGAAACTTCATCGCCGGCATTGATCTCGACACTGGCTTTGGCGTCGCCTTTGGGATCAATATAGCCGGGACCTTCCCCGGGCGGGAGAGGGCCAGATTCCGCGTTCAGGACGAAGGGGCGTTGACTGTCAACCGTGGAAAGGGGAAGCGATTCGGTGCCCGAATAGACCTCCTGAGCGAGGAGAGGAGGGGAACTGGCAAAGAGTAGCGCACAGGCGGCGGCAGCGATATTGCGGAACGGCTTTGAGGGACGGCCCGAAGGGCGGCGCGCGGGTAGGAGAGCGATCATAAACGGGCAATGGCGGAAGGACCGGGAGCGTTAGCTCAGGGGCACGGGCCCAGGGTATCGGTGGGATGATTCCGCAGATGGGCTTCCGCAGCGGGGCGAGGCAAAGTTAGAGTATTGCCGTTGTGGCAAATGGTGAAGCGCTCTTGCCCGGGGGACTGGATGTTTCCCTGCGCTCCCAGATTGCCGGGATTGATAGTCCCAAGCGACGTGCTGTTAATGTTGCCCGCGTCGATGCCGGGAGGACGGAACGAGGCTGGTTGGGTCCCACCGCTGACTCCAGCCGCGGTCAGGATGCACTCGCGGGCGGAAGGTTCGGCCTCAAGGGCGGCACGGACGATGGCGTCTTTCGCACTGGGAGCAGCGGCGAGGGCGGCGCGAATGATCCCGTCCACCCATTGGCAGGAATCATCGACGCGTCCGTCCGGCCGATGTGCGCGCAAGACGGCGGCGGTGATTTGGGGCGCGAGGTCGGGGCGGAGGCCGATGGCGGCGGTGGTATAGGAAGGGAAGCGATTTTCCTTTACCCGGGTGAGGACGGAGCTGAGGGCGCGGGAGAACTGAGCTGGGGTAGCCGCTTCGACACTGGCGGCACCGCCGGCTCGCACCGCGCGGGTGATTTCATCGGCAGGCGCGGCGAAGGTGCTGACGGTGGCCAGACAAAGGATCGCAAGGAAGGCGATGAGAGATGAACAAAGAGGCGAGCGGCGGGAGTGATTGGACATAAGAGCTAGGGTTAAGTCGCGATTGTAGGGTCTAACGAAGGTGGGGCAAGGTTTTTTTACTGTTTTAATTGAGGGGGTCGGATCAAAGGTCGCGCCAGGGAAACGGAGAGAAACGCTCACGGCGAGCCAGTTGGAGCAGATTTCGCTCCAACCTGAGCGTGCGCTCCACTTCTTCCTGAGCCTGCGGGTCGAGCTCGACGGGTGAGCTTTCCGGCTCTTGGCCCGGCCATTCCCGGAAATATCCCGCCGAGAGTGAGGTGGACGCATTCTGCCCGGCGGTGGCAAACTCGATGGCGCCGCGGACGCAGGTAAGGCGGGTGTGGTTCTGATCGACCCGAAGGAAAAAAGTGCCTGGGAGGCGGGTGGTGAAGACGCCCGCCGGAGTGGTGAGGCTCCAATTCCCCGGGTCCGACTCGAATTGGACCACGACGACCGCGCTGCCCCGAATGATCCGGACCGCCACTTCGCGCGACATGGCTTCGTCGGTGGCATTGCCATTTTTAGTCAAAGCCAACCGATCCACCTGAAGGGTCGAGGCTTCCTGAAGATGAATCATCATGCCGGGCAGCACGAGGAGATCGACGGTGCCGTCGGGCCCGGTCTGGAGAGTGGCACCCGGCTGGATAACCGCCCGGCCTCCCTTCGCCGGAGTGTGAGCGCCCTCGATCGAAACCGAGCCGCTCTGATGGAGGATCCGCGCGTCCACCGCTCGGGTGACTTTCCCGGAGCAAGCGGTCGCGGTGAGAGCTGCGATGCCCAGGACGCCCGGCCAAAGCGGCTTGAGTCCGGAGCGAATGGAAGGCAAATCGAAAGTCACAGCGTGATCCGGTTCGAAACGGAAGGAACCGCGATTGAGCCCGGCTGCGCGCACGTAGGCCGCCATCCGCGGATGCGGATAGCAAGGCGTCCCGAGAAGAGGCTGTAGGGTGCGCATCCCGGACTACTAAGGGAAGCGGTAGGGCAAGTTTTTAAATGTTCCAAAGTTTTAAATTGGGTGGGTGCCCCGGTCCAGAGGTGTTCTTTTTGGCTGTGCGCGACTCCCTGGCGGCTTTGCGATTTGGTCAAATATTGAGGCGGTCGTGAATGGCGGCCGTGTTTCACACCGCCCGTTCTCCAAGGTTGGCGTGTCTTTCGCCAAAGCAACGCCGCGATTTGCGCAAATCGACTTGCCTGCGGAACGCGAAAGCGCAGAGTGTCCTCCCGATAGCCGGAAATGCCGCCTGCTGCTTCCTCAGAATGACGCGGCGCGGTGGAATTGAGAGAGCGTTATCAGGCCAAGGCCGAAGTAGCTCAGTTGGTAGAGCAGCTGATTCGTAATCAGCAGGTCACGGGTTCGAGTCCCGTCTTCGGCTCCACCTCCTCGCGCGCCGGCGCCGCTCTGCTATCGTCGGCTTCGTGATGGTGGACCCACTGAAATCTGGCTCGATCGCGGTCGTCGTCCCGACGTTGAACGAGGCCGAGAATGTCGCGCCCCTGGTGCGTCAGATCATGGAGTGGGTGCCGGATTGTGCTGAGATCGTGATCGTGGATGATCAATCGACCGATGGCACTCCGGACTGCGTGCGTGCTCTGGCCGCCTCCTTCCCGGTCCGCCTGCTCGAACGTGAGCGTCCCACGCTCGGACTGGCGGGCGCCGTCCTGGCGGGTGCGCAGGTCTCGCAGGCCGAGGTGTTGGTGGTAATGGATGCGGATCTGAGCCATCCGCCGGCTTCCATCCAATGTCTGCTCGAGCCGCTTCGGGCGGGGCGCGCCGAGATGGTGATCGGGAGCCGCTATGTGAAAGGCGGCACGACTCCGGGTTGGCCATTTTCCCGGCGGGTGATGTCGCGCGCGGCAGCGGCGCTGGCTTATCCGCTGACGGGGGTGCACGATTCCATGTGCGGTTTCTTTGCCATTCGGCGTTCGCTGCTACTCGATCTGGCGCCTGGGGCGACGGGCTTCAAAATCGCCTTTGAGACGATCGTGCGGGGCGGCCGCCGGCTGCGGGTGGTGGAAGTGCCGATCGCGTTTCGGGATCGCGCCCGTGGCACTTCGAAGATGACTTTGCGGATCGCGCTGCTCTTCGCGGCGCGCTGGCTGGCGGCGGCCGGGCGAATTATTTTAGGACGCCGGAAGACGGTGGCCGCCGGCTCGACTGCAGCTCCCACGCCAGCGCCGCGAAAAGGATAATGGTGGCGAGCGCGGTGTTTCCGTAGGCTTGCGCCATTTTCTGGAACGGAATCGTCAAGGCGAGGAGCAGGACGGATGCGATGAGACACGTCAGCAGTCGCGGGTTTGGCCTCCTGAGCAATCGCCAAACGATGACGGTGAACGGGAACATTAAAATGGCGAAGAGGTAGCCAAACGAGAGCGGCGTGAAGAGCAGGAGGAGGAGAAGAAAGAGCGCGGCCTCGAGCGCGTCGGTTTCGCTGGTGCGATGGGCACGGCGCGGCATCACGCCCAGAAAGAGCAGGCCGAGCGCGAGCGCGGCGGCCAGGATGATTCCGTTCACGGCGGTGAAGCTGAGATTAGCCAGGTTCACGTAGATGGGACGGTGCGGCGCGATATCAGCATCGGCGTCAACCGGACGAAGGAGTCGATTGGCCACGCCGACGAGTGATTGGTTTCGCCAGGAATGACTTCGGCCAGGACGCTGCGCGACGCCCTGGTCGTCGTATTTGAACAACATGCCCTGAGTCCATCGTTGCAAATCTGTCCGCGCCTGCGCGAAGCCGCGGAATGGCGTCGGCAGCGCGAGCAAGAGGAAGGCGAGGGTGAGCAGAAGAGCGGCGGTGGCGAGCCATTGCCGACGCACGATCAAGTAGAAGATGGCGAGGAAAGGGAAAGCTTTGATCGCGGCCGCAAGGGCAAAGAGCGAGCCGGCCCATGCGCGGTGTCGCCCTTGTAACAAAACAAAAGCGCCGAGCATGAGGGCAAGCAGCAACAGGCTAGGCTGGGCGAGATGGAAATTGCTCCAGGCGTAAACGCTGATGAACAAATTCGGGAGCGCATAGACGAGCAGTGGCTGGCGTTGCCACGTGCCGCTGGCGAGCCGGACCGCAAGCAGGATGCTGGCGATCCAGGCGAGGAGATTGAGCACGACCAACGCGACCACCAGCCCGGTCTGACCGAGCAGGCTGACCGGCGCGAGGAGGAGCGCTGCGGTCGGCGGATACATAAACGGGAACTGCTGGCCGCGCTCCGGGTAGATCTGTTCGCCCCGCACGACGTGTTGGCCGGCGGCGAACCAGACCGCGTTATCCTTGATGCTCTCGCCGAGCAGCGCGTTGGCAATCGGCACGGCGGAGTAAACCAAGAGGACGCCCGCGAAGGTCCACAGCATGGCGCGGAAGGCGCGTTCGCTTTCCCACCGGGAAGAGAGATCAGGCGAGGAAGCTGGGCGGGCTCCGGGAGGGTCTTGGCGGGTGGGAGGCATGGGCGGTCTCGAGCGGGGACGCTCGGCGAAGGCGCGGCGGAGTTTAGCCGCGAGTGGTGGTGAACGGAAGGAGTGGATTTCTGGCGGGAGGGGCGGGGAGCCATCTCACTTCGGCGAGTGTGAGAGCGGAAAGGCACTCGGTCACGGTTCGAGGTGCGCGAGGTGTAGCGACGCGCGTGTCCTGCTTAACGTCGCGGCAGGGAAGATTGGGGAGCGCGGGCGCCCCGCCCGCTGTTTCTGGCGCCTCGCCAAAAACTGGGGGGACGTTCCAACGAGCAAAAGCGCGCCTATCTTGCTCGGGTGTCCCGCGAGGCGCGTGACACAGCG
>JBBSLZ010000024.1:0-20018 GCA_038233435.1 Chthoniobacterales bacterium
CTGATGCACATCCCGCCGGAGCGGTCTCCGGAGGGAGTGGAGGTGCTTTTGCATGGGCACACTCACGTGCCGCGCGACGAAACGCGCGGCGGAGTGCGTTTTCTCAATCCGGGCTGCGTGACCCGGCCCAACCGGGGCGCGCCGGCCAGCGTGGCCCACTTGGAGATCGCCGCCGATGGCGGGCTGGAGTGGACGCTGACGCGGCTGCGAGGGTAGGGTCGCCGCGCTGCGGCGATCCAGGACTCGGGTGCGGCTTAAGATGGCTCGTGCGATTTTCGCGCGGCCACGCGCCTTGGACAGCGCAGCGCGCTGTCCCTACCGGGATTAACCGCGCGTTGAGGCGACTGCCGGCGGAACGACCGGCGCTTCGGCGATCATCTCTTGTGGCGGAGCCGGCTTCGCGGTCTTGCCCATAGCAGTAGAAGCGAATTGCCAGCCGGAGATGGTCATGCAGGCGAGGACGAGCCCGTAGACGCATAGTTCGAATAAGGAGCGCCCTTTTTCTTCGGCTTCGGCGTTGAGTAGGAGGGCGTAAGTGGATTTGTTTTTCATCTGATCGATTTGGATTGGGCCGCTCCTATCGCAAGCCTTGTGCCAAATGATCGAGAATGTAATTAAGTAGTTCGGATACAATCACTTGAATACTTTTCGCGCTGGGCTCTCGCCTCCGGCCTGTAGCAAGGACGGGAGAGAGCTGTCCCGACTGTGGGACGTCGAGAAGGCGAAGCGCGCCTTGGATCAGAGGTGCAACCGATCGCGACAAAAACAAACCCGCCTGGCGAGCTGCTGCAGCTCACTCAGGCGGGTTGTGAATCTTTTAGCGGACGGGAACCTACTCGGCCGTTTTCTCTTCCGACTCAGCGGGCTTTTTCGCTTTGCGCGCGGGCTTGGTTTCAGAGGTCGCGGCTGTCGATTTCGCGCTCTTGGTCGCTTTGGTCTTCTTGCCTTTTTCCTCCGTCTCCGGCTCTTCGGTCACGGTCGGCGCGTCCACCCATTCGATGAAAGCGACGGGGGCGGAATCACTTTTCCGCGCGCCGAGTTTCACGATGCGGGTGTAACCGCCTTTGCGATCCGCGGCCCGGGGCGCGATGTCGTCGAACAATTTTTTGACGGAATCTTTCTGGCGCAGCACCGCCAGGGCGGTGCGGCGGGCATGGAGCGTTCCTTTTTTCCCGAGCGTGACCATCTTTTCCGCGAGCGGGCGGACGGCCTTCGCCTTGGCCAGGGTGGTCTTGATCCGTTGGTGCTCGATCAGGCTGCAGACCTGGTTGGCCAGCAGCGACTTCCGGTGCGCCGCGGTGCGGCCCAGTTTTACGGTCTTCTTCTGATGTCTCATGGATGATTCTCCGCGATGGGGCTAAACCGGATCAGGCTTCGTCGGGATCGGCGGCGCCATTCGCGCTCACGTTTTCGCTCGCGGCAGAGGGAATGTCCACCAAACCCGGATCGAATTTCATCCCGAGGCCGAGCTGGAGCTGCTGTAGTTTGTCCTTGATCTCGTTGAGCGATTTCTTGCCGAAGTTCCGATACTTGAGCATCTCGGCTTCCGATTTTTGCGCGAGCTGACCCACGGTGGTGATGTTGGCGTTGTTCAGGCAATTGGCCGCGCGCACGCTCAGCTCGATTTCGTTCACACTCATGTTGAGGAGCTTCTTCAGCTTCATGTTTTCCTCGGAAACACCGGCCGGCGTTTCGTCGAATTCAATCACGTCTTCGTTGAAATTCACGAAAACATCGAGGTGATGCCGGAGAATCGCGGAAGCCTGGAGCATGGCGTCGTCCGGAGTCAGGCGGCCATCGGTCCACACTTCGATGATGAGCTTGTCGTAATCGGTCCGCTGCCCAACGCGGGTGTTTTCGACCGCGTATTTCACCCGGGTGACGGGCGAGAAAATGGAATCGATCGGGATGAGGCCGATTGGCTGATCAGCGCGTTTGTTCTCATCGCCGGTGGCGAAGCCACGACCAACGCGCACTTCGAGTTCGGCCTCGAATTTATGCTTCTTGTCGAGTGTGCAGATGTGCTGCTTTGGGTTTAAGACCTCGAACCCGGTCACTTCCTGGATATCGCCCGCGGTGACTTCGCCTTCCTTGTTCACGGAGAGATTCAATCGGCGCGGCTCATGCTCGGCGGCTTTGAATTTTACCCGCTTCAGATTAAGCACGATGTCGGTGACGTCTTCCACGACCCCGGGTAGGGTGGCGAACTCGTGTTGTGCGCCGGTGATCTGGACCGCGGTGATCGCGGCGCCCTCGAGGGACGAGAGCAAAACGCGGCGGAGGGAATTTCCGACCGTGTGGCCATAGCCCGCCTCGAAAGGTTCGGCGACGAACTTGGCGTAGGTTTCAGTGGCCGAACCCTCATCTTTAGTGAGGGTCTTCGGCATTTCAAAACGACCGTAACGAACTGGCATGTGATTTTTCTGGAGTGTTGGAGTGCTGGACTATTGGAGTGCTATAACAAGACACCCCGGCCAATACCCCACTACTCCATTCCTCCATTTGGGACGCGCCGGGTTCCCCCTGGCGAGTACGGCTTCCGCTTGGCACGGAACCCCAGGGACCAACGGCGCAGCTTCAAAAACTCGCTGCGGACCGGGAATGAACACCAGCTGGGCGACTTTGCAAGCCTGCCCGCCCCGTCCTCTTCAGTCTTCCAAAACGATATCGGGCAGCTCGTTGCGATCATCCGGCTGCCGGGGGAAATGGCTCGCCAGCGAGGCGCCCGCCGTCTCGATCGCTTCCACCAGCGCGGCCGTAAATTCCTCGCGCTTAAAATGCGCCCGCATTGCGGCCACCAGCCGATCCCAGAACTCCGGGCCGCATTTCTGGTGGATGCCTTCGTCGCCCACCACCGCAAACTTCTGCGCGCGCGGCGCGACCAGGATGAGCACCGCATTCCGCGCCGCCGTCTTCTCCATGCCGAACTCAAGAAATTTCCGCGTGGCCAAAGCGAGCGGATCTTCCTTCACCGCCCCCCGCTGGAGATAGACCCGGATTTCGCCGGAGGTCTGCGCCTCCGCGGCTTTGATCGCGGCCACGATGCGTTCGTGATCCAGCCGGGCGATGAAATCTTTACTCCTCATCGCACCTCACCAACTGGAACCGCCCCCGCCGCCGCCAAAACTTCCGCCGCCCCCGCTAAACCCGCTAAAGCCACCGCCCGAGGAAGAGCCACCCGACCAACCGCCCCCGCTCCCGCCCGACCAGCCGCCGATGAAGGGCCCGCCCCGGCCCGAGTAACCCGAGCCTCGCCGGCCCTTTCCCCGGCGGAGCGAGAAATAAAGAAAGAGGCCAAAGAGCAGCAACGGGAAAAGCAGCGGCCATCCTCCAGCTTCCGAAGAGCCATCCTCCGCGGCCGTTTTACCCGAGCCGCTGTATTCCCCGCGGATCGCCTTTTCCATCGATTCAATCCCGACCGCGAGGCCTCCTTCGTAATCTCCCGCCTTGAAGCGCGGCTGCATCCGCCGCGAGGTAATGTCGAAAGCGGTCACATCCGGGAGCGCGCCTTCCAGGCCGTAGCCGACCTGGATGTACATCTTCCGATCTTGGATAAAGACGAAGAGGACCGCGCCGTTCCGCTTCTCCGCCTGGCCGACCTGCCACGCTTGCGCTACGCGCTGGGTGTAATCCGCCACGTCGGAATCCGTCTGCATCTTGGGGAAGACGGCGACCACGATCTGATCGGAAGTATCGCGTTCAAACTGCGCCAGCTCCTCGTTAAACCGGAGCGCGGCGTCCTTGGACACGACACCCGCGTAGTCATTGAAATAGCCGGCCGGCTTCGGTGGAATGACTTCCGCCGCCCGCGCCGGCAAAACGCCGCTGACGACGAAAAGCGCCAGAGCGCAGAAGGCCGCTTTCATCGAGCTAGATGCGGGAGCACGGCGATGGGTCCAACGCGTGCGTGTGAGCAATACGCTTATGGCGTCGGTGCGACCGTAGGCGCGGTGTTTGGATTTCCCACCATCGCATCCGGCGACGGGACAGGGACCAGGACCGCGGGCGCCGGCGGCGGAGTGTTGCCGAAGGCACCGAAGTTCACCGTGGGCGCCTTCTCCGCGCCCGGCTGCGCATTGAAAAACGGCCGTTCCTTAAAACCGAACATCTTGTTCAGCATGTTGGTCGGGAATTTCTGCAGTGCGGTGTTGTAGGCCTGGACCGCGCCGTTGAAATTATTTCGCTCCACCGAGATTCGGTTTTCCGTTCCCTCCAGTTGCGCCTGCAGATTCTGGAACGCTTCGGTGGCACGGAGCTGGGGATAATTTTCGCTCACCACCAACAGCCGCGAGAGCGCGCTGCTCAGTTGTCCCTGCGCCTGCTGGAATTGCTCGAGCTGCGCGGCGTCCGTCGGCGCCTTGTTTGGATCCAGCTTTACCTGGCCCACACTGGCGCGTGCATTGGTCACTTCCGTCAAGGTGGATTTCTCGAAGTTGGCCGCGCCCTGGACGGTGTTGACCAGGTTCGGAATGAGATCGGCGCGCCGCTGGTAAACCGATTGCACATCGGCCCACTTCTTGTTCACGTTTTGCTCCAGGGTAATGAGCCGGTTGTAACTGCCGCAACCGCTCAGCCCGAAGACCGCCAGACCAGCGAGCAACCATCCACCGCAGCGAGACGCCAATTTGTTCATGTCTGCATGATCGTTTTCGCCCGCCGCTTCGCAAGATCAACCTCGCTCCTCCGGAAACCCGGCATGGCGTGATCCTGATTTGGAGATATTTTGCGGGACGCCGCTCCGGCCGGCGCTTCCCGATGCAAAAACCTGTCGTCATCTCTTACGTCATCTTCGGGCTACTCCTGGTTTTGCTCGCCGTCCTGCATCTCGGCACCCCATTTTTGGTAGCGTTTTTCTGTTACCTCGCGCTCAGCAAGCTGGCCTTCTTCGGGAAAAAATGGATCGCCCTCACGCTTTTCCTCATCGTGATCGCGGCCGCCTTCTCTGGCGCGGTCTTCTTCCTTAAGCGCGCCTTCGTCGCCCTGCCCGAGATCGTCGAAACCTCCCTCCCGATCGTGGTCCGGTTCGCGCAAGAACACGGGATCGAGCTCCCCTTCACCGATATCGATAGCCTCCGCGTGGTCGCCCTCGAAAGCGTGCGTAACGCGCTCGGAGATCTCGGAAAATACGTCAAGATCGCGACCAAGGAATTCGTCTTTCTGCTCATCGGCGTGGTGATCGCAGTCAGCGTGTTCTTTAATCCGGAATTCGAAGCCCGCCGCGCGCGCGGCCATACTCGGCTCAATCTCTACACCTATTACACCACCCGCATCCGCGAGCGGTTCGCCTCCTTCTACCGCAGTTTTTCCATGGTCCTGGGCGCCCAAATCATCATCTCCGCGATTAACGCCACCCTCACCTCGATCTTCGTCTTCACAGTCGGTTTGCCGTACGCCAGCCTCGTCATCATTCTCACCTTCGTCTGCGGCTTAATCCCGATCGTGGGCAACCTGGCCAGTAACACCGTCATCATCTGCATCGCCTTCACGATGTCGCCACAACTGGCGGGCTGGGCCCTGATTTTTCTCCTCGTCATCCATAAGCTGGAATACTTCCTGAACAGCCGCATCATCGGCGAACGGATCGATCACCCGATGTGGCTCATGCTCCTGGCCATGCTGATCGGCGAGCGGCTGATGGGCATTTCCGGCGTGGTGCTGGCCCCGGTCGTGCTCAGCTTCATCAAAGTGGAAATGAAAAAAATCGAAATCACCGACGAGCGCCCGCGTCCCGCGCCCCGCCGAGAGATAGAGCGCGCGGTGGCAGAGGTGGAAGCCGGCGGGTAGGGCCGCCGCGCTGCGGCGACCACGGGGCGCGGACGGCACTGAGATCGTTCGTGCCACGGAGAGCGAAACCCGCCGACTGGACGGCGCAGCGCGCCGTCCCTACCCGCCGCGTCACACGCTTTAGCTAAGACGCCGGCTCTTCCGCGCGCGCATCGTCTTCGGACGCCGCGGGCGGCTCCACTGCGGCCACCGGCTCCAACTCCGGCTGCTCTGCCACCGGCGCCGTGGGCAGATAGCGCCGTCGCAATTCCTCCGAGTTCGGCAGCTCGTCCAGATTCCGCAACCCGAAGTGCTCCAGAAAAAATTGCGTCGTCTCGTAGAGCAACGGCCGGCCCGGCACGTCCGCGCGCCCCGCGATCTTGACCAGCCCGCGCTCCATTAAACTCTGCAAAACGCCATCCACCGCCACCCCGCGGACCGCTTCCACATCGGCGCGCGTGATCGGTTGCCGGTAGGCGATGATGGCCAGCGTCTCCAGCGACGGAGGGGTGAGCCGTGCCGGCTTGGCCGCCGGAAACAATTGCCGCACCCAAGGCGCATAGGCCGGATCGCTTGCCAGTTGCCAGCCTTCCGCTTTCTCCAGGAGTTGAAAGGCGCGCCCTTGCTCGAGGTATTCGATCTTGAGCTGTTCCAGTCCGGCCGCGATCCCCGCTTCTTTGGTGGAAGCAAATCCGTTCGTTTCTCCTTCGATCTCCGCGCCTTTGACCGCGCCCATCAGCTCGCGGGCGGTGAGCGGTTTTTGCGCACTGAAGAGCAGCGCCTCGATGATGTCCTTAAGTGTCATGCGTGGTCCTATTCGCCGATCGCGCTTTGGATCGCATCCGCTATTCCATCTGCCTGCCGATCGATCTGCGCCAGCTCGCGCCCTTCGATCAACAACCGAATCTTTGGCTCCGTCCCAGAATAACGCAGCAGCACGCGTCCCTTCCCGTCCAGCTCCTTTTCCGCCGAGCTCACCAGCTTCATCACCTCGCCCATCTCGGCCAGGGGCGGTTTCTCTTTCACACGCAGGTTTCTTTGCGCCTGCGGATATTTTTTCAACACCTGCTTTAACTCGCTCAGCGGTTTCCCGGTCGCGCGCATGATCCGTAGAATCTGGAGCGCGCAGACGATCCCATCGCCCGTGGTGGAGAAATCGCGGAAGATCATGTGGCCGCTTTGTTCGCCGCCCACGTTCAGATCCCGCTTCACCATTTCCTCGATCACGTAGCGATCGCCCACCTTTGTGCGCAAAACCTGGCCACCCGCCGCGGCCAGCGTTTCGTCCAAGCCGAAGTTGCTCATCACCGTGGCCACCAACGTGTTCTCGCGCAGGCGGCCGGCCTGGAGAAAATCGAGCGCGGCGATCGCGAGAATTTCATCGCCATCCACCAGCTCGCCGTTCTCATCGCAGAGCAGGACGCGATCGGCATCGCCATCATGCGTGATGCCGACCGATGCGCCGCACTCGCGCACGATCCGCTGGATCTCGGCCGGGTGCGTGCTGCCGCAATCCGCATTGATGTTGGTCCCGTTCGGCTCGTCGTGGCAGACGGTTAGATCGGCGCCCAGCTCGCGCAAAATGCAGGGAGTCGATTTGTAGGCCGCGCCGTTCGCCACATCCACCGCGATCCGCATTTTCTCGAGCGACATCCCGCGCGGAAAGCTCGCTTTCGCAAACTCCACGTAGCGCCCGAGCGCATCGTCGATCCGCCGGGCGCGCCCGATTTTTCCCGCGGTCGGACGGACGGAATCGATCTCGCCGCTGAAGACGAGATGCTCGATCTGATCCTCGATCCGATCGTCCAGCTTGTAGCCATCGTGGCGGAAAAATTTGATCCCGTTATCCTCGTAGGCGTTATGCGAAGCGGAGAGGACGATGCCCGCGTCCGCGCGGAGCGAGCGCGTGATGTAGGCCACGCCCGGCGTCGGCAACGGCCCGATCACGAGGACATCGACGCCTAACGAGGTAATCCCGGCGACGAGCGCATTTTCCAGCATGTAACCGGAAAGCCGGGTGTCCTTCCCGAGCACGATCTTCGGCCGCGCGCCCTCAGGGAGGGTGCGCGGGTTCAGCTGGGTAAAGACATGCGCCGCGGCCCGGCCCAGCTTCAGCGCCGTCTCGGCCGTGACGGGCTCCACGTTGGCCACGCCGCGGACGCCATCGGTACCGAAAAGTTTGTTAGTTTGAGCCACCGCCCATTCATATCGTGGTGGGCCGGTTCGTAAACGGAAAACTATCCGGCGGCGCGGAAGCGCGCCCCTTGGGTAGGGACGGCGCGCGGCGCCGTCCAGGATGTGTCAGTGGCTAATTAATCTTACAAGCCAGTCTTGAAGCAGACCACGCCGCCAGGTCGCCGCGCGCGGCGACCCTACCCCACTACCCTAGCAGTACGAACTTTTGCCGCAGCTGCGGCAAAAGGTGGGAAGATGACGGGTTTAACGCGGAGCCGCACGGCTCGCGTGCTCGTACCGAGAACGAAAATTCTCAGACGATTCCGTCTGGGTTGTTCGGGGGCAGCTAGATGGCGGCCTTCGACGGGCTGTTAGGAACCCGGCGGGCGTTGCCGATTGTGATCGGAAAAGAAAACGCACTCGTTTTCCAGGCCAAGGAGCGTGGCCCATTTGAGCGGGAATTTTTGCAAATCCACACTGCGCAAAATCATCGGCGCCCAATCGCGATACTCGCCCTTCAGGATATCCGAAAGCGTGTTCTGGCTCCCGCTGATCGGCGTCAGGTAAAGTCCGTTCAAAGGCGCGCCGAAGAGGCCGTAATCGTGGAATTCGGTAAACATCTTGACCGTTTCAGGCAGCCAGATGGCCCGCCGATTTGCATACCACGCGATCGCCCACGGCATATCGGAAGCGGTGATTTCCTCCGGCTCCATCCAGGCATTCAAGACCGAGATGTAGGGCGGCACATACGGCGGCCAGCGCACTCCCGCTTTCGGGCTGGGGGGGAAATTAGTCGCGATCATGGGCAGCGCGCAGAGGAGGAAAAGCAGGGTAATGAAACCGATCCGCGCAATCCGGTAATCGATCTCCAGTCGGTTCCATTGCACGAGCAGATAGGCCAGCCCGAAGCAGGTCATGATCGGGATAAAGAGCAGGTGCAACTGATTCGCGGCCACCCCTTGCTCCTCCGAGATGCCGTAGACCGCCATCCCCAGCACCGCCCCCAGCCACATCGCCAGAATCATCCACCGCAAGACCGCGGTTTCCGGCCGCTTAAAGATGTGGAGGAGGGCGAAGAAGAACGCCAGCGCGACCAGATTCCAGCCAAAATATTCCACCAGCCGCCCGCCCTCTCCGATCAAATTTTGGGCAATTTTATTCCGGAAATAGCCCGGCCCGACATCCGCTAGATCCAGCTCCGTCCGCCGCATGTGGCCCGCTTCGCTATGCTTTACGCCGTCGAGCACTGCATACATCGCCACGCCCGCGGGGTTCCCGGTCAGGACGTAGTTCCGCACCAGCCACGGCGTGTAGACGACCATAAATACGCCCAAGATGATCACCGCCGCCCAGCCGCGCGGCCGAAAGAAAAAGATCGAGACCACCAGCAACCCCAGAAACATCCAGATGGTGAGCGCGTGCGAGAGCGCGAGCAAGCCGAAGCCAAGCCCGGTCAATCCCAGCCAAATCCCGACCGCGCCCCCCCGATACTGCGCTTCGATCGCGCGCAAGAGCACATAAAGCGTGGCGCTGAAAAGAAAAAGCATCAGCATCTGCGGCAAACCCGAGAGCGAGTAGCGCCAGATTAAATCGCATAATAACACCATCCCGGTGGCGAGGAGGGCGAGGCGTTGATCAAATAGCCGCACCGCCGTGAAATAGAGGATAACGAGCGAGCCCAGGAAAAAACAGATCGCGGAAAACGCGATCGCCTTGTCGCCCGCGTAGGTCACCTCCTGGGTCGACATCTGCCAGTAGCGCTTGATCGGCCGGAGGGCGAACGCGTTCACCAACGGCGGCAACGGCGCGTTATAGGTATCGTACCAGATCCGCTGGCCCACGTTTTTACCGGCGCGCTGCAGCTGCCCCGCCGCCAGCGGCCGCACGAAGTTCGTCCGCCAGCCCAGCCCGCTGGCCAGATTCCGCCCGATCTGCGCCTGGTCCATCGCCTGCGAAGTGGCCAGGCCGTTAAACTCGTGCAGAAAGTAAAACAGAGCCAGGCAGGCGATGACTACCACGACCAGGAAGCGCTTGATCCAGAGGGCCATCCCGCCCTCTTCCAGAGCGTGAATCGTGCGTTGAATAAAGTCAGCAGAGCCGGGCATGGGGAATGGTCACAGTGGGGTGGTTGAAAATTTTAAACGTGCGCGTGCCGCTTCGATTTACCGGGAAGCAGGGCCGGGAGTCTGTCCATCGTCCGCCAGACTGTCGAGCGCGCTCTTCTCCGCTTCCGCCCGGGCGGCGTCCATTTCGTTGATCTTCCGGTGCAGGGTGCGCCGGCTGATCCCGAGTTTTTTCGCCGCCGCGGTCACGTTATGCTTCGTGCTGGCGAGCGCCTGCATGATCAGGCGCCGCTCCGTCTCGTGCAGATCGAGCGGGCTGACGCGCTCGCCAAACCCGCGCGTGGCCGGCATCCCGCCCGCGGCCTGCCGGATGCCGGCCGGTAATTCGCGTAGCGTCACCTTCGGTCCATTCGCCATCACTACCCCGTGCTCGATCGCCGTCCGCAGCTCGCGCACATTCCCCGGCCAATCGTGATGCAGGAGCGTGTTCATCGCGTCCGCGGTCAGGTCGAGGAGCGGCTTCTCGTTCAACTGCGAAAAATGCTTCAAAAAACCGCGCACCAGTAAGGGGATGTCTTCCTTCCGGTCGCGTAACGGCGGCATCGTGATGTGGACCACGTTCAGCCGGAAATAGAGGTCGTCGCGGAATTTTCCCTCCTTCACCAGTTGGGCCAGATTCTTGTTTGTGGCCGCGATCAGGCGCACATCGGCTTTCAATAATTGATTGCCGCCCACCCGTTCGAAAGCGCGTTCTTCGCTGATCACGCGCAGCAATTTCACCTGCGTGCTCTGGTCGATCTCCCCGATTTCATCCAGGAAAATGGTCCCGCCATTCGCCTGCTCGAAACGCCCGATCCGTCGCTCGTGCGCGCCGGTAAAGGCGCCGCGTTCGTGCCCGAAAAGCTCGCTTTCCAGCAGCGTGGGCGAAAGTGCCGCGCAATGCACGGTCACGAATTTCGCCTTATGCCGGCGGCTTAAGTTGTGAATCGCGTGAGCCGCCAGCTCCTTCCCGGTGCCGCTCTCACCATCGATCAACACGTTCGCCGAGGACGGCGCCACCTGCCGGATCGTGTCCAGCACCTCACGCAGCGCCGGCGCTTCGCCGATGATGTTCTCCAGCCCGAAACGCTCCTCCACCTGCTTGCGCAGAGTGCGGTTTTCCTGCTCCATCCGCCGGCTGCCGAGCGCGCGCGCGATCAGGATCTCGACCTTGTCGAGATTGAGCGGCTTGGTCACGAAATCGTAGGCCCCGCGCTTCATCGCTTCGACCGCGGTATCGACCGAGCCGTAGGCCGTCATCATGATGCAAATCGGCGGCCGCGGCAGCTTCAACGCGCGCTCGATCAGCTGCATCCCGTCATCGCCCGCTAGGCGCAGATCCGTGATCAGGACGTCGATCTGCTCACGTTCCAGCACATCCATCGCGCCCCGGATATCCTCCGACACATAGGTATCGTAGGTATTGTCGAAGAGCCGGCGCAATCCGTCACGCGTGTGCTTTTCGTCGTCGACGATGAGGAGAGTGGCCTGCATGGAGCGGAGGGAACGTTCTCTCAATCGCCCGTTCTCTCAACGGCGAAAGCGCGACCACTAATTCTCCCGCCCCCACAGAAAAGCGTCCTCAAACGTCACCCACGCCGCCACCCGCTGGCGCAGCGTCCGCGCCCGTTCCGGTTCCTGCGCGCTGACGTCGCGCTGCTCCTGCGGATCGGCCGTCAGATTGAAAAGCGATTCCCGCCCGCTCGTCACGTCGTAGATGTACTTCCACTCCCCCTCCCGCACCCCGAAAATATTCCCGCCCGCGATCGCCATCAGGTAGGCGCGTTCCGGCCGCGCCGGATCGAAGAGGCTGTGCCCCTGCCATTCCGGCGCTGGTTCCAAGCCTAACAAGTCCGCCAGGGTCGGATTAAGATCCACCTGCCCGCCGATCGTCGCCGAGCGTCCGCCGTTTGGAAAGAGCCGCGGATTCCAAATCAGCAACGGCACGTGCACCTCCTCCTCGTAAACCGACCAGGCGTGCCCGCGCTGCCCATGCGGATCGGCAAACGCCTCGCCGTGGTCGCCGGTCACGATGACGACCGTATCGTCCGCCAGTCCACGCTCGCGCAGCGTCGCGAAGACGCGGGCCAATTGCGCATCCGTCTGGCGCAACACCGCCAGATAACGCTCCAGCTCGCTCGCGCCCGGCGCCTCCGCACGGCCCGGCCCGAGCAGATAAGGATCGTGCGTCTGATCCGTCCACACCACGGCGAAGAACGGTCGGCCCGGCTCCTGGCCGATGAACGAAACCAGCTGATCGATCGCGCAACGATCCTCCGTCCCCCACGAGCTCAGGAGCGGACACCCCAGATCCGGCGCGCCCAGCAGCGTGTCGAAATTATCCTCCCGTTCCAAAAGCCAGCGTTGCCCACGCCAATAAAGATCGCCACTCGTGATGTACGCCGTCCGCGCCCCGCGCCTTTTCTTCATCAGCGCCGCTAACGTCTCGGGCACCGGCCGGCCATCTTCCAGCAGCGAGTAGTGCCAGGGTAATCCGGGATAGACCGAGAAATTCAACGGCCGGAAAGAGGCAAACGTGAAACTGGCGTGCGCGTAAATGTTATCGAAAACCAGCGCATGCTTCGCCTCCGCCGTCAGGGTCGGCGCGGCATCGGGCGCATGCCCGTAGAGACCGAGATATTTCGTGCCGATCGATTCCAGCACGATCACGATCGCGTTCCGCGGCCGCGCCACGCCTTCCGGGAGGGCAAACCCCGTCGGCGACTCCGTTCCGCGCGCGCGAAAAGTGCGAAACTCATCCACAAACGCCGGCGGAAAGTCCTTCGGGAAACCGGGCCGATGCCCGCCGGTCAGATTCCGCGCCCACGTCCGCAGAAATTCCGCATGCGGGCTCAGCGCCAGGAATTGCAACCGCTCCTTTTCCCAACCGGAGCGCGCCAGCAGCCAGCCACTCACGATCCAGACACACGCCACCGCGAGCGCGAGCCGCGCACCGCGCCCCGGCCGCTGGGCCAGGAAAAGAAAAAGAATCGGCGCGAGCAGAAAAGCCAGCGCGATGGGCCACGTCACGCGAGCCGTGATCGAGGACCGGATCGCGCCCGCGTTTCCGATCAACCCGAGCAACTCAAACGTGACCGGCCGCTTGAAATATCCAAAGAGCCCGACCGCCGCCACCGCGTAAAAGACGAAGAAGGCAAAGAGCGCCAGGAAAAACCAGTGCGCCACCATCGCCGCGCGCGGGCAGCGCGCCAGCGCCAGCAAGACCAGCGCGCCGAGCAATCCGCAGCTCAAGCCGAACGCCACATCGCTCCACGAGGAAGCAAGCAGCGTCAGGATGCGCGCTGGAAAATGCGGCCACCAGGCGATCTCGCCCGAGCAGGCTTTCGCGACGACGAGAAACAACGCCAGCCAACCGCCCGCCTGCAGGAGAGCGAACGGTCCGGTTTTGCTCGCTCCGCTCATGCGCACGCTCACGGATGTAATCGCAGCGCTGGCGACCGCAATCGCATTTCGCGTCCGCCCCGTTTCCGTGCGCCAGCGCTTGCGGAGTGCGGCGGGTCCTCACGCCGCTTTTCGGCAGGGTGGAACCGCGGAGAGCGCACGCTCTGCTCTGCCGCCACACCGCCGAAAAGCGGCGCGGGGGCGCGCCGCACTCCGAAAGCTCGCCCCGGCGAGCGAAAACTAACCCGCTATTTTTTCGTCCACTGGTCGCACCAGTCGTTCACGGTCTTATACCAGAGCTGCGAGTTCTGCGGCTTGTTCACCCAATGCCCTTCGTCCGGGAAGTAGAGCATCTTCGACGGCACGCCGAGCCGCTGCAGGGTGGTGAAAAGCTGAAAGCCTTCCGCGACATCGAGCCGGTAATCGAGCTGGCCGTGAATGACCAGCGTGGGTGTTTTGAAATTCTCCGCGAAAAGATGCGGCGAAAATTTCCGATACAGTTCGCGATTCTTCCACGGCGGGCCTTTGAATTCCCACTCGACGAACCAAAGTTCCTCCGTCGTCCCGTAAGCGGCCTCGGTGTTGAAGACGCCATCGTGCGAGACGATGCATTGGAAGCGATCGGTGTGACCGAGCACCCAGTTCGCCATGTAGCCGCCGTAGCTGGCGCCGAGCGCGGCTTCGCGATTCTTCGCGATGAACGGATACGTCTTCTCCGCGTAATCGAGCCCCTTCATCAAATCCTCGTAGGGCGCGCCGCCCCAATCGCCGCTGATCGAATCCGTGAAGGCCTGGCCGTAGCCGGTCGAGCCGTGGAAGTTAATCATGACCACGACATAGCTGCCGGTGGCGGCGAAGAGCTCCGCGTTCCAGCGGTAGGACCACGAATTCCCCCACGCGCCCTGCGGCCCGCCATGAATCAGGAACTTGAGCGGATATTTTTTTGACTCATCGAAGCCCGGCGGTTTGAGAAGAAAACCCTGCACGTCTTCGTCCTTCGCGCCCTTGAATGTGAACGGCTCGAGCGGCTGCATCGCGATCTCGGAAAGGACCGCGTTGTTCACGTGCGTGACCGCCACCGGCTCGGCTTTCCGCGCTGGATCAAGGCGCCAGATTTCGCTCGGCGCCTGGATCGAGGCGCGCGAGAAAAAGAGCGTGCCGCTGGCGAAAACGAGATCGTCGGCATGCAAGCGGACGAGTTCCTCCGGTTTCTTGCCGTCGAGTGCGAGCGAATAAATCGGCGCCTCGCCGTGATCTTCCGCGCTCAGAAAAATCGTCTTCGAGTCCGGCGCCCAAACGTAGCTGCCGGTCGAGCGATCCCAGTCCTGCGAGAGATCACGCGTCTCGCCGGAAGCGCGATCGTAGAGAAAGAGGCGGTTCTTGTCTGCCTCGAAGCCGGCCCGCGCCATCGATTTCCAGGCGAGCCATTTTCCATCCGGCGAATAGAGCGGCGTGGAGTCGTTCCCCGGACTGGTCGAGATTTTCTTTCCGGCAGCTGCTGGACCGGCCATCGGGACGAGGAAGATTTCGTTATTCGTGCTGGTGGCTTCCACTTCATCGGGGTTGCTGGTGTAGGCGATTTCCTTTCCGTCGGGCGAGATCGCATACAGGTCCTGGCCGCCCAGGTTGAACGGCGGCACATCGCGATCGCCTGGCGTGAGATCGCGCGCGGGCGCCTCGCCTTCCGCAGCCGTGGCAAAAAGATGGCTGCGCTTGAACTCCGTGAACGCGTTCCAGTGCCGGTAGAGCAGTTTGTCGAAGATCTTCGCCTTCACCTTGCCGTTCTTGAGCGCTTTATCGCGCTGCTGATTGCAGGCGTCGTCTTTGCAATCCGGATAAACCGCCGAGACGAAAACGATATTCTTCCCATCGGGCGACCAGATCCCGCCATCCGCGCCCGTCGAGAGGTGCGTCACTTGTTGCGCCACGCCGGTGAGCGCGCCGGCCGTCGGATCGAAACCGCGCAGCCAGATCTGCGCTGGGTCAGTCGCTTTCGAAGTGAAGATGAGCTTCGTCCCATCGGGCGAAAAACGTGGGCGCTCCTCTTCGTTTTCCGACTCGCTATTCAAACGCCGCGCCTCGCCACCAGTGGCCGGCACGATCCAAAGGTGCGTCTTCTTCGTGTTCTCGCCCAGGTTCACATCGGTGGCGGAAAAGACGATCCACTTGCCGTCCGGCGACGGGACCGGCTCGCCGAGGCGTTTCAGCTTCATCATGTCGTCGAAGGTGAAGGGACGTTTTCCGTCGGCCGGCTGAGCGGTGGACGGTGCGGTAGGCGGTTGCGCTGCGGCCAATGTGGCCAGGGAGAAAATGAGAAGCAGGACAGCGGATCGCAGGGATGGGGCGCGCATTTGCGGAAATGCTCCCGTCATTCGTCAGCGCACGCAAGGCTCATCTGGAATGGGCGGCACGACTCATTTAGCGGCGCGCTTGAACGATAGTGTAAGGTCAATCTCGGCAGCGCGGTTTCTGTTTTTTCCATGACGATCCTTCTCATCTGCTGGCTGATCTATGCCGCCGTGTTCAATCGCGCCCTCTTCCATCGGTCGTTGCGCTCGCGCAATCCATCGCTCCTTTCACGGCAGCTGGAAAAGCCGTTTGCGCTTTTGGTGGTGGGTGCCACCGGCGGGACGGGGCGGGAACTGGTCGGGCAGGCGCTGGCGCAGGGACACACGGTGACCGCGTTTGTGCGCGAGCCGGCGCGGCTGCGGATCGAGCATGAAAACCTGCGGGTGGTGCGCGGCGATATCCTGGACTACGCCAGCGTGGAAGCGGCGATGCACGGCCAGGACGCTGTGCTCTGCGCGCTCGGGCATAAACGGTTCTTTTATCCGACCAGGATTTTATCCGAAGGCACGGACCACCTCCTGCGCGCGATGAAGAGCTGTCACGTGCCGCGGCTGGTGGCGGAGAGTTCCCTCGGGGTGGGCGACGCGAGTGGGCGGCTCGGGATTCTAAGCACTCTCTTGGTGGTGCCGTTGCTTCTGCCGTTTTATTTTTGGGATCGCTGCCGGCAGGAGCGGCTGATCACGCACAGCGAGCCGGATTGGGTGATCGTGCGGGCCGCCGTTCTGACTAATGGCGCGGCGCGTGGCGAGTATCGGCACGGGAATGTGGGCAGCTATCTGTGGCCGAGCTGGATCGCGCGCGCGGACGTGGCGGCCTTCATGCTCAAACAGGTGTCGGATGACACCTATCTGGGGTTGGCGCCGGGCGTTTGTTATTGAGCGGCCGGTCGCCGCATTGACTCCGCCCCGCGCTCTACGCGACACTCCGGCGATGGAATGCCCGTTTAATTCCGAAACCCCGCTGCAATATTACGGCGACTATCTCGGGATCGAGCGGCTGCTTGAATTGCAGAAGCCGCTCAGCCTGAAAGAAGGCAAGCTGATCGCGCACGATGAGATGCTCTTCATCATCGTGCACCAGGCTTACGAGCTTTGGTTCAAACAGATTCGCCATGAGCTGACCGCTTGCGGCGAAGTCCTGAGTAAACCAGCGGCCGACGATGATGGCCCGGACATGAACGTGGTCGTGCATCGGCTGAAGCGGATCGTGGAAATCTGGAAGCTGCTCAATCACCAGGTGGACGTGCTGGAGACGATGACGCCGCTCGATTTCCTCGAGTTCCGCGAGTTGCTCCATGGCGCCTCGGGTTTCCAGAGCAAGCAATTCCGCCAGATCGAGGCCGCCCTCGGGCTGCGGATGGAGAACCGTTTCCGGCCCGAGTATTACAAGCACACCGAGATGGGCGGGTTTAACGAGCGGGACTTCGCCGAGATCGGCGAGTTCGAAGAACGCCCGAGCCTGCTGCAAATGGTCGAGCGCTGGCTGGCCCGGGCGCCGTTTTTCGAGGAACCTTATTGGGCGGATTGGGCGGAGACCGGCGCCGAGCCGGACGCCTCGGGGCGGCCTGCTTTTTGGAATCGTTACCGGCAACTCTTCGAGCGCAGCCTTTCCGAGCGCGATGATAAGAGCGACCTGCTCGGGAAGTTCGACGATATTTTTTTCGATGCAGGCTGGGGCGATTTCTCGCCCGCCGCGCTCCGCTCCGCGCTCTTTATCATGCTCTACCGCGATGAGCCGCTCTTCCGCCTGCCCTTCGCGCTCTTGAACGCGCTGATCGAGATCGATGAACAATTGGCCACCTTCCGCTACCGGCATCTCCAGATGGTCCGCCGCATGATCGGCACCCGCGTGGGCACCGGCGGAAGCAGCGGCGAGCAATATCTCCAGGGCGCGGTGAACAAAAACTACGTCTTCCGCGAGCTGGCCGGCGTGATCACTTTTCTGATCGAGCGCCACAGTCTGCCGGCGCTCCCGCCGCGCCTGCACAAGGCGTTGCGGTTCAGTTTCGCGGAAAAATAAAAATGGAACGCCCGCGGCACCGGCGCCGCTTTGTAAACGCACCGGCCGGGCAGGTTTCCGAAGGAAAATGGGGCCATTGCGTGCGGCCCTTCCGAATGTTTTCATGTAGCCTGCGTGAATCCTTCCACCCACATCATCCGATCCCTTTGCATCGTCCTCTTCGCGGCCCTGGCCGAGACGAGAGCGGAACCGGGCGAACGGGAGCTGATCGAACACCCGCCCAAAGCTGGCCAGACCGTGGCGGAGTGGACGCCGGATTCCAGTGGCAAAGGGGTCGAGATCAGCAGCCGCTTGCGAGAAGACTCGGGCCTGAAGGAATTCAAGGCAGTCGGTAAATTCGAGGCCACCCCCGCGACCGTCTTCGCGATTCTCGACGATAGCGAATCCTATCCCAGCTTCATGCCCTACACCTCGGAGTGCCGGGTTTTGAAGCGGGACAAAAATACCGTCCTCGCCTACCAGCGCCTGGAGATTCCGATGGTGAGCGACCGCGACTACACCCTCCGCTCGCAGAACGCGAAGTGGCTCGGAGCCGATGGCCTGATTTATCGCATCCGCTGGACGCCTGCAAACGACGAGGGGCCCGCGGTCAAGGAAGGCGTGGCCCGCGTGAGCGTGTGCGAAGGCGGCTGGTTGCTGGAGCCCGACGGCGAGGGCGGCACGCGCGCCACCTATGCCATCTTCACCGATAGCGGCGGCTCGCTCCCGCCTTTCCTGACCAATAGCGGGAGCCGGATCGCGATTCGCAAAGTCTTCGAGGCCATCCGCAAGCGGGTGAAAGACCCGAAGTACGCCGCGGCTTCCGCGCGCAACGACGGCGCTAACTAGGACGCCATCCCTGCCTTTGCTCCGCGCAACGGCGATCTCCGCCGGCGCAGGGCGCATTCTGGGTTGGCAAACCCGTCCGCACCTACCAGAAATGAGTATGCGCTTTTTGATCCCGCTTCTCTCTCTGAGCTTTCTGCTCAGCTGGTTTCCCGCTATTTCCAGCGCGGCGCCGGCGGGGAAGAAAGCCGCCGAGCCGGATTGGCGCGAAGATCCGAAGACGCCCGCGGTGGCCACCTGGCTGGCGCGCCGGATCGTTGCCGCGCAGGTCAACGGGCAGCCGGAAATCGCGCGGCAGTTGAGCGAACTACTGAAGGCGGGCGGAGTCGAAGACGAGTGCGCGGCGGACGGGGTTTTCTATTTCCCAAAGCGCGAATCGAAGCAGAAAGCCGCGGCGATTTATCGCCGGAAAGGTTGGACCGGCAGCGATGAACGCCTGCCCATCGCGGGCAAAGATCGCGAGCTGGTTATCTTCGATATCGCCAAGGACAATAGCCTGCTCGTGTTTGGTGCGCGCACCGGGAAAGACGCGGAAACGACAGTGCGAGTCTTCGATTTGGCCCGGCAGACGGAATTGCCGGACACGCTGCCGCCAGCTCGTTACCAGACGGTCACCCTGGGTCCGGATAAGAAAGGTGTTTGGTACGCCCGGGTCGAGGCCGCTGGGACGAAAGTCTTCTTCCACACTTTCGGCACCGGAGCGGGGGCTGATAAAATGGTCTTTGGCGAAAGCTATTTCTACGAGCCGCTGGGGCCGAAGGATCTGATCTCGACTGCGCTCACAGAAAGCGGCGAGCACCTCCTCCTGACCGTGCGCCGCGGAAACGAAGCGAAACGCGTGGACGTCTACGCGCAGGAACTCGAGCAGCCGGACGAGCGGATTCGTCCCATCATCCACGCGATGGATAACGAGTTCGCTCTCGCCAGCCACGAGGAGGATCTGTTTGTCCTGACCGACAACGAAGCGCCGAAGAAACGAGTGGTGCAGGTGAAGATCAACGATCCCTCGCCGCTCAATTGGAAGACGATCATCCCAGAAGGCGCGGAGGCGTTGGGTGAGATCGAGCTCGTCGGCGAAACGCTCTTCGTCAGCGCGGAGAAGGCCGGGACGGTGCAGACACGGCTGTTCACTTTGGCCGGCAAAGAGATCGGCCAGCTCACCACCCCCGCGGCCAAACTCCCGCAGCGCGTCTGGCACGCCTGTCCCCATGAGTAGCGCCCGCGGAAGCGCCTCACCGTGAAGGCCAGGACTCGTCCGTGAACGCGCGCGCGGCCTTCCGCGCGCTCCTGCGCGGTCCCGAGCCCGTCCTGGCGCTCGCGCCGATGCAGGACGTGACCGATCTGCCCTTCCTGCGATTGATCAGCGGTTATGGGAACGCGGAC
>JBBSLZ010000025.1:0-19191 GCA_038233435.1 Chthoniobacterales bacterium
GACTCCAGAAAGTTCACTCCATCCTGCATCGCGCCGCGCCAACTTCCGCGCAGGTCGGAACTGCGATTCCCGTAGTTAAACCGAACCCCGCCGCTGCCCAGGTTGGCCAGGAAGGCCGCGAACCCGATCACGCACCATTTCCCGAGGTCGAAGGGTTGAAAGAGAATCCGCTTCGTCAGCTCCAGCGCCGACCCAAAAGGTGCAAAAATTTCCATCCGGCGCGCCTCGTCTTTCATCCCGGTATATCAACCCGCCGCCTCTCCCAGACGCAAGCTTTGCCTGCACGCCAGAAGCCAGCCCGCGCCAAGCGGATCCCTAAGAACGGCCCCGCCCTCAATTCGCACCAGCCGCCCGAAGCCGCCTCAAGCCGCCCGCCCCCGAGCCACCCCGAGCCACCGCGAGCCACTCCCGCTCGTAGCACAGGCATCCTGCCTGTGCGGACACCGGGCATCTTGCCCGGTGCCTCTCTGATAACGTGCAATCCCCTAATTACTCGTCACCACCGTCCCCACCGGGATCTCCGAAAAGATCCGCTGCGCCACGTCCGCCGGCAGCCGAATGCAACCGTGCGATGCCGGATAATTCGGCACATTTCCCGCGTGCAGCCCGAAGTCGAGGCAGTTCAAGCGCATGAAATAAGGCATCTCCACGTGGTAGAGCGAAGAGATATGATTGCGCGTCTTATCCGTGACCACATATTCCCCCGCTGGCGTATCAAAGCCCTTCCGCCCGGTCGAAACCGAGGTGCTCAAAATGGACACCCCATCCTTGATCACGGATGCTTTCTGCGTGGCGAGTGAAATTTCCACCCGCAGCTGCTCCCGCGTCGGCCCGCGCCCGAGCAGGATCTGCACACAACGCGTCTCCCGTGCCCGCGCCGCGAAATAAAGCGCCAGCATTTTGTAACGTTTCGTCGCCTGGAAACGAGCCGCGCCCGCGTCGATCAGCGCGCGCAAATATTCGCTCTTCCCCATCCCGGCCGCCAGCATCAGGACGGTGACTCCTTCATCGCCCCGCACGTAATCGCGCAAAATCGCCGAGGGAAGTTTGGCCACGAAATCCTTTTCACTCGGCTTCGGCAAAACGGTGTTCGGATCCGCCCCGGCGGCGAGGAGCGCGCGGAACGTCTCCGTTTTCCCATCCACCATCGCCTGGGCCAATAAGGGCACCGTGCTGCCCTCCGCGCTCGGCTGCTCGCGGTGTTTGCAGAGGAGAATCCGGGCCAGGTCGGCATCCTCCGATTCCAGCGCGAACCGGAGCGCGCGCCGCGTCCGCACGGTCCATTCCGAATCTTCCGGAAGCCGATTTAAGACGGTTTTAGTGATCCGCGCATTTCCGCTGTCGAAGGCCGCCGCCAGTAAATCCCGGCCGTCGGCCGCCGGCGCGTCGGTTTCGGGCAGCCGCTGGGCTAGCAGATCGAAGGCATCGAATTGCCGGGAAACCAGCGAATGATAGGCCGCGCTGCGTCCCTCCGCGTCCGTCGTTTCCGGATGCCGCGAGCGCGCCAGCAAGGCCGTCACCAGGGCCAGGTCGCCTTGCACCGCCGCCAGCATCAGCGGTGTCCGCCCGGCGTGATCAGCCAGATCGACATCCGCCCCGAGCGCGAGGAGACGCTGGATCAAAGCGTGATCCCGTCGAGCCATCGCCACCGCCAGAGCGGTGCGCCCTTCCCGATCGGTCGCATTCACATTCGCCCCCTCAGCGAGCGCAAAGTCCAGCATCACGGGATCGCTCGCCACCACCGCGCGCACGATCGCGTCCGGAGCCACTTGCACGCGAGCATCCCGCACCGGCCTCAAGGGAGTGGCAGCGAAGACCACGACCGCGGCCAAAGCAAGAGCACCAAAATGGGGAAAACGAGCTAGAGGCATGCGCGACAGAATCTTGGGATCATTTGCAAGCGCCCGTCAAGAGTTACCTCCGGCGCAGAACCACCGGGTCGGGACGGCGCGCTCCGCCGTCCAGCCAGCGGCGCAGCTCGAAGCGCACAAAAATCCCAGAGACCGACCACGCGCCCCGGTCCCGCGAATTCGCGTTGCGGAACGGGACGACCATGTTAATTATCCCATTCTGCGCGCTCCCTCAGCGCCGAAACGTTGGGCCTGTAGCTCAGTTGGTTAGAGCATGCGCTTGATAAGCGCAGGGTCACTGGTTCGAGCCCAGTCAGGCCCACTCCTTCTTCAGGCCCTCGTCAATCGGGGCGGCGCCCCTCGTCCAGCGCGCAAAGAGCAGGTATAACCCCAGCCCCACCAACGCGCCGGTGGCGTCGATCATCACATCCACCGGAGAACCCGTCCGGGACGCCACAAAAGTCTGGTGATACTCATCCAGCCCAGCCCAAACCACCGCCACCAGCCAACTGGTCAACGCCGCCCGCGTCCGGAAGTCTTCCCGGCCGAAAAGAAAAGCCCGCGCCAGCAGCCAACCCAGCACCGCATACTCACTCATATGCGCCCCTTTCCGGACGATGAGCTGCACTTGGGCGATCGCGGCCGATGAGATATCCGGGTTCAGCCAGCGCAGAAAAGGCCCGATAAAACGCGAGGTGTGCTCCGCCGACATCATATCCGTCGACGCGACGAAAATGATCAACATCCACGGGAGGACGGGTAGCCAGTATCGGGCAAAGTGGCGAAGGTTCATTTTTTCAACAAGCCGACCGCCACCTTCGCGGTGGTCCATCGGGAAGACAAAACGTTTACACTCGTCCCGCGTTGCAATCCCCCGCCGCGCTCCTAATTTCTCCGGCCCATGCCCTTGCAGCCGCTCACGTTTACGCCGCTCTTTATGGAACGCATCTGGGGCGGCCGCCGACTCGAGACGCTCTTCGGCAAACCCCTCCCCGCAGACGTGCGCATCGGTGAATCGTGGGAAATCGTTGATCGCCCCGAAGCCCAGAGCATCGTGCGCGGTGGGGATTGGGCCGGGCGCACCTTGCACGATCTCTGGATGCACGAGCGATCGGAAGTCTTTGGTGAAATGCCGGACGCACCGCGCTTCCCGCTCTTTCTCAAGCTGCTCGACGCGGAGGAAAAACTCTCGTTGCAAGTCCACCCGCCCGCCCCGATCGCGGCCAAACTCGGCGGCGAGCCCAAAACCGAATGCTGGTATGTTGCGCACGCCGAGCCCGACGCCGAACTCTACGTCGGCCTGAAACCAGGAAGCACCCGCGCCTCCTTCGAAGCCGCGCTCAAAGCCGGCACCGTGGCCGACCAGATTCACCGCCTCCCGGTGCGCGCGCGCCAGACCATGTTCCTCCCCAGCGGACGGGTCCACGCCATCGGTGCCGGTAATGTGCTCGTGGAAATCCAACAGAACAGCGACACCACCTATCGCGTCTTCGATTGGAACCGAAAGGCAGAAGACGGCCAGCCGCGCACGCTTCATCTCGCCGAGTCGCTGGCCTCGATCGACTTCGATGATTTCGAGCCGGACCTGATCTCCCCCGCCGGTGAATCGCTCGTCCACGATTCACTCTTCCGCATGGATCATTGGGATCTGCGCACCGAGCGCGTCGCCGCCCCGCGCGGAGAATTCGCCCTGGTCGTCTGCCTTATCGGCCAGCTCGATTGCGCTGGCCAGAGTCTACGCCCAGGCGAAGTAGCTCTCCTCCCCGCCGGCCTCGCCGATCGAATGCTCCGCCCGACCGCGCCGCAGACCAGCCTGCTCCGCATCCGCGCCGGCCAGGTCCCCACCGGCTCTTAGACGTAGGTGCCCTCAATCCGCGGGCTCGGAAGCGTCCGGCTCAACTCCTCCACCCCGCCCACCTTCCACCCGCCGTCTTCCGAGATCAGACTATAAACAAAAACCCGCGCCGCGCCGTCGCTGGCAAAGAAGAAGACCTCCATCAACGCAGTGCTCCCGCTCACCTTCACAGACCCGAACTCGACTCGCCGCGCCTGCGCCATTTCAGCGTAGTTACGCCGCACCATCGCCTCAAACTGCGGCAGGGTGAACTTCTGCTGCACGCCAGTCGAAGCCTGCCGATACGCGCTCGAGAAATCATCCGCGCGGAAGGCGGCCAGTTGGTTGTTCACCACCACGAACAGCTCATGCGGCGTCGGGGCCGGCACACGCTCCCGGAAGCGCTCCGTAATGAAAAAAGCCGCTCCGCAAAGCGAAAAGAAAAAGAGCAACGAAGCGGCTTTGGCGAAACGATTCATCCCCGGAGGAAAGCCTAACAGCCCCGTCAACCCGCTTCCGCTAACCGGCGAAGATACTTGTAGGAGTAAAGGCCGGTCAGATGTCCATCGCCCCAAGTAGGACGCACCGCGTATCCGCCCACCAGGTCCCAGCTTTTCAGCTCAAAACTCCGCGCCGTGTAGCTCACCTGCGGCCGGACCACGTTTCCGAGCACATCCGGCTCGCCACCGCAGCCCGCGCACGGGCAGGCCCGACGCAGCCGCTCCAGAGTCCAATACGATTCCGTCCCGTCGTTCCACGAAACAGCCAGCTCGTCTCCGATCAGTTGCAGATGGCTCGGCTCCAGTCGCATCACAGGCAGGCTACTTCCCGCCGGTCCTCTCGCAACTGTCCGGTGCCTTGCTCACAAACAGCCCGCGGCAGGCCACTGGATGCTCCCATTTCACCCGAACCCATCCTTTCTGCCCCTTGCTTCCGATTAATGTAAAAAGGGAAACCTCTTCGCAGTCTATCGTTTATGAAAAAACTCTCACTTTCACTTCTCCTCCTCTCGGCCTTTCTCCTTCCGGCGAAAGCCGAAACCATCGTCGCGCTCACCACTGGTAACCGGCTCCTGACCTTTGAGAGCGCCACGCCAGAGACTATCTCGAAGGCCATTGCCATCACCGGCCTGGCCACTGGCGAACGGGTTTTGGGCATCGATTTCCGCCCCAGCGATAGTGGGCTCTACGCCCTCGGCAGTTCGAACCGCATCTACGTCATCGATGCCACCACTGGTACCGCCACGGCAGTTGGCACCCCCGGCACCTTCGGACTCGTCGGCACCCAGTTCGGCTTTGATTTCAATCCCGTCGCCGATCGCATCCGCGTGACCAGCGATGCCGATCAAAATCTCCGCATCAATCCCAATACCGGCGCTACCATCACCGACGGCACCCTCGCCTACGCGGCCGGCGATCCCTTCGCCGGACGTAATCCAAACGTGGTCGCCTCCGCCTACACCAGCACCGGCGTTTCCACCCCGCCTACCACCACCCTCTACGACATCGATACGGGTCTCGAGACTCTCGTCCGCCAGGTTCCGCCAAATGACGGCACCCTCAACACCGTCGGCTCCCTCGGTCTAGACGTGGAAGACGACGCCAGCTTCGATATTTCTCCGTCCACCGGCATCGCCTACGCCTATCTCCATCCTTCGAATACCGCGCCTCCCGGGGGAGTACCGCCTCCTCTCATCGCTCCCGGCCTTTTCACGATCGATCTTTCCAATGGCCAAGCCACCGTCGTCGGACGCATCGGAAATAGTACCACCCTCGCCGGTGAAACCGTGGTCGCGATCGCCGTCCCCGCCAACACTCGGCTCCTCAATCTCGCCACCCGCGGGCGAGTCGATAATGGAGAGAACGTCCTCATCGCCGGCTTCATCAGCCGTGGGTTTTCCAATACCCGCTTCCTCCTTCGCGGAATCGGGCCCAGCCTCTCTGGCGTCACAAATCGCCTCGCCGATCCCGTCCTGACTCTGTTCGACCGTAACGGCGTCGCGCTCCAAACCAACGACAACTGGCAGACATCACCCGACGCGGACCAGATCACTGCCACCGGGCTTGCGCCCACTAACCCCGCCGAAGCCGCCATCCTCGCCAACCTACCCCCGGGCGCCTACACCGCGCACGTCACCGGTGCGAACGGCACCGCCGGCATCGCCCTGGTCGAGCTCTACCAACTGCCTTAGCAGCCTCGGCCGCACTTTTCGCGGGCGCACGTCACTTCGACGTGCGCCCGCCGAAAATCGCAGTCCCCACCCGCACGATCGTCGCCCCCTCTTCGATCCCGACGGCAAAATCACCGCTCATTCCCATCGAGAGCTGCGGTAACCGGACTGCGAACTCCGTCTCCAGCGCATCGCGCAGTTCGCGCAGCCTCGCAAAAAAGCGCCGGGATCCCTCCGCCTCCGGCGCGAACGGCGGGATCGTCATCAACCCCTCAATCTCCAACCGCTCCAGGGCCAGTAACGCCTCCATCTCCACGCGCAACTTCTCCGGGGCAAACCCGAGCTTGCTCCCCTCGCCCGCCACGTTCACCTCCAGCAGCACTCGCGGGCGGACACCTTCCTCCTCCGCGATTCGCTGGATATCCTCCGCCAAACCCAGCGTATCGACGCTGTGGAATAACTCGAAGAGCGGCAGCGCGTGGCGGATCTTGTTCTTCTGCAGGTGCCCGATGAAATGCCAGCGCACCGCGTTCGACAAAAGCGGGATCTTCGCCCGCGCTTCCTGCACCCGGCTCTCCCCGAAAATTGCCTGCCCTTGATCAAAAGCCGCGCGCACCTTCTCCGCTGCTTGCTTCTTGGAAACCGCAATCAGGAGCACCTCTCCCGCCTCCCGGCCCGCTCGCTCGGTCGCGCGCGACACTTCCTCTCGGACTGCGGAAAGATTCTCACGGATTTGATCCATCCTCCGTCTTTATCCCACCCGGCCCGAACCGGAAACAGCAATCGTCGCCCGACCCAATCTTGCCCCCTTTCTGCCCCAAAAAAAAGCGATGCTCCACCGAGCATCGCCGATTTTTTATCCAACCCGATTCGATTGAGTCTTAGCTCTGCGTCTTCTCCGCCATCTGTCCGCGGCAGGCGGATTGCCAGGCGGCAAATTGCTCCTTCGAAAGAATGCCTTCGGCGCCCTTCTCCATCTTCGCCATGCTTTCCTTCGTGCAACCGGCTTTGTCGCAAGTCGCGACCAGGCTCTCCACTTGGGCCTTCTGATCCGCAGTCAGGTCGAGACTGGCGAAGCTGGCCATGCAGGAAGATTTATCATTCTTCGCATGCTGCGCGCAGCATGCTTTATCACCGGCAAATGCAGACCCGGCCAAGAAGAGACCGGCTGCCACAATCGCTAAGACGTTGGATTTCATAACCCTCTGAGACAACCGCTGGGGCTACCCGTTCAAATCCTCTTCTCCCTAGGCCAGACCGGCGTCCCGCAACGCGCTGCGCAGTCTTCCACGTCCGTCGCGCTCGATGATCTGGCCATGCCCCAGAATGATTCGCTCAAAGTCCCACTCCAATATCTCGCTCATCGAACGGCGAAACGCCTCCCGATCCCGGATCATCAGACGATACAATAGGCTCATCCCTGCCAGGTCGGGCAACCGCATGAGGTGCCGCCCGACAAAGTGGGTCAGCCAGGAACGGCTGCCGCGGAGATCGAAAAGCAGATCCGCCACGATCAGCGTGCGCGTGGCTGGGTGAAAGACCGCGTGCTCTCGCACCCACGGCATGCCGCATATTTCCCTCACCATTACTTCATTCCCCCACTCTGCCGGCGCCGGCAGAAGCGGCTGCGTCCGGAGCGCATTCGCCTTCGGAAACCCTGGCGGAACCAGATAAGTAGCCTCCGGAAACGCCTGCCTTCCGGCCAGCGCGAAAGTATCGTGCGCGCGTGTCGCCTCCAGCAGCCAGCCGGGATCGCCGAGGGC
The DNA here is from genome assembly GCA_038233435.1 of Chthoniobacterales bacterium. Lineage (GTDB taxonomy): Bacteria > Verrucomicrobiota > Verrucomicrobiia > Chthoniobacterales > UBA10450 > JACCTI01. The sequence continues at coordinate 7,618 of JBBSLZ010000025.1, forward strand.
GCAAATTTCTCTGACTTCCTCCGGAGAGAACGAGGCCGTGGAGTGTATGACCAGCCGTCGACTCGTTAGACGAAGCACTGTCACCCGCCGCCCGACCTCGAAGCCGAGCATGCGGAAAGGATAATCAATCACCCAGAGATTCTCCGCCAGGTGCTCCATCGTTCCGCCTATTCGGCCGTGAACTTCAGCGCGTCGTCCGCAGCTTCCACGCGAATGATCTGCCCCTCCCTAAACTTCCCTTCCAGCAAATCCATGCTCAACGGGTCAAGAATTTTCCGCTGGATCGCCCGCTTCAACGGCCGCGCTCCGTAGACCGGATCGTAGCCCGACCGCGCCACTAGGGCCTTCGCCGCATCGCTCAGTTCCAGCGTGATCTTCTGGTTCTCCAGCCGTTTGATCAGCCGCTTGAGTTGAATTTCCACGATCTGCTTCAGCTCCGCTTCGTTCAACCGGTCGAAGATGATGATCTCATCCACCCGGTTCAAAAACTCCGGCCGGAAGTGCCCGCGCAATGCCTCCATCACCAGCGGCGAATGTTTCGCCCGATCCCACTCCTCCGTGATGAACTGCGAGCCAATGTTCGAAGTCATGATGATGACCGTGTTCTTGAAATCAACCGTTCGTCCCTGCCCATCGGTGATCCGCCCATCATCGAGCACCTGCAGCAGCACATTAAAAACATCGGAGTGCGCTTTCTCGATTTCGTCGAAAAGCACCACCGCATACGGCTTCCGCCGCACCGCCTCGCTCAACTGTCCGCCCTCTTCGTAACCGATATATCCCGGCGGTGCGCCGATCAATCGCGCCACGGTGTGCTTCTCCATGTACTCGCTCATGTCGATCCGGATCATGGCGTTCTCATCGTCGAACAAGAACTCCGCCAGCGCGCGGGACAGCTCGGTCTTGCCCACCCCGGTAGGTCCCAGAAAAATAAAAGACCCAATCGGCCGATCCTCGTCCTGGAGGCCAGCCCGCGCCCGCCGCACCGCGTTCGAGACCGCTGCGATCGCCTCGCGTTGCCCGATCACCCGCTGCCCCAGGCGCTCCTCCATCTTCACCAGTTTCTGCCGCTCGCCCTCTTGCAAACGCGAGACCGGGATGTGCGTCCAGCTCGCCACCACCTGCGCGATGTCCTCCTCCGTCACCTCCTCCTTCAACATCTGCCCGCTCTCCTGCAGCGCTCCCAGCTTCTTGTTATGCTCCTCCAATTGCTGCGCGATCTCCGGAATTCGCCCGTACTGAATCTCGCTCGCGCGCCCGAGTTCCCCTCGCCGCTGCGCCTGCTCCAATTGCGTCCTCAACGCCTCCAACTCCTCCTGTAGCTTGCGCGCCTTATCGATCTCGCGCTTCTCGTTCTGCCACCGCCCCTTCAATTGCGCGCTCTGCTCCTTCAAATCCGCCAGCTCCTTCTCGATCTTCCCCAGCCGTTCCTTGCTCGCCGGATCCTTCTCCTTCTTCAACGCCTGCCGCTCCATCTCGTGCTGCATCACTTCCCGCTCGATCACGTCGATTTCCGTCGGCATCGAATCCAATTCGATCTTCAACCGTGAAGCCGCCTCGTCCATCAGATCGACCGCCTTATCCGGCAAAAACCGGTCGCTGATATAGCGATGCGACAACACCGCCGCCGCCACCAGCGCCGCATCCTGAATCCGCACCCCGTGATGCACCTCATAGCGCTCCTTCAAGCCACGCAAAATCGCGATCGTATCCTCCACGCTCGGCTCCTCCACCATCACCGGCTGAAAGCGCCGCTCCAGCGCCGCGTCTTTCTCGATATACTTCCGGTACTCGTCCAGCGTCGTCGCCCCGATCGTTCGCAACTCCCCCCGCGCCAGTTGCGGCTTGAGCATGTTCGACGCATCGACCGCGCCCTCGCTCGCGCCCGCGCCCACGATCGTGTGCAACTCGTCGATAAAGAGAATGATTTCGCCCTGCGAATCCGTCACCTCTTTGAGAAACGCCTTCAGCCGATCCTCGAACTCGCCGCGGAACTTGGCCCCCGCCACCATCGAGCCAATGTCCATCGCGATCAGCTTCTTCCGCTTCAACGATTCCGGCACGTCCCCGCTGATAATCCGACGCGCCAACCCTTCCACGATCGCCGTCTTCCCCACCCCCGGTTCGCCGATCAAAACCGGGTTATTTTTCGTCCGGCGCGAGAGCACCTGCATCACGCGCCGGATCTCATTATCCCGCCCGATCACCGGATCGATCTTCCCCCGTCGCGCCAACTCAGTCAGATCGCGGCCGTACTTCTCCAGCGTCTGATATTTCCCTTCCGGGTTCTGATCCGTCACCCGCTGCGACCCGCGCACCTGTTGCAGCGCCTGCATCAGTTTGTCACGCGTCACGCCCAGTTCCTGCAAAGCCTTCGCCGCCGGCACCCGCGCGTCACTCAAGGCCAGGAGATAGTGTTCCGCGCTCAGGAACTCATCCTTCAGCTTCGCCATCTCCTTTTCCGCAGAATCGATCGTGGTGCGGAGTTCGTTGGAAATCCGTAAATCCGAAGTGCCGCCATGCACTTTCGGACGTCGGCTCAATTCCTCATCAAGCCGTTGGCGCAACGACGCAGGCGTCACCGCCAGTTTTTCGAGCAGCGGACGCGTCACACCCTCCGCTTGATCGAGCAAGGCCATCAGGAAATGCTCGTTCCCGATTTCCTGATGATTGTAATTGCCGGCCACATCCTGCGCCGCCTGCAACGCCTCCTGCATTTTCTGCGTGAATTTATCTGGTCGCATAACTTCTCCGTAACCAGACATCGCACCCCGCCCGCCTTCAAGCCGGGGGCATCACGTCCGGGTAGCGCACGTCTCCAGGCGTGCTGGTCTCCGCATTCTGCGGAGACGAACTTTCATCGCCTCGGTCGTCGTGCGAAAGGGGCAGCCTAAAGAGCGCCCTTTCGGATCGCCCTACGCCAGCCGTCCGCAGCAGTTCTTGAATTTCTTCCCGCTCCCACATGGGCAAGGCTCGTTCCGCCCCACCTTTGGAATCTCCCGCCGCACCGGTTCCAGATCGAGCGCCACCTCCGCGCCGTCCCCATTCCCGGTCGATGCGGCTGCGCTCTCCGTTCTCCGGCCCATCGCCGGTCCCGGCCGCGGTCCGCTTTCGGTCGTCGTTCCGGGCCCGCTTTCGCGCAAAAGAAACTGCGGCAGCGTGGCCAGAAAATTCTCAAATGCCTGCAAGTTCGAAGTGCTGCGAAACAGATTGTGCAGTACCTCGTTCTTAATATTCGCCATCAGCTCGACGAACATTTCGTAAGCCTCCGTCTTGTATTCCACCAGCGGATCCTTCTGCGCGTAGCTGCGCAGATAAACGCCTTCCCGCAGCGCATCCATCGCGTAGAGATGCTCCTGCCAGAGGCGGTCGATCGCGTTCAGAATAATGTAACGCTCCAGACTCTTCACCGCGGTCGGCTCTTCGTGCGATGACTTCCGCTCGTAGGCGTCCTTGATCTTCTCGTTCAGGAATTGCGCGTTCTCCTCCACCGTCCGCGTCTCGAACTGCGCCTTCTCCATCGAAAGCAGGAGCGGGAACGTCGTATTCACCCAGTTCAGCAACGCCGGATAATTCGGCTCCTCGCCGTCGCCGGAACCGATCATCTCGCGCACCTTCCCCGGCACCGCTTCGTCGATCACTTCGTAGATCAACTTCCGCGGATCCTCCGTATCGATCGTATCGTTGCGGTAGGTGTAAACCACCTCGCGCTGATTGTTCATCACGTCGTCGAAATCGAGCGTCCGTTTCCGCGCCAGATAATTGCGCTGCTCCACCCGCTTCTGCGCCGTCTCGACCGAGCGATTCAGCCACGGGTGCTCCAGCTCCTGGCCTTCTTCGAGCCCAAACCGCTCCATGATCTTCGTCATCCGATCGGCCGCGCCGAAGTTCCGCATCAGATCGTCTTCAAAGCTGACATAAAAACGCGACCCGCCCGGATCGCCCTGCCGCGCGCAACGTCCGCGCAACTGCCGATCGATTCGCCGCGATTCGTGCCGTTCCGTGCCGATCACGAACAACCCGCCCACGCCGGGCACGCTCGATCCCAGCTTAATGTCGGTGCCGCGGCCCGCCATGTTGGTCGAGATCGTGACCGTCCCCGCCTGACCGGCGCGCTGCACGATCTCCGCTTCCTGCATGTGATACTTCGCGTTCAGCACGTTGTGCGGAATCTTCTCCCGCTTTAACATTCGGCCTAACAACTCGGACGCCTCCACGCTCACCGTGCCGACGAGAACCGGCTGCGATTTGGCGTGCCGCTCTTTGATCTCCTTGATCACTGCGTTGTATTTTTCGCGGCGCGTTTTGTAGATCTGATCGTTCTCATCCAGGCGCGCGATCGGGCGGTTCGTCGGGATGACGTTGACGTCCAGTTTGTAGATGTCGTGGAACTCGGCCGCTTCCGTATCCGCCGTGCCGGTCATGCCCGCCAGCTTTTCGTAGAGCCGGAAATAATTTTGAATCGTGATCGTAGCCAGCGTTTGCGTCTCGCGGTCGATCTGCACGCCTTCCTTCGCTTCCACCGCCTGGTGCAAACCATCGCTCCAGCGCCGACCCGGCATTTTCCGGCCGGTGTATTCGTCCACGATGACGACTTTGTTTTCCTCCACCACGTACTGCACGTCCTTCTCGAAGAGGCAGTAGGCGCGCAGGAGTTGCGAGATGTTATGAATCCGCTCGCCCTGCGCGTCGCAATGTTGCTGGCGCTCCAGCTTCTGTTTCTCCTTCTCCTCGTCGGAGAGGCTGGAGTTCAGATCGATCTCCGTAAATTCGCTGATCAAATCCGGCAGCACGAACGAGTCCGGCTCGTCCGGATTTAAGAACTCGCGACCCTGCTCGGAGAGATCGGACTCGTTCGACTTCTCGTCGATGGTGTAGAAAAGCTCTTCCTTCAGCGCGAAGAGTTCCTCTTTCCGCGAGTCCTGATAAAACGACAGTTCCGCCTTATCGACCGCGCGCCGTTTCTCCGGATCCTCCATCATGCGGAGAAGCGGTTTATTCCTCGGCTGGCCCAGCTTGACCTTAAACATGAGCAGGCCGCCCTCCGCGAAAAGCTCATCGCGCTGCTTCGGGTTGGCCTCCACCTTCTCAAACGCTTCCTTCGCCTCGCTCGCGAACCGGTTCACGAGCATGTTCTGTTTCCGGACCAGTTGCTCAGTCAGCGGTTTCCACTTGTCGTATTGATGGGTCGAAACCGTCGACGGCCCGCTGATGATCAACGGCGTGCGCGCCTCGTCGATCAGGATCGAATCCACCTCATCCACGATCGCAAAATGATACCCGCGCTGCACCTGCTGCTCGCGCGTCGTCGCCATCCCATTATCGCGCAGGTAATCGAAACCGAACTCCGAGTTCGTCCCGTAGGTGATGTCCATCGCGTACTGCTCCCGACGCACCTCCGGCGGCTGATCGTGCTGGATCACTCCGTAGGTCAATCCGAGAAAATTGTAGAGCTGCCCCATCCACTCCGCGTCGCGGCGGGCCAGGTAATCATTCACCGTCACCAGATGCGCCCCGAGCCCGGTGAGGGCGTTCAGATAAAGCGGCAGCGTCGCTACCAAGGTCTTGCCTTCGCCCGTCGCCATTTCCGCAATCCGGCCGCGATGCAAAACCATTCCGCCCACCAGCTGCACATCGAAGTGCACCATGTTCCAGCTCATCGGCTGATCGCAGACCGTGAACTCGATCTTCTGCTCGGTCAGCCGGCGCGCGCCGTTTTTCACCACCGCAAACGCCTCCGGCAGGATCTCATCCAGCTTCGCCCAGCGCTCGTTCGGATCCTCAATCGCGCGCAGCTCCGTCTGCCACTGCGTCGTCTTCGCCCGCAATTCGTCATCCGAGAGCGCCTTGAATTCTTCGTCCAGTTCGTTAATGCGATGGACCGTCGGACTCATGCGCTTGATCTCGCGCTGATTCCTCGATCCGAGTATTTTCTTTAAAATCCAGCCAACCATGGGAACGCCTAATATTGACTGAATTCGCGCAGTAGCAATTTGCAGCTGCGCCCGGCCCCGCCGCGCGCCGTTCTGGCCCATCCACAGGCTTGCCTCCTCTTCCGGAATCGGTAAACCTGAGCGCGGAAAGCGCGTTATGGCTGATTCTTCCCCAGCGTCCCCTGCTCCGAAATCTCTCGCCGACATCCTGGCGGAGGAGCTGGCCGCGCAAATGGGCCCCAGCGCCGCGCCAGTGGATGCGCCCAGCATCGAAGCGCCGGGAAGACAAAATGATCCGCTCGCGGACAAGCAGGAACAGCTGCGCCGAGTCTACGCCCGCATTCAAGAGCAGCAGCCGGAGCGTTCCGCGCTCTGCCTGTCCGGCGGGGGGATTCGCAGCGCCATGTTCGGCCTCGGCATTCTCCAGGGTCTGGCCCGGCGCCATCTCCTCAGCCAGTTCGACTATCTTTCGACCGTTTCGGGTGGCGGCTACGTCGGCGGGTGGTTAAGCGCGTGGATCAAAAACGAGAAGGGTCCCGCGCCGGTCATGGAAGAACTGCGCCGCCGCTCGAATTTTACCCTCAATCCTGAGCCGCAACCGATCCGGCACCTGCGGAAATTCAGCAATTACCTGACGCCGTGGAGCGGATTCGCCTCGGTCGATACCTGGACGCTCATCGCCACCTACTTGCGGAATCTTTTCCTCAACTGGCTCGTGCTTTTTTCCTGGCTGGCCGCCGCCATGATGATCCCACGGCTCCACCTCGCGGCCATCCTTTTACCTTTGGAGGGATGGCAATCCTCTCCGCATTACCACTCCATCATGCAGCGCTACGAGGTCACGCTCGTCCTCCTTCTCGCGGTCAGCTTTCTGCTCGTCGCGCTCGCGATGGCATACGCCATTATCGACGTGCCGGTCTCCGGCAATGCCCGACTTTCCCAGAGCCGGTTTCTTCTTTATCGCCAGCTCCCCCTCATCCTCGCTTCCCTCCTCCTGGCGGAATGGTGGGCGCTTTATTGCAACATCCACGGCAGCGCCTTTTTTCGTTCCCTCGAGGGATTCCTCTGCTTCGCCGCTTTCTCCATTGGCACCTATCTTACCGGCGGATTACTGGGCGCGTTGGTCGGTCGGCGACGGCGTCGCCAAGAGCCTGTGCCGCCTCCGGATAAGAAAAAGCCGCTGGTCCCGGGCGACGAGCCTTCCCCCTTCGCGCCCTTCCTGCGGCTCGGGGCCATCCTGGTCACGACTCTCTTTGGCGGCCTCTGCCTCTGGTGGTCAGCCGCCTTCGTCTTCCCCGATCCGGCGCGGGACGCGCTCAATTACATTTGCTTTGCGCCCGCCATGATGTTGGGCGTGCTCCTGCTGGTAAACTTCCTCTTCACCGGTCTCGTCAGTTGGGTTTCGGAAGACGAAGACCGAGAATGGTGGGCGCGCTCCGCGGCCTGGCTCCTCCTCAGCATCGCCGTCTGGATCACCATCAATGTGGTGGTGCTCTGGGGCGCCCAGGCCTTGGCCCCGACTTCCGAAAATCGTCTCCTCGTCTTCCTCGGGCAGGTTCATGCCGACCAGACCGCCCGCACCATTCTGGGCGCCTTTTTTGTTTTCGTGGCCTTTATCGTCCTCCTGCTCGCAGTTCGTTCCCGCTTCGCCACAGTGCTTGGCTCTCATTGGCTCTTCGGAGTGGCCGCGATTCTTTTCCTGCTCCTGCTCGCCCTCATCATGTCCTGGGCGCTCCTTTACCTCGGCGCGCAGCCTTGGCTGGACCAGCTCGGTCGAAAACTTTCCCGCTGGATCTTCCGCCTGCCCGACGTCTATCAGACCCAGCTCTTCGCCGTTTTTTTCCTCATCGCCGCCAGCCTTCTCGTCGGTCTGGCGATGGGCTTCTTCATTAACGTGAACAAATTCTCCCTCCACGCCATGTACCGCAGCCGACTCATTCGAGCCTTCCTGGCCGCGTCCCGCCCGGAGAAGCCCTCGGCCAAAAAAAGCGCGGAAGAGCAGACCGTCCGCCAGCCTCATCAGTTCACCGGCTTCGATCCCGCGGATAATTTCGCCCTCCACGAATTGGACAGTGGCAAACCCTTCCACGTCATCAATGCCGCGCTTAATCTGGTCAAAGGCGAAGAACTGGCCTGGCAGGAGCGGAAAGCGGAATCGTTTACGATGAGCCGGCTGCATTGCGGAAGCTGGCATCTCGGTTACCGGCCCAGCCGTGAGTACGGGGACGCGATCAGCCTCGGGACGGCCCTAACTATTTCGGGTGCCGCCGCCAGCCCGAACATGGGCTATCACTCCTCCCCCATCGTCGGTTTCCTTCTCACGCTCTTTAACGTCCGACTCGGCTGGTGGCTCGGTAACCCCGGCCCGCATGGCGCGGCCACCTGGAAATGGCGCGGGCCCGGCTATGCCATCGGTCCCTTGTTCTCCGAAGCGCTCGGCAACACCACCGATACCTACAAATACGTCAACCTCTCCGATGGCGGCCACTTCGAGAACCTCGGGCTCTACGAGATGATCCTGCGTCGCTGTCGCTACATCCTGGTCGTCGATGCCGGCCAGGACGCAGGTTACGTCTTCGAGGATCTCGGCAACGCCGTGCGCAAAATACGCATCGATATGGGGGTGCCGATCGACCTGAAGATTGTCGTTCCGAAGCGAGAGGCTGGCGAGCCCATCCACCGCTGCGCCTTCGGCCAGATCCACTACTCGCGCGTAGACAAGAACGAAAAGGACGGGTTCCTCCTTTACATCAAGCCGGTCCTCTCCGGCGACGAGCCGCCCGATATCTTTAACTACGCCGCCGGCCATCCTGAATTCCCGCATGAATCCACCAGCGACCAATGGTTTAGCGAATCGCAACTGGAGAGCTACCGCCGGCTGGGCGTGCACGCCATCGACAGCATCTCCGGCGAGGAATGGAAAGAAGACGATAAAGCGCTGGAAAGAAAGCAGCTCCGGGAATACTTCGAGCACGTGCAAGCCAGCCTCTTGGCCGCGAAACAAAAAGCCGATCAAGAACCCACCACCCCCGCGGGCGCCCCGGCAAAACCTGTCTAAATTCGTCCATGATGACCGGTGCGACGAAAGCCCCCCACCGAACCTAGCCACGAACAGAAGAGACCCTTCGCCGTCCCAAGCGCTCCTCTGGCCCGCAAGCGCCAGAGAACGCACGTAGCACAGGCATCTTGCCTGTGGGGACAACGGGCATCTTGCCCGGTGTTTCTCTCGTCGGCTTCAGAGACGCTTTTACTCCACCGGGCGAGACGCCCGCTGTCCCCACAGGCAAGATGCCTGTGCTTACGTAGCCTTCTGCCCCGGTAAGAGTGCATGACACGCTCTAATTAAACCCCGCCGCCGCGATTCGCGTCGTCTTCGTGTTATTATCCAACCGCCGCCAACCTGGACAACTCTCCCCGCTACAAGCCGGTCCGGTAAAACGCCAGATCTGACCGCTATTATGCCGCTGGTAAATGTGCGTTCCCGAGACCGCCAATTCCTGCGTGCGCGCGTTCTTATCCAGCCGTTGCCAGCCAGGACAGCTTTCCCCCCTGCACGGCGTGCCCGTGTAACGCCAGATCTCGCCGTCGTGATGTAACTGCACCAACTGATTCCCACCCGCCGCGATCGCTGTGGTGTGGCCATTGTTATCCAGCATCTGCCAACCAGGACAACTCGCGCCGCTACAAGGCGTCCCGGTGCAGCGCCAGATCCCGCCATCGCCATGCATTTGGAAGAGCTGATTACGCGCGGCGATGATCTTGTTGCTCCGCGGATTGTTATCTAGCATCTGCCAGCCCGGGCAGGATTCGCCCACGCACGGCGTCCCGGTATAACGCCAGATGCGTCCGTCATTGTGGATCTGGAAAAGCTGATTCTCGCCCGTGGCCAGCGCCACCGTTTTGCGGTTGTTATCCAGCCGTTGCCAACCCGGACAGTTGGTACCGCTGCAAGGCTGGCCCGTGTAACGCCAGATCATCCCATCGTTATGCAGTTGAAATAATTGCGTCCCCGCGCTGACGATCGCCACCGTCTTGGGATTGTTATCTTCCCGTTATCGTGCAGTTGGAAGAGCTGAGCCCCGGCGCCCACGATGTTCCGCGTGTGCGGATTGTTATCCAGCCTTTCCCAACCCGGACAAAAATCGCCATCACATTCTTCGCCGGTGTAACGCCAGATCCAGCCATCGTTATGCAGCTGGTAGATCGGGTCGGTGTGCAACTGATACAGATCGTCGCCCGCCGCCAGCATGCCGGTGCGCGAGTTGTTATCCAGTCTCTGCCAACCCGGACAACTCTCCCCGCTGCACGCCGTCCCGGTAAAGCGCCAGATCATCCCGTCATCGTGCAGTTGGAAGAGCTTATCGCCCGCCCCCAGGATAGCTACTGTCTTGAAGTTCCGATCCAGCCGTTGCCAACCCGGACAGCTCTCTCCACTGCACGGCGTCCCGGTAAAACGCCAGATCATCCCATCATTGTGCAGTTGATAGAGCGAAGACCCAGCCGCCACGATCGTGGTCGTCTTTCAGTTTCGATCCAGCCGCTGCCAACCGGAGCAACTATCGCCCGTGCAAGGCGTCCCGGTAAAGCACCAGACCATCCCGTCGTTATGCAGTTGGTAAAGCTTCCCGCCCGCCGCCGCGATCGCGACTGTCTTCTGATTGCTATCCAGTGCGCGCCAGCCCGGGCAGGAATCGCCAGCGCAAGCTGCGTGCGTCGATTGCCAAACCAAGCCGTAATTGTGCATTTGATAGAGCTCGCCCGCGTCACTCGCTATCGCGACGCTACGTGGATTGTTATCCCAACGCTGCCAGCCGGGGCAGGAACCGCCCGTGCACGGCGTGCCGGTGTATTTCCAAATGGCCGCGCCATTCGAGCCCACGAATCGCACCGCCGAATAAACCGCCAGCCCGGGCGCCGCGGTCACCCCCGCCGGCGCGGTCGCAGAGGCCCACGCCGCCACCACGAAATTTCCCCCGCAGGCGATGCCATTGTAATCCTCGTACTTCAGGTAACCCCCGCCGCCCTGGCAAGCCACCCCCGCCGGGCACCCGCCCGCGCTGAAATCACAGCGCGACCCGCTCCCGCCCCCGCTCGCATTCCGGCACACGCCGGCCAGCTCAGGTTGCACGCTGCAGGATTCGGAATCGTTCACACTCCGCGGCGCACAAGGCCAACCGGAGGCACACTGCGGGTCCGCGACCGCTTAAGTTCCAGCGCGAGCCCGCCGAGTTCCCGAGGAAATAATCCGTTAAATCATTGCTCGCCGTCGTCGCCGCGCCGGATCGTACCAACCCACCCAGGCGCGGCCTCGCGTAGTACACGACCAAGGCATGAAACGCCGCACCGAGGCGCTGTTGCTCACATTTCGCCGAGTCGGAAAAGATGTGCCGCGATTGGCCGATTCCATCGCCACCACGCGTTCGGCGCGGGTCCCGTTGTTTTCGGCAAAGGTCACGAAAAGGTGATTCGCGTTCCCGGGATCGGGCGCCACCGTCGGACGGGCCAGCGTGTTCCCATCGTTACACCGATCCAGCCCAGGCATCGGACACGGTTACCGCTCCACTCAAAGTCGCCACCGTGACCGTAAATCCCGCCGCCGGCGCCAGCCCCGTCGCGCAGGAAGAAAAACGATTCAGCAAAA
>JBBSLZ010000026.1:0-18894 GCA_038233435.1 Chthoniobacterales bacterium
AATTTGTCATTTTCAGGGTGCAACTGGCAGCGGGTCGCGTCCCGGCTTAACGAGAAGCAAAAGTTGCGCAGCCGTGGAGGCGCCGGTAGGTCTTTGGGTTCTCTTCACCGCGTGAAGAGCGTTTTTTGCCATGAAAAAAATCTACCTCTTTTCCATCTCACTGCGTTTGGCGGCGACTTTGCTGACGCTTCTTTCCCTCGCCAACGCACATAGCGAAGATCCCAAGGCGGCGCCGAAAAAAGTGGACGGCGCCAACCCGCTCTTGAAGGAAAGCACCCTGATGTATCACTACCCGCGTTTCGATCAGATCAAGGACGCTGACTACCAACCGGCAATCGAGCAGGGCATGGTGGAGCAGCTTAAGGAAGTCGAAAAGATCGCGAGCGAGAAGGCGAAGCCGACCTTCGACAACACGATCGTGGCGATGGAGAAAAGCGGCGAACTGCTGCAGCGCGCCAACCGCATTTTCTCGAATCTAAACGCCTGCAATACGAACCCGGCGATGCAGAAGATCGATAAGGATCTGTCGCCGAAACTCTCGGCGCATCAGGACGCGATCCGGTTAAACCCGGCGCTCTTCAAGCGGGTGGAAGCGCTTTATGAAGAGCGCGAGAAGCTGGGGCTCGATCCGGAAGCGAAGTTTTTGTTGGAGCGTTACTACAAGGATTTCGTGCGGGCGGGGGCGAAGCTTTCCGACGGCGACAAAGAGAAGCTGAAAGCGATGAACTCCGAGTTGGCCACGCTCCAGACGAAGTTCGCGCAAAACGTGCTGGAGGAGAAAAATCATGCTTCGATCGTGATCGACGATAAAGCGGAACTGGACGGCCTGGCCGAGAACGCGATCGCGGCCGCGGCGAAGGCGGCCAAGGAAGAAGGGAAGGAGGGCAAGTTCGTCATCCGGTTGATGAACACGACCAGCCAGCCGCCGCTCGATGCGCTTAAGAACCGCGCCTTGCGGGACCGGATCATGGAGACCTCGCTGAACCGGAACAGCCACGGCGGGGAGTGGGATAATAAGGAGACGGTGGTGCGGATCGCGAAGCTGCGTGCGGAACGGGCAGCGCTGCTCGGTTATGCGAGCCACGCGGCTTATCAACTGGAGGATCAAACCGCGAAGACGGTGGAAAACGTGAACCAGATGCTGGCCCGGATCACGCCGCCGGCGGTGGCGAATGCGCGCAAGGAAATCGCGGATATGCAGGCGGTGATCGATGAGCAGAAGGGCGGCTTCCAACTGGCGCCGTGGGATTGGGATTTCTACGCCGAGCAGGTGCGGAAGGCGCGCTATGATTTCGATGAATCGCAGTTGCGGCCTTACTTCGAATTCAATCATGTCCTGATCGACGGCGTCTTTTACGCGGCCGAGAAGGAGTACGGGATCACTTTTAAGGAACGGAAGGATCTGCCGGTTTACCTGCCGGAAGTGCGCGTCTTCGAGGTCTTCGATAAGGATAAGAAATCGCTCGCGCTCTTTATTGTGGATTGGTACGCGCGGCCGTCGAAGCGCGGTGGAGCTTGGGCGACGGCTTACGTCGGGCAATCGAAGCTGCGCGGGACGCAGCCCGTGATTGCAAATCATCTCAACATCCCGAAGCCGCCGGACGGGGAGCCGACCCTGCTCACGCTGGACGAGGTGCGGACGGCTTTTCACGAGTTTGGGCACGCGCTGCACGGGATGTTTTCGAACGTGACCTATCCGCGTTTCAGCGGGTCGAGTGTGCCGCGGGATTTCGTCGAGTATCCCTCGCAGGTAAATGAGATGTGGCAGAACTGGCCGGAGATTTTAAAGAATTACGCGAAGCATTATAAGACGGGCGAGCCGATGCCGACCGAGCTGCTCGATAAGGTGCAAGCGGCGGAGAAGTTCAATCAGGGCTTCAAGACGACGGAGTATCTGGCCGCGACCTTGATCGATCAGGCCTGGCATCAATTGAAGCCGGACGAAGTGCCGACGGATGCGATGGCGTTCGAGGCGGCGTCGTTAAAGAAATACGGGATTGATTTGCCGGTGGTTCCGCCGCGCTATCGGAGCCCGTATTTCTCGCATACTTTCGCGGGCGGTTATTCGGCCGGCTATTATTCCTACATCTGGAGCGAGGTGCTGGACGCGGATACGGTGGATTGGTTCAAGGCGCACGGCGGACTGACGCGTGAGAATGGCGACCGCTTCCGCGCCAAGTTACTTTCGCGCGGCGGGAGCGATGAGGCGATGAATCTGTTCCGCGATTTCATCGGGCGCGATCCAGCGATCGAGCCGCTCTTGAAACGGCGCGGTCTGGAAGGCGCACCGGTGAGCGAGAAGGGGCCGCCGCCAGCGGCGGAGTAGAGCAAAGTGGTGGCTACGAATGGCGCCGGCGGGGGTTAGCATCGTTAACTCCTGACAGATCCGCGCGCGCGTTGAAATATGCTGTAGCGACGGCCCTCGGTCGCCGGTCCAACGCCTAGCTCGCAGGTCACAGGCCAAATGCCGACAGCGCGGCGTCGCTCCAGGGCTGAGAAGCAGGCCGAATGCGAAAAGAGCTGACGTTCCAGCCTCGACTCAAACAAATCGCCTCATCGACGAAGTTTTGCCGCAACTGCGGCAAAACTTGGTCACGCGACGGCAGAGGACAACAAGGGAGGTGGACGTGGTCGGATCGGACGCTCCGCGGCTTCCTCGCCGCACCCCGCGTTGTCATAGAGCTGGGGACGGGAAGGGGGAGCCTTCCAGTCGGTCTACTCGGTGAAGCCAGCCAAATCGCGCCGTGCCTCTCGCAAAATTTTTGCTCTGTTGCGCCAGGCTTTTTGTCCCAGATAACCCGGCGGCAGGAGCCTGGCGGGAAGGAGCGGGTCGCTCGAAAGGGCGGCGGCCCACGCGGCTCTCTCCAATCCGGCCCAGCGGCGGAGAGCACGGGCTGCGACCCCGTCGAGGCGCTTGCTCGCTGGTTTTTCCGCGAGGATTTTCAGGTGCTTGGAATAGAGGCGGTTGATGCGGCCGAAGTCCCAGGCGCCCGCCACGATCTCAGCGTCGGATTCGCCGGCACAAGGCCGGGCTTCTAGAAGGAGAAACGATTCCACGTTAATCTTCGCGCCTCGCAGGAGGCGGATCTCGTCGTCCAGCGGATCAGGTGTCGTCCAGACGCTGTTTTGGAGGAACCCGAAGCCTCGCTCCCGCAAGTAACGCCGCAGGCGCGAACGCTGCGTGCTTTGGCTGGTCGGAAGATCGAAGAGCACCAGGCGCCAGCGGCCATCCCACGGCCGCGCCCAGGCCGGCGCGGGATCACGGCCCCCGAGCGCGCGCAGGCGACCCACCGCGGTCAGTCGGTAGACGCGGGAATCGACCTGACTGGACTTGCGCTCGATTAGTCTTTGCTTTTCCAACTGCGCGATTTGGCGGGAGAAGCCATTGCGATAAATCCAGCTCTCGAAAGACCCGTCGAGATTGCGAAAAGTCGGGTTCAGCAGCTGGTCCGCTGACCAAAGCAGGTAATACAGCAATTCCTCTGTTTTGGGCTGCACGGGGCAAGGAATAGCAGTGAATCTCATCGCCTTGCAAGGACGAACTTTTGCCGCAGCTGCGGCAAAAGTTGGGAAAGGTACTGCGGCGGCTCGGGCGCTCTGGGTGGCGAGGTGGCTCTGGGAGGGAGAGATTCGCTCTGGGAGGGATGGGCTGGGGGGAGGCGAGTTATTAGGCTGGTTCGCGGTAAGTAGATTTGGACAGGGGCTGCGCTTCGGAGTACGAGCTTTCCGCCGATGTTTTTAATGCACCTCGAATGCACCCTTTGCGGGGCGCAGTATGATTGGAAAGCGCTGCACAATCTTTGCCCGGTCGATCAGAAGCCGCTTTTCCCGCGTTACGATTTGGCGGCGGCGGGGCGCACGCTGACGCGGGAGTCTCTAACCAGACGGGAGAAATCGCTTTGGCGTTATCGCGAAGTGCTGCCGCTGCCGGCGGAGAGTGAACCGGTGACTTTCGGGGAGGGCGGGACACCTCTGTTGCGGGCGGAGCGGTTCGGAAAGGCGCTCGGCCTAACGGGCCTGCGGGTGAAGGACGAAGCGCAGAATCCGACCCAGAGTTTCAAGGCCCGCGGGATGACGACGGCGGTTTCGATGGCGAAACATTTGGGCGCGAAGAAGCTGGCGGTGCCGAGCGCGGGGAACGCGGGCGGCGCGCTGGCGGCTTACGCAGCGCGGGCTGGACTGGAGGCGCATATCTTTATGCCTGCGGATACGCCGCGCGCCAATGTGATCGAGTGCCGCGAGACCGGCGCGCACGTTACCTTGATTGACGGACTGATTACGGATTGCGGCGCGGAGATCGCGAAGCGGAAGGATGCGGAAGGGTGGTTTGACGTCTCGACCTTGAAGGAGCCGTATCGGGTGGAGGGGAAGAAGACGCTGGGCTATGAGCTGGCGGAGCAATCGAACTGGGAATTGCCGGACGTGGTGCTTTATCCGACGGGCGGTGGGACGGGTTTGATCGGGATGTGGAAGGCGTTCGAGGAGATGGAAGCGCTCGGTTGGATTGGCGCGAAGCGACCGCGGATGTTTACGATCCAAGCCAGCGGCTGCGCGCCGATTGTGCGGGCCTTTGAAGCGGGCGAGAAGTTTGCGACCGAATTTCCGAACGCGCACACCGTCGCCTCCGGCCTGCGGGTCCCGAAAGCTGTCGGCGATTTTATCATGCTCGACATCCTGCGCAGTTCCGGCGGCGGAGCCCTTACGGTCGACGACGAAGAAATGATCCGCGTGACCCGCGAGGTGGGCGCGGCGGAGGGACTGTTTGTGGCGCCGGAAGGCGCGGCTTGCTTTGCGGCCCTGCGTTCGCTGGTGACGGCTGGAAGGGTGGGAAGCGAGGAGCGGGTGGTGATTTTTAATACTGGGTCCGGGATCAAGTATCTGGAGTGCTACAAAGAATAGCCGCAGGCTCGCCTCGGTTCCTTTTTCGAAAGATCGATCAAGCGCATCTTCTGCGAAACGTGTTCTGTCAAATCCGGCGGGAATGAGCTGTCGACTCCCCATCATGGGGAAAGCAGACGCGTCTCGCAGCGCGGAGCGGCGCGGTCGGCTGGGGACGCTACTTCGATCTTTCGGGCTTCGGGTTTATGATCGAGCAATTGCAGCAAACGCTGCATACGGAAGCGGTCGCGGTTGGCGCTTCGGAGTTCGATCCGACGAAGGCGCCGATTGTGTTTGAGGGGTTGTCGCTGCCGCGGGCCTGGATCTGGCCGCGGATTGTCTCGATGTTATTCCCGCTCGCGCTCATTCCGCTGGCTGGCTTGTTTTTCCATCGGTTCGATCGGGTGCGGACGCGGCGAACGGCGGAGGCGGGACGGCGGAATTGGTGGGGCCGGATTCAGATGCTCTTTAAGCCGTTGACCCGGCGGGCGGTGGCGCTGCTCCTTCTGCCCGCGCGGGGGGGCTCGCTGGCGACGGCCATCTGGACGGATGGCGATCCTGACGGTGACACTTCGCCGGGGGCGTTCCTGGCTTTTGTGGGCGTGAGCGTGGCGGTGCTCGTTTCGGCGCAGACGCTCGGCGCTTCCGATCGCGTTCCTCGCGCTAGCGCTTTTCGTTCCGACATCGTGACACGCGATGGGTGCGCGGGCACGAGCGCGATGCTTTATGCCGCGCCGCGACTGCGGGAGAATTTGGTTTGGTGGAAGTTGGGATCGACTTGCGTGTGGGGCGTTCTTTTTTGTGCGGTGCCTCTGGTGGTCAGTCTCGGCGCGGGCGTGGGGCGGTTTGGCGCGGTGCTGGGGGGCGTCGGCTTGGTGAGTGCGCTGGCCGCTTCGCTCGGCGTGATGACACGGAACCCGAAGACGTTCATCGTCGGGTTTCTCAGTTTTTGGTATGTGGTGGTGAACGATAGGGGACACTCGCCCGCACTGGATTTTGCCGGGTTCTACGGGACCGCGACGATGCGGACTTGGTTGCTGTACGGAGGCATTGCGCTGGTGGCGGTGGGCGCGGCGCAATTGGCGCATCGCTGGCGGCTAGCCCGGGGTTGAGGGCGGCTACGGAACGCTTTGGCCGACGCGCGATTTCACGAAGCTGACATCGGAGGCATTGATGAGGCCGTTAACGGTAACGTCCTGGCGAAAGTTCGCACTGGTGACGGGAAGGCTGGCTTGGGCTTTAGTCTGGCTCACATCGGTGCCGTTGACGGTTTTGTTCCCATTGGTGTCGCCGGCGAGAAGGTTCATGCTGACGGCGGTGTCGGGCAGGACTTGATTGAAGCTGTCGGTTACACTGCTCAAGGTGACGATGATTTTTTGCGCATCGGCGACGCCCGCCAGGTTCACCGTCATCGTGTTGCCGTTGAAGAATGGACTTCCCGAGATGCTGCCGCTACCGGTCGTGACGCTGGCGTTTCCGCTCACGACGCTGGTGCTAAACGTAACGACCAGGGTATGCGCGCCACCACTGGCGCGGCATTCCACACCCGGTTCGCCGGTGAGGGGCAAGGGGACGTCGAAATTCCCCGCGCCGCCGTGCGTCTTCCGCGAGACTATTCCCACCGCTCCTGGGAAGAAGACATTCCTCACTTTGTCCTCCACAATTTCCGATCTTACCCCGTCGGTCGTTTGGCGGCCTCGAGCGCGGAGGAGAATATTATTCCCCGTCGGCAAATTCAATCCGCCGAGGGAATAGGTCGAAGTCTGCGGAGAACGTCTGCCCGGGTCTTTCGAGTGAATCTCATCTCGCGCCGCCAACGGGAGGCTCGGTGCCGCATCACCGAGGACGGTAAAAGTTGCGCCGTTATCGCGCGACTGTTCGAAGGTTATTCGGCTCAGTTGTGGGGCTGCCCCGTCTCGGACAAGAGTGATGGCATCCCTCGTGGCCGTTAGTTGAGTAATGGCTGCCGTGTCGTTTGCGAGACGGGCGAATCGGTTGCGAGATTGCCCACCGACCGTTGTGAATCCACCGCCGACAAAAACTTTTCCGTCTTTTCCCAACGCGATGCTGGAGACGGCTAGATTTGGATTTGGGTCGAACGCGTCGGCCAATCCCGATGTTCCTTCGAGCCGAGCGAGGTTTTTGCGTGGCTGGCCGCCAATGGCGGAAAACTCACCGCCTACCAACACCTTGCCATCTGATTGCACTCGAATAACGGTCACTCGGGGGCCGAAAAGACCGCCGCTTGGACTAGGGTCGAACGCGTCGGCTAGGCCGGTGTTGCCGTCCAATCGTGCGATGCGAAAGCGCGCGCGGCCTCCGATCTGGGTGAAAGATCCACCCACCAGGACCTTGCCGTCGGATTGCAAAGCGATCGTGGAGATCGCAAAACCTTGCGGGGCGAAATCATCGGCTGTGGCAGTGGCTGGAGCGAGTCGGGCTAAGCCGCTTCTTGATTGTCCTCCGATTACTTGGAATAAACCCCCCACAAGGATTTTCCCGTCGGGTTGGACGCCGATGGCGTAAATCGAATTATCCGCGCCGGGGTTGAAAGCGTCGGCGGCGCCCGTGACGGGATCCAGCCGCGCTATGAATCTGCGCATTTGACCTCCGATAGTTGTGAATTCGCCGGCGGCGAGGATCTTGCCATCCGCCTGGATAGCGATCGGACCGATAATCCCGTTGGCGTTGGCGTTAAACGAATCCGCGGCGCCACTCGCCGCATCGAGGCGTGCTATCCCTCTGCGCGCTTGCCCCCCAATATTGGAGAAGGAACCGCTGACTAAAATTTTCCCGTCGTTCTGCAGGACAAGGGAGCTGACACTACGGTCGGGGTTGGGATTGAATGACGTATCGAGTGTTCCGTCGGTGTTGATCCGAGCAATGTAATTGCGGGCTTCACCGAGCACGCTGAAGAAGTCCCCGCTGATCACTGTTTTCCCATCGGGCTGCACCGCGATCGCGCCGATGTAGTCACTGCTCACCAGGTCGAGATTCAACGTCCGGTCGAGCCTGCCGTCGGCTTCCAGCCGGGCGATGTGGTTGCGCGTCACGGGAGCGCCGCCGTTCGGCGCGACGGTGTTGAAGTCACCGCCGATGAGTATTTTTTCGTCCGGTTGCAGCGCGATGGACCGGATTGCATCGCCGGGGTTCGGGTTAAATGTATCGGGCAGCCCGGTAGCTGCGTCCAGGCGGGCGAGGTAATTGCGTGTCTGGCCACCGATCGTGATTTGCCCCACGGAGGTGTCAAAATTACCAGCCACAAGGATTTTGCCGTCGAGTTGGACGACAACCGCGTAAACGGTGTTGTTCGCCTCGGGGTCGAACGAATCCGCTGCGCCGGTGCTAGCGCTGAGCCGCGCGATGCGGTGGCGCTCCTCTCCTCCGATAGTCGTAAACAATCCGCCGGCCAAGACCTTGCCGTCCGCTTGCGTGGCGATCGTGAGGACGGAATCGTTTGCTTTCGGATCAAACGAATCGGCCAGAGCGTTGGTCGCATCGAGGCGCGCGATGTGATTGCGTATCTGCCCGCCGATCGTGGTGAATCCGCCTCCGGCGAGGATCTTCCCGTCTGCCTGCACGGTGATGGACCTGACTTCGCCGTTCGCATTCGGATTGAACGAGTCACATTGGCCCGTGGTGGGATCGAACCGCGCCATGTTATTGCGTAGCTGCCCGCCGATCGCGGCGAACGAGCCGCCCACGAGCACCTTGCCATCCGGCTGGACTGCGATCACCCGAACCAGGTCGCCGCTGGTCTGGGCGTTGAAGTTAAATGAATCAGGGCTTCCGGTGAGCGCATCGAGGCGGGCGACGTTGCTGCGCGGCTGGCCGCCGACGTACCAGAAAAAACCGCCTGCTATCACCTTGCCATCTGCCTGCAGCGCGATCGCATAGACAGAAGCGTCCGCATTTGGGTCAAAGGCGCTGTCGAGCGTGCCGTCGGGGTTGAACCGCGCGATACGATTTCGCGTGACGGGTGCTCCTCCATTCGGCGCGACGGAGGTGAAGTCGCCACCGATCAGAACCTTGCCATCCGGTTGCACGAGGACGGCGCGGACGATCCCGTTTGCATACGGGTCAAAACCATCGAGCGCGGATTGACCTCGCGCCATGGCGATGAAGCCGGCGAGCAAGAGAACAACGCAGGCAAAGCGAGGCGCCGCTTTCCAATTTCTGACTTCGGAGCGCAAAGGCGAGGGGGCCGAACGGGGGGAGGGCATACCCGGGGTATGTTCTTACGCGATTAACTTGTCGACGCTTATCGTAGCCGGTAGATCCCGCTTGGTCTGACGAGCGCCGGGGTTAACCAATTTTTTTTATCGCCAAACGTTGTCGCCCTGTGATGAAGTGCGACGCTTCCTCGGAACGTGATCGCGTTCCGATTCGACCTTCCTGCTTATGAAAATCCGTTCTCTCGCTCGCTGGAGTCTCGTCCTCATCACGCTCTTCTGGATGGCGGTCATCGCTTCTTCCAGTTTCAGCGCTCGGGAAAGTAATCCCGCCATTAATAAAATCGCGCCATGGGTGCTGGCGGAAACGGCCGATGGCGCGGAGGCGGAGTTTCTCGTCGCGCTGGCCGACCAGGCGGACGTGAGCGGCGCAGACGCGCTCGCGACCAAGGCAGAGAAGGGGCGCTACGTGCGTGATGTGCTTTGGAAGAAAGCGCAGGAGACGCAAGGGCCGCTCCTGGAGTGGCTGACGGCGCGGAAGATCGAGCATCGCTCGTATTACATTGTGAATTTGATCTGGGTGAAGGGGACGGCGGAGATCGCGCTCGCGCTGGCCAGCCGGCCAGACGTCCTGCGAGTGGAAGGCAATCCGCGGATCCAGAATTTTCCGGAGGAGTTACACGGCCAGGACGAAGCGGCGGAGCCGAATGTTCCCACGACCGTGGAACCGGGGATCAATTACACGAAAGCGCCGCAGGTCTGGGCCGCGGGATTCAACGGGCAGGGCCTCGTGGTGGGCGGCGCGGACACGGGCTACCGCTGGACGCATGCGGTCTTGAAGAATAAGTATCGCGGCTGGGACGGGACGACCGCCAATCATGATTACAACTGGCACGACAGCGTGCACTCGGGCGGCGGCACCTGTGGTCCGAATTCGCTGCAGCCGTGCGATGACAATGGACACGGCTCGCACACAGTCGGGACGGCGGTGGGTGATGACGGCGCGGGCAACCAAGTCGGGATGGCGCCGGGCGCGAAGTGGATTGGCTGCCGCAATATGGATCAAGGCAACGGGACGCCGGCCAGTTACATCGAGTGCTTCGAGTTTTTCCTCGCTCCGTATCCAGTGAATGGGACGACCGCACAGGGGGACCCGAGCAAGGCGCCCGATATCACCACGAACTCGTGGGGTTGTCCGCCTTCGGAAGGTTGTTCGCCGGGGAGTTTGCAGGCTGCGGTGGAGGCGCAGCGGGCGGCCGGCATCATGACGGTGGTGGCGGCGGGCAACGCCGGCTCGGCCTGCTCGACGGTGAACGATCCCCCGGCGATTTACGACGCCTCCTACTCGGTCGGCGCACTGACCAATAGCACCGATAACATTGCCTCCTTCAGCAGTCGCGGTCCGGTCACCCTGGATGGCAGCCTGCGCCTGAAGCCTGATATTAGTGCGCCGGGCACGAGCGTGCGCTCCGCCTCACGCACCAGCGACACGTCCTATATGACGATCAGTGGCACGTCCATGGCCTGCCCTCATGTGGCCGGAGCGGTTGCGCTTCTCTGGAGCGCACAACCAAATCTGCGCCACGACATACCCCGCACGCGCACGGCTTTGAACGAAACCGCGGTCCACCTCCTCGCCAACACTTGCGATGCGGGCCAGCCGCTCGCGTCGCCTAACAACACCTTCGGCTACGGCCGACTCGACGTGAAGGCGGCGGTGGACAAACTCGAACTGCTCAGCGCGGTTTCGCGGCAGGTGCATGGAAGCGCGGGGACGTTCGATATACCGCTGCCCTTGACGGGCGAGCCCGGCGTGGAATGCCGGCAGGCGTCCAGTTACACGGTGGTGTTTACTTTCAACAACCCGATCACGAGCGGTAATGCCACGGTCAGCAGCGGCGCGGCCAGCGCGAGCAATCCGACCATCTCAGGCAACACCTTGTCCGTCACTTTGAGCGGCGTGGCCGACGCGCAGCGCGTCACCATTTCGCTCAATGGAGTCACGGGCACCGCCGCGCAGACCCTGGCGGCCACCAGCGTGAACATGAACATGCTGATCGGCGATGTGAACGGGAGCAAGGCGGTGAGCGCGGCCGACGTCAGCCAAACGAAAGCGTCGGCTAGCGCAACCTTGAACGCGTCCAATTTCCGGGCTGACCTGGTCGTTACTGGGACGATCAATTCCTCCGATATCGGGCTCGTGAAATCACGCTCCGGCGCGAGCGTGCCCTAACCGGGCCGCGCGCGCGCGCCCGGATCGCCGCGATTGACAGCGCGGCGGAAACACGGTTCACAGTTAGGCGAGATGAGCCGAATCCTGATCGCGGATGACCAGACCGATGTCCTGGAAGCGTTGCGCATTTTGCTGAAAGGCGAGGGGCACCAGACGGAGGCGGTCACTTCGCTGGCGGGAGTTTTTCAAGCGATCGAGAAGCGCGATTACGCGCTCTTGATCATGGATTTGAACTACACCCGCGATACCACTTCCGGGCAGGAAGGGCTGGAGGTGATCCCGCGGATTCAGGCGATCGATAACACGCTCCCGATCGTGGTCATGACGGCCTGGGCGACGATTGACCTCGCGGTGGAGGCGATGAAGCGCGGCGCGCGTGATTTTATTCCGAAGCCTTGGGATAACGAGCGGTTGTTGGCGATTGTGCGGACGCAGATCGAGCTGGCGGGTGCGTTGCGGAAGGGGCGCCGGCTGGAGGCGGCGAATCAGCTTTTACGCGGGAACGCGCCGCAGATCATCGCGGAATCGCCGCGGATGCAGCCGGTGCTGGAGTTGATTTCGCGGGTGGCGCCGTCGGATGCGAATGTGCTCATCACGGGCGAGAACGGCACGGGGAAGGGATTGGTGGCGCGGGCGGTTCATGCGCTTTCGCAGCGCGCTTCGCACAGCATGATCACGGTAAATATGGGCGGGCTCTCGGAAGGGATTTTCGAAAGCGAATTGTTTGGGCACGTGAAGGGCGCGTTCACAGATGCGAAGATGGATCGCGCGGGGCGCTTCGAACTGGCGGACGAGAGTACGCTCTTCATGGATGAGATCGCGAACGTGCCCATGAATCAGCAGTCGAAACTATTGCGCGTGATCGAGACGGGCGAGTTCGAGCGCGTCGGTTCGTCGAAGACTTTGCAATCGAATGTGCGGATCGTGTCCGCGACAAATGCGAATCCGCATGAGGAAGTGGCCGGCGGGCGTTTCCGGCAGGATCTACTTTTTCGATTGAACACAATCGAGATTCCGCTGCCGTCATTGCGTGAGCGGCGGGAGGACATCATGCCGCTGGCCAATAGCTTTCTGCGCGCGCACGCGAAGCGGTATCGGAAGGAGCTAACCGGCTTTGAAGAACGGGCGCGCGATCTTCTCATGCAACATCCGTTTCCAGGGAATGTGCGCGAGCTGGACCATGTGGTGGAGCGCGCGGTTTTGATGTCGCAAGGAGCACTGATCAAGGCCAACGATCTTGGCCTAACGAGCAGCCATGAGGACGGTGGCAGCATCGAGAATATGAGCCTGGAGGAAGTGGAAGCGTTTCTGATCAAGAAGGCTTTGGGCCGGTTCGATGGCAATGCGCGTAAGGCGGCGGAGGCGCTCGGGTTGAGCCGGAGCGCGTTTTATCGCCGGCTCCAGCACCATGGGCTGTAGCAGAGGCATCCTGCCGGTGGGGCGGACGGGGTTCTGGTTAGGCTGTTCTTTTTGGGCTTGGAATCACCGGGCGGGACGCCCGGTGTCCGCACAGGCAGGATGCCTGTGCTACGGCGGAGTCCGATGAGTGCATCGCAGTTTGCCGGCCGCCGCACCCTGCGGCAGCGGATGACGCACGAGGGGCGGATTACCTGGCTGACGATTTGGGCGGTGGCGCCTAGCGCGATCGTGGCGCTCTCGTTGCTCTGGTTTGGCGATTATACCGCGAAGGTTCAGTGGACCTTGACCCTGCTGATCGGCGGATGCGCGCTCGGTTTTATCTTTAGCGTGCGCGAACACATCGTGCGCCCGCTCCAGACGATGACCAATCTGCTGGCCGCACTCCGCGAGGGCGATTATTCGATTCGCGCCCGCGGGGCGCGGGTGGATGATGCGCTCGGCGAAGTCTTGCTGGAGGTGAATGCACTGGGCGAAACTTTGCGCACACAGCGATTGGGGGCGTTTGAAGCGACGGCCTTGCTCCGCACGATCATGGCGGAGATCGATGTGGCGGTCTTCACTTTCGATCCGGATCGTCGCTTACGACTCGTTAACCGCGCGGGAGAGGATTTGCTCGCGCGGCCGATGGATAAGCTGCTCGGGCGGAAGGCGAGCGAGCTGGGGTTGGAGGTGGTCTTGAACGCGGACGAAGATGCGTCGCACACGCTTTCCTTTCCAGGCGGCTCGGGGCGCTGGGGCGTGCGGCGTAGTTCCTTTCGCGAGCGTGGTCTGCCCCACGAGCTGGTCGTGCTGACGGATTTGAGCAAGACCTTGCGCGAAGAGGAACGCGTGGCCTGGCAGCGGATCGTGCGCGTGCTCGGGCACGAGATGAACAACTCGCTCGCGCCGATTAAGTCGATCGCAGGCTCACTCGAGACGCTCCTGCGCCGGGAGCCGCCGCCGCCGGATTGGCAGGACGATGCGCGCTCGGGTTTGAATGTGATCTCCACGCGCGCAGAGTCGCTTAGTCGCTTCATGCAGGCGTACGCGCGGCTGGCGCGCCTGCCGCCGCCGCAGAAGGAAGCGGTCAATCTGGATGAACTCGTTAGGCGGATCGTCAATCTGGAGACGCGACTGGCGGCGCGGATTGCGGCCAGCCCGCCCGTTGTCATTCAGGCGGATGCGGCGCAGGTGGAGCAGTTGTTGATCAATCTCCTGCACAACGCGGTGGACGCTTCGTTGGAAACGAACGGGGCGGTCGTGGTCGGCTGGCGCGAGGTGGCGGACTGCGTCGAGCTCTTCGTGCGTGATGAGGGCCACGGGATCATGAACGCGACCAATTTGTTTGTGCCGTTTTTCACGACCAAGCCGGGCGGATCCGGGATTGGGCTGGCGTTGAGCCGGCAGATTGCGGAAGCGCATGGCGGCTCGTTGACGTTGGCCAATCGCAAGGGGGCACGTGGTTGCGACGCACTTCTGCGGCTGCCGATGTAGAGGGCGGAGGCGTCCCACGAGCGGGACGACGGAATCCCACGAGCGGCGTCCCGCGGTTAGATGAATGGATGTTTACACAGTTGTAAACAGCTAACCAAAAGGTCGTTATAACTATCCTCGGAAGGCTGGCACGGCTTTTGCAATAGGGTCACTCGCACACGGAAACCTTTTGAATCCAAAACCAATGTCGGGTGCATCTCAACGAAAAGCACAAATATGAAACCTAACTTCCAAATCAATCGCAGCCCCAAGCAGCACGATCCTTTCGCTGCTCGCCGACAGGCATCCGGCTCGCCTAAGATTGAGCAATCTTTCCAGGCGCCGACGCCCGATTTTTTCGGACATCGGCCCGGCCATCGCGCGTCCTTTCGGAGCATCAGCCAGGACTACTTCGAGCGGGAATCGCGCCGGCATTTTAAAGCCGAAGCGCTTTTCTTCGGCTTGATGGCGATAACGGCGGCCATCCCCGTGATCGAAGGCATCCGCGGGCTCTGGCAGTTCGTTTACGGCGTTCTCTAAAACCGGCGCCGACCCAAGTCCCCATGCAACCAGCGGCCCAGCCCAAGGAAGAAAACATCGTGCGACCGAGCGGATTCACGCAGGCTAGCAACACCATGGATGTGCCGCGCGCGGGAGTCGCGAAAAAGAAACGTCGGCAGCGCATCATCCTCGTCGCACTCGTCGTGCTGGGGTTGATCCTGGCCACGTTCGGTCTCTCGCGTTTGAAACCCGCGGTGCCGAGCGTCGATCGCTCGACGGTGTGGGTGGATACGGTGAAGCGCGGGCCGATGGTGCGCCAGGTGCGCGGCCTCGGGACACTGCTGCCAGAAGAGATTCGCTGGATTGCGGCGCAGACCGAAGGCCGGGTTGAGAAAATCGTCGTGCGTCCCGGCGCCACGGTCGAGCCGGACACCATTCTGCTCGAACTGGGCAGCCCGGAACTGGAGCAGCAAGCCCGCGATGCCGAACTGCAATTCAAGGCAGCGGAAGCTGAACTCACCACCTTGCGCGCCACCTTGCAGCGCGACTTGCTCGAGCAGGAATCAAACGCCGCCCGCGTCCACTCTGAGTTCCAACAGGCGAAAATGGAGGCCGAGACGAACGACAACCTGGCCAAAAACGGCCTCGTCGCCGCCCTCACGCACAAGACCTCGAAGATCAAAGCCGAAGACCTTGCCGCGCGCGACGCCATCGAGCAAAAGCGTTTCGACTTCGCGAAGCAAAACATCGAGCCGCAGATCGCGTCGAAACAGGCCGCGGTCGATCAAGTGAAAGCGCTCGCGCAATTAAAGCAAAACCAGGTAAACGCGCTCAAGGTGCGGGCTGGATTCGCGGGTGTGTTGCAGCAGTTGCCGCTCGAAGTGGGCCAGCGCGTCGTGCCCGGCGCCAATCTCGCTCGCGTGGCCGATCCGACCAAGCTGAAGGCTGAAATCAAAATCGCCGAGACGCAGGCAAAGGACATTCAGATCAACCAGCCCGCCTCGATCGATACTCGGAACGGCATCGTCGCCGGCCATGTCGTGCGGGTCGATCCCGCGGTGGACCAAGGCACTGTTCGCGTGGACGTCGCACTCGATGGCGAGCTGCCGAAAGGTGCGCGTCCCGACTTGAGCGTCGATGGCACGATCGAACTTGAACGTCTCGATAACGTCGTCTACGTCGGGCGGCCGGCCTTTGGCCAGGAGAACAACACCGTCGGCATTTTCAAACTCGTCGCGGGCAGCTCCGAAGCCGTCCGCACGCCGGTGAAACTCGGCCGCAGCTCCGTAAACACGATCGAGATCATCAGCGGCCTCGAACCCGGCGACCAGGTCATCCTTTCCGACACCAGCGCGATGGACGCGCACGACCGCATCCGACTGAACTAATTTCTGATTTCTGATGGCTGATTTCTGATTTGCCTTATGAACCGCGACGAACTCAAAGAGCGCACAAAGCAGTTTGCCCTGCGCGTGATGCGGCTCGTGGATGCGATGCCTAACTCTACGAAGGGGCGTGCGCTGGCTGCCCAGTTGGTTCGAAGCGGAACTAGCGTAGCTGCGAATTACCGAGCCGCCTGCCGCGGTCGCTCCCGCGCCGAGTTCATCGCTAAGATCGGCGTCGTCGAGGAGGAGGCCGACGAGACGGCTCTTTGGCTCGAATTGATCATTGCCGACAAGCTGCTCGCAGAAAAGAAAGTTCAGCCGCTTCTCTCTGAAGCGAATGAGATCACAGCCATCATGGCTGCCACCTACATCTCCGCGCGACGAAATAGCAAAGCGTCCGAGCCGAAGAAATCAGCCATCAGAAATCAACCATCAGAAATATGACCACCACCTCTACCGAAAATCCGACTCCGCGCGCCGCCAGCAACGGAACCCTGCTCAAGCTCGACGGCGTGACGAAAGTCTTCCTCACTGACGAAGTGGAAACGCACGCGCTTTCCGGCATTCACCTCGATATCCGGCAAGGCGAGTATGTCTCCATCGCCGGCCCGTCGGGCTGCGGGAAATCGACCCTGCTCTCCATCCTCGGTCTCCTCGATACCCCGAGCGGCGGCAGCTACGCGCTCAAAGGCACCGAGGTGGCGAACCTGTCGTTTCCGGAACGGGCGCGGATTCGGAACCGCGAGATCGGGTTCATCTTCCAAAGCTTTAACCTAATCGGCGACCTGACCGTTTTCGAAAACGTCGAGTTACCGCTCACGTATCGCGGGATGCCCTCGAGCGAGCGGAAGGCGTTCGTGCTCGAAGCGCTCGAGCGCGTCGGGATGGGGCATCGCGCGAAGCATCTGCCGAGTCAGCTCTCCGGCGGGCAACAGCAACGCGTCGCGGTGGCGCGCGCGCTGGCGGGCAAGCCGGCCATTCTGCTCGCGGACGAGCCGACGGGTAACTTGGATTCGCGGAACGGCGAAGCAGTGATGGATCTCTTGAAGGAACTCCACGCCGCCGGCGCCACCATTTGCATGGTCACGCACGACGTGCGTTTCGCGCAGCATGCCGATCGCACCATTCATCTCTTCGACGGCCGGGTGGTGGAAGATCACAGCTTGGCGGCTTAGGGAAAAACCGAATCATGCGAGGCGCAGGCGACGCGACCGGAACAGAGGCATTTTTGCCTGCGCGGCCGAGATGCGACCCGCCTGTCGATTCCGAAACCGCAGGCGAGACGCCTGCTGGCCGCACAGCCGAGACGGCCGTGCTCCGGTGATGTGATGAAACGCGCCCTCGTCGTCCTGCTCTTGCTGATCGCCAACGCGCTCGTGAATTCCGAAAAGACAGGGTTGCCGTGCGAGGTAGCGCAAGCTTCCAGCTTGAACCATCCCGAATCCGGCAAGCTGGAAGCTGGCGCTACCTTATGAATAGGGCCGGCGTAATTGCGTATTCGGTGCGACAGCGCACTCAGGAGATCGGAGTGCGGATGGCGCTGGGTGCGCAGGCGGGCGATGTCCTGCGGCCGGTGACCGGGCACGGTCTTCGCTTGATCGGGCTCGGTCTGCTCCTCGGATTCGCGGGCGCGTATTTCTTGATGAAGCTTTTCGCGGGCGCGCTGCACGGCGTCTCCGCGCACGATCCGTGGAGCTTCGCGATCGTCGGCGCCCTGCTTCTCGCGGTTGGATTGGTAGCCAGCTTATCTCCCGGCGCGCGCGGCTACGCGTTTGGACCCCCTGGAGGCGCTTCCCATGAGTAGCACAGGCATCTTGCCGGTGGGGCCACCGGGCGTCTCGCCCGGTGAATGCAGCCACACCGGGCAAGATGCCCGGTGTCCCCACAGCCAAGATGGCTGTGCTACCACAGAGCGATAGCGCGCGCCCGACCACACTTTCATCCCATGCCCAATCCACTAATCGAACTCAAACACGTCGAGCGATTCTATCCGCTCGCGAAAGGCCAATTCTTTTACGTCCTGCGCGATGTAAACCTGGCCATTGAGGAAGGCGATTTCGTCTCCATTATGGGGCCGAGCGGCGCGGGAAAATCGTCGCTGCTGCATGTGCTCGGGATGCACGATCACGCCTGGACGGGGGAGTTTTTCTTCGAGGAGAACGCCGTCCATCAAATGAAGCCGAACGTGCGCGGCACGCTCCGCAACGAGCAGATCGGTTTCGTTTTTCAGCAGTATCACTTGCTCGATGATCTGACTGTTTACGAGAATCTCGACATCCCGCTTTCCTATCGGCATGTCGGGAAATCGGAGCGCGCGGCGATCGTGGCGGATACGCTGGATCGGTTTCACATCGTCGGGAAAAAGGATCTCTATCCGCGCCAGCTTTCCGGCGGGCAGCAGCAGCTCGTGGGGGTGGCGCGCGCGATTATCTCGAGCCCGAAATTGATTCTGGCGGATGAGCCGACGGGGAATCTGCACTCGTCGCAGGGGGAGGAGATTATGGAATTGTTTAAGAGGCTGAACGACGAGGGCACGACCATTGTGCAGGTAACGCACTCGGAAAGGAACGCTGCTTATGGAAACCGCATCATTCAACTGCGCGATGGCTTTGTCGTCTGACGTAGCACGGGCTTCCAGCCCGTGGGGACACCGGGCATCCTGCCCGGGGTGGGGCGGTGGCGTTGATTCACCGGGCGAGACGCCCGGTGTCCTCACAGGCAGGATGCCTGTGCTACGGTTATGATCACCGACTTTAAATTCGCTCTGCGGATGCTGCTGAAAGCGCCTGCTTTTACGAGCATCGCCGTGCTCACCCTCGCGCTAGGGATTGGTGCAAACAGCGCCATCTTTAGC
>JBBSLZ010000027.1:0-18778 GCA_038233435.1 Chthoniobacterales bacterium
ATCCCGCCGCCGCGGCGCCGGCTGAGCCGCTTCCTCGGCCGCGCGCAGATACTCACGGAAGTTCTGGCTCGCCACCTGGGCGCCGGTGGCCTCGACCCAGTTCAGGTAATCGGCAATCGCGTCCGCGCGCCGGCGCAGGCTTTCGCGGAGGGCGCGCAACTTGGCCAGCCGGCGCGGGCGAGGCGCTTTGCCCCGCAGCAGTTGCGCGGCGATGCGCTGGTATTCCGTGATCACCGCGCTCTGCAACGGATGGGCTCGCCCGGAAAGCAGGATCAGATCGGTCGTGAGGCGCCGTAACTCCGCGGGCGCGGCCGGATGGCGGCGGAAGCGGGCAAACTCCTCGAGGCCATAAACGAGCGGTTGGTCGGCCGTGGGGATTTTCACGCGCAACACTTCGGCGAGCGCGCGCTCGGTTTCTTCGAGACTGAGGGAGCGTTTTCCCTCCTGACTGGCCAGACGGCTCACGCTGGCTCGCCACGATTCCTCAACTTGCTCACGAGCCGATCCGAGCGCGGGGAAATGGGCGGTCAGATCCGCGAAGGGATCGTTCGGCGCACGGTCCAGATCGGCCACGAACTGCGCCAACCGTGCGCGACCGTCCGGGCTTTCGACGAGCATGGAGACGAGGGCCGCGGCATAAGCCCGATACAAGGTGCGCGAAGGCGAATCGAGGAGAACCCGCTTCTGTTCCAGAAATTGTTTCAGGGTCAGAATCTGGCCGCTCTTCGCGGTCAGTAACGGCTGCAAAACGGAGGCATCGTCGCGCTCGGAGGCGAGGGCTGGGATACCCTCGAGGAGCCATTCCGGTGGCTCCACCCAAGGCGTGCCGGGAGGGAGTTCCGGTTGGGAACGGTAGGTCCTTTCCAGCAGGATGGCGCGGAGCAGCTCGCGCTCGACCTGTCGCACATCGACTTCCGCGGGGATGCGTAGATTGAGTTGGAATTTAAGCCCGGCGCCGGTTTGATTGACCCGCAACTGCGCGAGAGGGAGATCGGGGCGATTGCTCTCGGGCGCTTGAGCTTGAATGACGATCGGCGTTTGCCAATCGTCCCGGCCCGCGAGAAAACGGAGCGCAGCGCGCTTGCTCTGCTCCGCCAGGTCGCAGAGCGCGCCGCGCAGACGCGCGTCCTCGCCGTAAACAATGAACTGACGCGAACTGCTCAGGCTGCGTTCCGGCGGCGGAGAGGCTGAGCAGAGCGGGGTGACAGTGAAAAAAATGAGGCTCAGAAAGATTGCAACTGGGCGGAGCATCAGAGCTTTAGTGAAGAGAACCGCGGCCTGATCCGCGAGAACGAAATGGAAGGCGGATCTGTCTAGCAGCCTGTTGAAAAACGAGCTTGGAAGTGCTCCGGCGAACCCCGTTGAGGGTCGCCATCCGAAACGCCCACGATCAGCGCCCAAGCCGAATGGCCCAAAGGGTCTCCCCGCCAGAAGACGTGCCAGAAGTTTTACCCATTCACTTCCCAACTTTTGCCGCAGCTGCGGCAAAAGTTCGTACCTGTGCGGAAGTGGAAACCGGAGTGAGGGACGGAAACTTCGCGCCCCAAGAAAATTCCAGGGAGGTTTTTCGACAGGCTGCTAGGACCTCCATGGCGCGAAACGCGACGGCTGGGAAGCCGTCACTCCTTGCGGGCGCTATCAGGCCATTCGTTAAATGGCTTCGGCTGGGCCGGCCGCCCGAATTTCATTGTTCCAAGACACCGCACCGACCCCCGCCCCAAGGAGCGACGGCTTTCCAGCCGTCGTGTTTTCATCCTAACGCGGAGGCGGCGGACGCAGGAAATTGACTGCCTCCGGCTCCACCTTGATCGCCCCGAGCTTGGCGATGGCGCGGCGGTCTTGATCAAGGACAGCGGTGACATCTGAAAAGAAAAAGCCTGCCACCCCCATCAAGGCAGGATGGATCGGCAGCCGCCCAAAGTGGCCACCGGTGACGCGAGCAACGACGTGCGCATTCTCGATCTGCGGGACAAAACTGATGCTGGTAAAAACGGAGTAGCCGAAGAGAGAACGTTCCACCGTCGCACGGGCCACGCCTTCCTCGAAACGAGCTACCGCCCGCTCGAATCGGGTGTAGCTGCTCAAGACCTTTTGCTTGCTCTTGAGCTTGGAGGCGAGATAGGCGTTCACCTGGGCTTCGGTGTAGCGCAGGTTGGGACCATTGGCAGGATTCATGGCCGCGTCGCCCAGTTCCAAATTGATCTGTGGAGCCAGCTCGAGGGTGTGCGCAGGCACAGCCGGCACGTCGGGCGCTCGAAACATCTGGATCAGGCCCGCCGCCAGGATGGCGGCCAGGACCAGCTTCAGTCCCTGCGTGATCTGATGGCGACGGCGGGCCCAGGTCGGGTTCATGACCGAACGCAGGCGCCGCTGGGTTTCCTTTGGGTCTTCCTCGGTCGGCTTCTCTTTGGCGAGCGCGGAACGATCGAGGCGCGCTCCGCAATCGTGACAATAAATGCGCTCGACCTCGTTCTCGCGCCGGCACTCAGGGCAAACCAGCTTCATTGCTTTTCGGTGGTCTTTGGCTTGGCGGCAGGCGT
Source organism: Chthoniobacterales bacterium (assembly GCA_038233435.1). GTDB lineage: Bacteria > Verrucomicrobiota > Verrucomicrobiia > Chthoniobacterales > UBA10450 > JACCTI01. The sequence goes on from JBBSLZ010000027.1 coordinate 2,541, forward strand.
GGCCGCGGGGGTGGTGGCTGAGGGGGAAGCCTTGCCGCCCTCGCTACCGGAAGATTTCTCCGCGCTACCGGTGGCAGCGGCGGGGGCATCTTTCTTCGCGCCTTCCTTGTAGTTGTTACTTCGGTAATCGGTGATGTAGAAACCGGAGCCTTTGAAAATAAGGCCCGCGCCGGTGCCGAGGAGACGCTTAACCTTCCCGTGTCCCCAGCGCTTCTGCTGGCAATGCTCCTTCGGGCACTCGCTCAACGCATCATCACGCATGGACTGAAAGAGCTCGAAATTCTTCCCGCATTTCTGGCAGGCGTAATCGTAGGTAGGCATGAAGCAGAGCGTCCGGCTGGGGAGAGGTCGCCACTCTGACTCAAAGCAAGCAGAATTCAAGCCGACCCCCCGCTCCGGCTTCTCCCGAGACCTCGAAATGCGGCCCTGTTTCTTGACTTTGCCCGCAGGCTGGCTAAAGGAATCGGCCGCCCTAATCACTATGTCTCGCCTCTTGCTTCATTCCTCAAAAGTTCTGTTCGGCGCCCTCGCCCTCTGTGTCCTGGGTGCCTGTGATGAGGATCCACGGATGGGTTCCACGCAGTATCTCGGCGGAGTCTATGGGCCCGGTGCGGTCGCTCAATCCGCGCCCCAAGATACGATTTCGTATTGGGATGGAGACGGTGTCGACGGCAGTCCTTCGATCAAGATCAGCCTTTCCGAACAGCGCGCCTATTTTTACAAGGGCGGCAAGCTGGTGGGCGTCTCGCAGCTCTCCACCGGCCGCGAAGGATTGGGCACTCCTACCGGCACCTACAAGGTCACCCAGAAGGACAAAGATCACGCCTCGAATCTTTACGGCGATTACGTGGATCCGGCCGGCAACGTGGTCGTCCCGAATGTGGACGTTAAAAAAGATCCGAAGCCTCCGGGCACTTCCTTTAAAGGCGCCCCCATGCCCTACTTCATGCGGATCGTCGGTGGCGTCGGGATGCACGCCGGCTATCTGCCGGGCTATCCTGCTTCGCACGGTTGCATCCGGATGCCCGAGTTCATGGCGGAGAATTTTTTCAATGCAGTCTCCAGCGGCACCCCGGTGGCCGTGACGAACTAAGTTCGGCCGGTAGGGTCGTCGCGCGGCGGTGACCAAAACGCGTGGTGCTGCGTCAGGATGTTGGTTCACTTAGCGTAGTCCCGCCTATTGGACAGCGCAGCGCGCCGTCCCTCCCCACACCGCAGATTCTCCGCTTGCCAGTGGCTTCCATGCTTGCGCTCCGCTTTCTGGCGTTGCATCGTCGTCTGCCCTTCCGGGACCCATGATCATCATCGCGCAGCCCAACGCCACCGAAGCAGAGATCGAGCAAATCGTGGCGCGGGTGCAGGAGATCGGTCTCGAAGCCCAGGTCAGCCGCGGCGCTTCGCGTGTGATCGTGGGCGTGGTCGGTCCGGAAGAATTGGTGCGCGATCATTCCTTTGTCTCCATGGCCGGAGTGGAAGCGGTCGTGCCTGCGAAGAAACCCTACCGGCTCGCCTCTTTCGAAGCGCGCGGAGTGGCTTCCACCGTCGATATCTGCGGTATCAGCATCGGAGGCGATGCGGCAATTGCGTTAATCTGCGGTCCTTGCTCGGTGGAGAGCCGCGAGCAGATTCTCTCGATCGCGCGGAAGGTGCAGGATGCCGGAGCCACTCTCCTGCGGGGCGGTGCTTTTAAGCCGCGCACTTCGCCCTACAGCTTCCAGGGTTTGCTCGAAGACGGCCTCCGTTTCCTCGCGGAAGCACGGAACGAAACCGGGCTCCCCATTATCACCGAGATCATGGACGCGCGCGATCTGCCGATCGTGGAGCGTTATGCGGATTGCCTGCAAATCGGCGCGCGGAACATGCACAACTTCTCGCTTTTGAAAGAAGTGGGCCGGAGCCATCTGCCTGTCCTGCTCAAGCGCGGCTTTAGCGCCACCGTGAGCGAGTTCATCATGAGCGCCGAATACATCCTGAGCGAAGGGAACATGAACGTGATCCTGTGCGAACGCGGCATCCGCACCTTCGAGACCGGCACCCGCTACACGCTCGACTTGAGCGCGGTGCCGATTTTGAAATCGAAGACGCATCTTCCGGTGGTGGTGGATCCCACCCACGCCGTCGGCTTGCGCGCTTTCATCCCTCAGATGTCGCTCGCGGCCATCGCCGCCGGCGCCGACGGCATCATGCTGGAAGTGCATAACTCGCCCGATCACGCGAAGAGCGATGGCGAGCAAGCGCTTGTCCCCGAGATGTTGAGCAAGCTCGTCCCGCGCCTCCGCGCGGTGGCCAACGCCATCGGTCGCGACCTCTAAGCGGCGTTCGCCTCGCCCCTTCGTTCGCTCGGAAAAGCGGTCTACCAGACGAAGGGCCTAGGTATTCCAGTTGGATCCCGGCCCGGCCCGGAAGAAAAAGGGAATGGTAAATTTCGTCGCGACCGGTTGACCGTTGCGATATGCCGGCACGAACTCCGCCTCTTGGAGCTTCCGCATGACCTCGGCACTGAAGCCAAGACCCGACTGCGATTCATAATTGAGCTTCATGCCCAGAACTTTCCCGCCGCGGTCTACGTCGAGATCCACGGCGACGGTCCCATTCCGAGCTCCCGCCTGTGCCGGCCAGTCGATCTTAAACTTCTGGCCTGCGTCCCAAGTGAGTTGCGGTGCGATAAAATCGGCCTGGCGCATCAGCTCCTTCTCTTCCTGGTTCAGGTAAACCCGCACCCGCGGCTTACCGTCGACAATCGCGAACACCACCGTCCCATAAACAAGCGCGTTGGCAGGTCGGCCATGTTTCACGGCTGGCATCCACGTCGAACGGAGAAGCTTACCCACCACCTCGTCCGCTAGTTTGCTCGTGCCTGGCGTGCCCCGATAAGTGTAAGGCACGATGGGAGTCCCCAATTTCGTCACGCCGCAGTCGAACATGATCAACCCGTCCTTTTGCCCACGCTTCATCAGGCCGTCCGCGTTGATCAGATTCACCAGAGAGCGCGGTCCGGGATAGAAGACCGCTGGTCGAGTTTCCGGCAACGCAGCGCCCTGCGCGTGAACTACCAGAAACAGCCCGGCTCCGATGAGATACAGCGGAAGTTTTCGCATCCAGGAATACCAACATTTTTCCTTCTCGTTGGGCAAGGCTTTTCCGCTTCACTCGTAAAACCTGGTTCGGTTGAACTCGCTCCGGAAATGGCGAACTCTTGGCGGTGGAAACTTCCATCGCTGCCGATCTGCCCGCGAGAGTGGCTCAAGCGGAACCGATCGCGCGCCCCTTGGATAAAATCCAGCTGGGCAAGGGCTCCGCGGCATTTTCACACGTCGCCACGCCGGCGCAGCCACTCCTCGTCGCCGCGCTCGCAGACAAAATCCCTCGCACCCTCTGGGTCATTTGCCCCACGGTCCGGGCGCAGGAAATTCTCTACGAAACGCTTCTGAACTGGAAGCCGGACGCGCTTTTCCTGCCGGAGGCGGAGTTCGCCGCGGTCGAAAATATTCTGCCCGATCCGGAAATCGCGGCCGAGCGGCTGGCCTTGCTCAGCCGCGTCTCGCGCGAGCCCAAGCCGCATTTGATTGTCGCCACCCGGGCCAGCCTGGACCAGGCGGCGCCGAAACTTCGCGCTCTGAAAGCCGCCACTTTGCGCCTCAAACGCGGCGCCAGCCAGCCGATGGAATCGCTCCTGCACGCGCTCGGCGAGGCCGGCTACGAGCGCGTGGCGCAAGTGGGCACGCGCGGCCAGTTCGCCGTCCGCGGCGGCATTCTCGATCTCTATTCCTGGCAGGCGCAGCTCCCCGTCCGCGCCGAATTCTTCGGCGACGAAATCGAGTCCATGCGCGAGTTCGATCTCGATACGCAGACTTCTCTGCGCCAGTTGCAATCGATCGATCTCCTCCTGGGCGCGGCGGAGGATCAAAGCGGGACGGTGCGCGATTACATCGCCGAAGATCACCTCCGCATCGCCGTGGAACCGGACGCAGACGAAAGCGCTCAGGTCGTGATCAGCGAGAGCTGGCTCGGGAAGGAGACGAGCCAGGAGGATTTTGCGGGCGCCTTTCCGGAATCCGATCTGGCGGAATTCACAGTCGGCGACTTCATGCTCGTGGAAGCGAAGCGCGCGCAATTTGCCGCCCGCCTCGCCGACTGGCGCGCGAGCGGGGAAACGATCGTGATCTATTTCCAGACCGAAGGCGAGATCGAGCGCTTCGGGGAAATCATGGGAGCGGAAGCGCTTGAGGGCGTCGAGCTGGCGGAAGGCACGCTGGCGCGCGGCTTCTATTTTCCGGCTGGGAATCTGATCATCCTCTCCGCGGCCGAGCTTTTCGGCCGCTCCACTGCTCATGGCCGCCGCCGGCTGCAGCGCGCGGAACAGCAATCCCGCAACCGCGCGCAGATCGATTTTAGCGAGCTGAACGAGGACGACCTCGTCGTCCACCTCGAGCATGGGATCGGGCGCTTCCTTCAACTCATGAAAGTGCCGGCCGTGGGCGGCGGCCTCCAGGAAGTGCTGGCGCTCGAATTCGCGGACGACTCTCGCCTTTACGTCCCGCTCGAGCAGGCCTACCTCGTCTCGCGCTACGTCGGAGTCGGGAAAAAATCGCCGCCGCTCAGCTCGCTCGCAGACGCCAAATGGGGCCGCGCCAAAACCAGCGCAGCCGCTTCCATTTTCGATTACGCCGGCAAGATGCTCGCCGTCCAAGCCGAGCGGGAGACCCAGCTCGGCCACGCCTTCGGCCCCGACACGAAATGGCAGAGCGAGTTCGAGCATTCCTTCCCCTTCCGCGAGACGGCGGACCAACTCAAAGCCATCGCCGCGACCAAGCGCGATATGGAACAGGCGCGCTCGATGGATCGCCTCATCTGCGGCGACGTCGGCTTTGGCAAGACCGAGGTCGCCATTCGCGCCGCCTTCAAAGCCGTCATCGAAGGCAAACAAGACGCCGTCCTCACCCCCACCACCGTCCTCGCCCAGCAGCATTTCGAGACCTTCCGCCAGCGCATGCTCGACTATCCCGTGCAGGTCGAAATGCTGAGCCGCTTCCGTTCTCCGGCCGAGCAGAAAAAAGTGCTCAAACTCCTCGCCACCGGCGGCGTCGACATCGTGATCGGAACGCACCGCATCATTTCGGGCGACGTGAAGTTCAAGGACCTCGGCCTGGTCGTGATCGATGAAGAGCAGCGCTTCGGCGTCCTGCACAAAGAGAAATTCAAAGAGCTCTTCCAGCTCGTCGACGTCCTCACCCTCTCCGCCACGCCCATCCCGCGCACGCTGTATCTCTCGTTAGTCGGGGTCAAAGACATGTCCACGATCGAGACGCCGCCGCTTAATCGGCTCCCGGTCGAGACCGTCGTTTGCGGCTACGACGAGCGCATCATCCGCGATGCGATCAATCGGGAACTCGAACGCCAAGGCCAGGTTTACTTCCTGCACAACCGCGTCCAGTCGATCGAGAAAGTGCGCGATCGGATTAACGAGCTTTGCCCGCAGGCGCGGGTGGAATTCGGCCACGGCCAGATGGACGCCGACACCTTGGAGGCGGTCATGAGCCGCTTCGTCGAGGGCAAGATCGACGTCCTGGTTTGCACCACCATCATCGAGAGCGGGCTCGATATTCCGAACGCGAATACGATTATCATCGACCGCGCTGATCGCTTCGGGCTGGCCGATCTCTACCAGCTCCGCGGCCGCGTCGGCCGGGCCGAGCACAAGGCCTACGCCTACCTCCTCCTTCCCCGCGAGATGATGACGGTGGGAGCCGCGCGCAAGCGCATCAACGCGATCAAACAATACAGCTCGTTAGGCGCAGGCTTCCGGATTGCGATGCGCGACCTCGAGATTCGCGGCGCGGGCAGCATCCTCGGCACCGCCCAGAGCGGCCACATTCTGGCCGTCGGCTTCGATCTTTATTGCCAGCTTCTGAAGCAGGCGGTGGCGCAATTAAAAGGCGAGAAATACAAAGCCCGCCTGGAAGTGGACGTGCGGCTCGATTTCGTGGCCACGAACGAGGCCGACTTTGTGCAAGCCGAAGACACCGCGCGAGTGTCGGCGTTTATCCCGACCGATTACATAGGCGACACCACTCTCCGCATCCAAGCCTACCGCGCCCTCGCCCAAATCAGCACCCGCGAGCAGTGGGACCGGCTCCGAAAAGAGTGGCGCGACCGCTTCGGGAAGTTCCCGCCGGCGGTTGACAATTTGCTCACTTTGACGGAAATTAAATTGGCCGCCGCCAAGGCGGGAGTCACCCGGGTCGAGGTGCGGGAAAACAAGCTCATGCTGACTCGGCACGGGGATTATATCCTGGTGGGCGGCAAATTCCCTCGTTTGGAAGCCCGCGGAATCGACCGATACCTTGCCGAAGTCCTCGAACTAACCAGAAAAATTTGACGCTATGATTCGTGCATTTTCCTTTGCGCTTCTCGCCGCCCTGGCCCTCACCTCCTCTTCCGTCCTTTCGGAAGCGCACGCGCAAGCGGAGCCGCGCATCATCGATGGCATCGCCGCGATCGTGAACGGCGAGGTCATCACCTACTCTCAGGTCCGCTCCCTTGTCGGCCCGCGTGAGCGCATTCTCCGCCAACAGTTTACCGGCGCGGAATACGAGAAACAGCTCAAGGAAGCCGAAAAGCAGGCGCTGAAGGATTTGATCGATCGCGAGCTGATCGTGCAGTCCTTCAAAAAGGAGAAATTCGCGCTTCCTGATTATTTCGTCGAGCAACGCATGAGCGAAATCATCCGCGAGAACTTCGGCGGCGACCGAAACGCTTTCATGAAAGTGCTGGAAGCGCAGAACTTCTCCATGAGCGAGTTCCGGAAAAACGAATTCGAGAAAATCATCGTCTCCGCCATGCGGGGGAAAAACGTGAGTCCGAACCAGGTTTTCTCGCCCGGCCGCATCGCCGATTACTACAAGACGCACCGGGAGGAATTTTCCAGCAAACCCGAGGTCAAACTGCGCATGATCATGGTCCCGAGCCGCGCCGCCGAGGGGAACTCCGCCTCCCAGAAAGCGCTCGCCGAAGAGATCCGCGGAAAGCTGGCCGGCGGCGCCGATTTTGAGCGGATGGCGCAAATGTATTCCGAAGACAGCACCCGCGATCTCGGCGGCGACTGGGGCTGGATCGAAAAATCCACCTTGGCCGGACCGCTCGAGCAGGTCGCCTTCAGCCTCTCCACCGGGAAGGTGAGCAACATCGTCGAACTCGGCGGGAACTACTACATTCTGAAAGTCGACGAGAAACGCGGTGGTGTCACCAAGCCGCTCGCGCAAGTGCGCGATGACGTCGAGAAAAAGATCCGCCAGCAAGACGCCCAGCGGATGCAGGAAAACTGGCTCGCCGGGCTGCGTCAGAAAGCGACCATCCGAACGTTCTAGTGGCGCAAGTTTCCAACTTGCGCATTGGCATCACGCTCGGCGACGCGGCCGGGATCGGGCCCGAGATTGTGGAGGCCGCGCTGGCTTCGCCTGCGCGGCCCGATTGCGAGTTCGTTCTCATCGGCGACTACCCTGCCTGCCAGCCGGGCCAGCCCACGGCGGAAACCGCCCGCGCCGCCGCTGCCGCCTTGGAAGAAGCCGCTCGCGCCGCTCTCGCAGGTGAGCTGGCGGGCGTGGTTACCGGTCCCATTCATAAAGCCCGGATGTACGAAATCGGGTTCGCTTTCCCAGGGCAGACCGAATTCTTCGCTCGCCGCTGCGGCGTGGAAAATTTCGCCATGCTCCTGACCGGCGGCGCGCTCACCGTCGCGCTCGTCACCACCCACATCCCTCTCCGCCGCGTCGCCGATAAGCTGGCTCAGGAAGAGATCGTGCGCGTCGGCCGGCTGCTCTTGGATTTCCTGCAGCGACGCTTGCGACGTCCTCCCCGCATCGCGGTGGCCGGCTTAAATCCTCATGCCGGAGAATCTGGCTCCCTCGGCAAAGAAGAAATCGCGATCATCGCGCCCGCCGTTTTGGAACTGAATGCCTCGGCTCCGTTCTTCACCGGCCCGCTCTCGCCGGATACCGTCTTCTACCATGCCGCGGCGGGCGATTGGGACGGTGTCCTCTGCATGTATCACGATCAGGGCTTGATCCCCCTCAAGCTGCACGCCTTCCACGAAGGCGTGAACGTGACCCTTGGCCTCCCCTTCCCCCGTACCAGCCCCGATCACGGCACCGCCTTCGAGATCGCCGGCAAAGGCGTCGCCCGCCCCGACAGCATGCTCGCGGCGATGAAGCTGGCTGTAGACCTCGCCAAGAAATCGCAGGAAGAATCTTAACCGCGGATTACGCAGAGAACGCGGATGGGAAGCTCTCAAAATCTGCGCCATCTGTGTAATCTGCGGTTAAATTTTCTCCTCCTATTCCCATGCAGTCCGCCAAATACACCGCCGTCTTCAAGCTCGGCCTCCAGAACACCTTCGTTTACCGCTGGAATTATCTCCTCCGCGCCGTCTTCGGCCTCATCCCGCTAGCCGGCACCGTCTTCCTCTGGCGCGCCGTCTTTAACGAAAAAGGCGGCGGCATGCAGGGCTACGACTACGGGTCGATCATCTACTACTACCTGCTCACCATTCTCGTTTCGAACCTCGTCTCGCCCACCGAGGACGATTGGCAGATCGCTGCGGATATCCGGGAAGGCCAGATCAATTCCTTCCTCACCAAACCGCTCAATTATCTCGGCTACCGGATCAGCATTTTCCTGAGCAGCCGTCTCGTTTACACCACCGTCACGATCGTCCCGATCGCGATCATCTTCGTTTACTTCCGCGATTTCCTCACCTTCCCCGCCAATCCCTGGGCCTGGCCCGCCGCCTTCCTCTCGCTCTTGATGGCCGCGATGATCCAATTCTTCATCACCTACAGCATTGCCATGATGGCCTTCTGGATTCTGGAAATCTCGACCATCGTCTTCATCGTTTACTCCTTCGAATACTTCCTCGGCGGCCAGATGTTCCCGGTCGATATCATGCCCGTCGGCGTCCAGGCGGTCCTAAAATATCTCCCCTTCTACTACGAACTCTTCTGCCCCATCGCCATCTTCCTCGAGCGCCTGCAAGGCGCCGCCATGCTCCAGGCGCTCCTCATCCAGACCGGCTGGGTTTTGGCAACCTGGGCCACCGCCCATTTCATGTGGCGCCGGGGGTTGGGGCATTATCAGGCTGTAGGGGGCTGAGCCCGAGGCCAGCATTCCGACCGCACTCCTGATTACTTCTTAGACGCTTCTTCAGGTTCAGCTGAGGGAACCGGAGGAGACGGTGGTGGTGGCGGCGGCAGGATATTCCGGGGCGGAACGAAGCTACCTTTCGAATTAATGGTCACGTTTTCTTGATTTGGCATTGGATGATCTCCGAGAAACGGTAGATTCGCGGCAGAGAAAATGCAAAGAAATGCAATGCCCGCCACTAGACATCGCAGCGACCATTTGTTTAATGCGCGCGTTCTCACGGCAAACCGGTTTTCGACTGCCACCGTTGGTTGAATGGGGCCGGAGTCCCCCCTCTTGGGGGGAGTGTCGAGACCGGCCACGAATTCGCGATATTCAATATCGAGCATGCTAACCTGCTCATAAATCGCGGTTTGACTCGTTGCGAGGGCGTGAAGTTCCAAGACAACCGATGCGATCAACAGCAGCCACGCAAACATCAGAATGAAAAATGTCCACGGCTGTGGATGCGGAGCTATCTTCTCAATAAACGTAATAGAAAGGGCGAGTGCGCCACCCGCCAAAAAAAGCATCCATTTGTCATAACGCTCGCTGATCTGTAATGAAGCGTCACGGAGCCCTTCTCGCTCCTTTGAATAGGACTCATACCTGTTCTTGCGATACTCATATTCCTCTTCCGAGTTCACTCTCCAAAATGCTGAACCTGCAATGGCCCAACGGCGAGAGCTAATTCGCTACTCTGCTGGACAATTTTTCAAAGGAGACGCCACGATTAAGAGTAAGAGCGCTCCTCCGAGGAAGAGCACCGCGCTGTAACTGAATGCGACCGCCGTCCCGAACGCCGTCCAGAGCAAACCGACGACGATGCTGGAAATGAAATCGCCCACGCCGTTCACCGTCGCGAGGACACCGAAGGCCATGCCGTGATGGCTCTCCTCTACGAGCTCGGCGCACATTGAATCCTCCAGCGTCTCCTCGATCGCGATGTAGATGCCGCCGAGGATAAAGACTGCGGCCATCGTCCAGATCGTCGCCGGCAGGAAGATGATCGCCAGCGTCATCACACCGGCGAGCGCATAGCCGCCCGCGAGGACGAAGTTCTTCCGAAACCGGTCGCCCAGCCAGCCGGCCACGAAGGAAAAACTGGCGTAGAAAATATTGTGCAGAATGTAAAGCGTGACCGCGATGCTGGCCGCGCCCGCGATCCCAAGCGCAGGCGTAAGCTTTTGCGTCGCGAGCAGGATCAACATCGTGTGCGCGAAATCGCCCGCGCCGAAGAGCGCCACCGCGGCCAGAAATTTCCGGTATTGCTTCGGCAAAAGACGCAACCGTTCCCCAAAGGAAATGTGCGGCACGGGCGCGCGCTCCTTCTCTTTGACCAGAAAAGCGATCACGCCCGCGGCGAGCAAACCCGGCACCAGCGTCCAGGCGAAAAGCACGCGGTAGTTATGCTGCGTCGCCTCCAGAATCAGGAGCGCGGTGAGCGGGCCGACGATGGCGCCGATCGTATCCATGGCGCGTTCCAAACCAAACGCCCGTCCGTACGCCTCCCGCGGCACCGACGCCGCCAGCAACGCCTTCCGCACCGGCGTGCGGACTCCGCGCCCGAGCCACGCCCCCGCGCGGGCCAGCAGCACATGCCATGCATTCGTCGCCAGGCCGAAGGCCGCCGTCCCGAGCGCCGTCGCCAGGTAACCGGCCACCGCGATCGGCTTCCTTCGCCGCAGGCCGTCGGTGTAATAACCCGAAGCCATCTTGGCGAAGCTGGCCAGCCCATCGGAAACGCCTTCGATGATGCCGAGCCACGCCGCCGCCACGCCTAACGAGGCGAGAAACGCCGGCATGGCCGCGGTCGCGATCTCGTGTGACCAATCGCTGAAGAGCGAAGCCAGGCCGACGCCCAGAACGGTGCGGTTCAGCCAGGCTGGCTTCTTCTTCGTCATCGTGCTCGTGCTCCCGCTCATGCTCGAAATGCCGGCGCCATCAAATCCGAGCCCGAGCGCGAGCGCGAGCACGATTACGAAATGCGCGGCGCTTATTCGTAGCGAAGTGCGTCGATCGGATCGAGCCGCGAAGCCGTCCGCGCCGGATAAAATCCGAAGAACACCCCCACCGCCGCGCTGATGAGAAACGCGACCGCGATCGAGCTGCGCCGTGCGCGCCGACCGGGAGCCGCACGCAGATCTTCCGCGTCCGCTCCGTCACTCTCCCGAGCATGATATTCATAATCCCGATCCCGCGCACGACGGGCGAGAAGCCGGCGGCACCTCGCGACAAATCGCCTCCGCGCCCTCCACTTTTAGAGTGCCCGCGCTACCCCAACCCGTTCGGAATCTGATTATGCCCGTTGAAGACCGGCCGCGCCTACAAGAGAATCCTGGCGATGCGCCGTTACTTCGAAATCTACTCGATCATGCTGCGCAACTCGCTCATCCGCGAGATGAGCTTCAAGGCCAACTTCATTCTCTGGCTGCTGGTGGAAGGGCTCTGGTTCTGCGGGCAGATCATTTTTTTTAGCATCATCTTTGGGCAGGTGGATAAAATCGGAGACTGGTCCAAGTGGGAAGTCGTGCTTCTGGTCGGCACGCACCAGATCATCGCGCAGCTCTTCCAGGCCTTCTTCTTTATGAACGTGTCTAACATTCCCGAGCTGGTTCGCACCGGGAAGCTGGACTCGCTTCTCTTGCTCCCGGTCGACAGCCAGTTCGCGGTTTCGACCAAACAATTCGGACTCGATAGCATCCTGAACGCGCTCCTCGGCGCGGCCGTCGTGATTGTCTCGCTCACGCAACTGCACATCGTGCCCAGCCCGCTCTCCATCCTGCTCTACCTCGTCGCGCTCGGCTTCGGGGTGGCGGTGCATTACTCCATCATGCTCGCGCTCGCCGCGGTCAGCTTCTGGATCATCCGCGCACAGGGATTGGTCTACGGCTACTTTAATTTCCTCCAGATCGCGCGCTATCCGGACGTGATCTTTCCGCGCCTCTTCCGCTTCATCTTCGGCTGGATCATCCCGGTCATCATCGTGGCCAACATTCCCGCGCGCATCCTGATCAAACCGCTCTCGGATCCGCTTTGGCTCATGATTCACCTGGTCATCGCCGCCACCATCGCTCTGGTCATCTCACGCACTTTCTGGAATTTTGCCCTGCGCCGCTATTCCAGCGCCAGCTCCTGAAAAAATGCCCAGGGAAGAGCCTCTTTCCCACCGCTTTTTCCCGGGCTTATTCCCCCTTGCGTCGCCCGGGATATGCCCTTAAGTAAGCCTCCGCTTGGCGCCGGAAAACGGACGCGGCGGATTAAATTTATGGCCAGTTCCAAGAATAAAAAACCGGTTGCGAAGGCGACCAAAAAGAAGGCAACGCCAGCGCCTAAGCCCAGCAAAGCGGCGCCTAAAGCCAGCCAGCCGAAAGCCAAAGAGGCCACCGCTCCTGCGAAGAAAACGGCCGCGCGCCCGAATAAAAACGGTCACCGCCAGGGAAGTCAGAAGGAACTCACCGCCACGCAGGCGATCCTAGGCACCAACCACGACACGCGGAAGCTCGATCCCTTTACTAAAGGTCAGCGCGAGAAGCTCCTGCAATTGCGCGACGACATGGTCGACTCCATGGCCGGAGTGGCCAAAGACAATCTTCGTTCCCGCGCGGAAGGCAGCGAAGCCTCTGCTTTCGGTATGCACCAGGCCGATGCCGGCAGCGATGCCTACGACCGCGACTTTGCCCTCAGCCTGCTCTCTCAAGAACAGGACGCGCTTTACGAAATCGATCAGGCGTTGAAGCGGATCGATCTCGGCACCTACGGCGTCTGCGAAATGTCCGGCAAAGCGATCATGCACGCCCGCCTGGAGGCGATCCCGTTCGCGCGTTTCACGGTCGAATGCCAGTCGCAGCTCGAAAAACAAAACAAAGCTTCCCGCGTCCGCCAATCCGTCACTTCCCTCTTCGGTTTGACCGATGACGATAGCGGGGAAGGCGAAGAAGAAGAATCGAAGTCGGATCGCGACGATAGTAAGGATTAAGTATGGCTCAGGAAATCATCACCTTGGAATGCACGGAAGCGAAAGCGCTCGGCGCCCCCGTTTCGCGCTACATGAGCAGCCGGAACAAGAAGAGTCCGCAGACTCCAAATCGGCTCGAGAAAAAGAAGTATAATCCTTTCCTGAAGCGGCATACCTTGCATCGCGAAACCCGGTAATCACTCATGCAACCAAAGACCGCCAAACGCCGCTCCGCCTTCCGCCGTGCCAACCGCACCATGCCGCGGCGCCGCATCGATATCGCAACCGAAGCGATCGACTACAAAAATCCCGACCTGCTCCGTAAATTCGTAACCGAAAGCGGCAAGATTCTGCCTCGTCGAGTCACCGGCATGCCCGCCCACATGCACCGCAAGATCACGCGCGAGATCAAGCGCAGCCGGTCGGTCTTGCTAATGAAGTAACGGCAGGCGTTTCGCCTGCTTCCTGGTTGGGACACGCGTTTCGCGCCCTTCCGTTATCCAGCCGCTTCGGGCTTCGTCATCCCGAGCCGCGCAGACGGCCGAGGGATCTTACAATTGCAGCCGATTTCCCCCCATAAGGGATACGCGCCACGTAGAACCAACGTCAGCCCAGTCGCCGTTCGAGATCCCCATCCCCCGACCGCTGCGCGGCTCGGGATGACGCTCTCCGGCGTTAAGAGGCGCTACGCCTTCCGCGTCCGCTCGCCCTGCTCGATCAGCTTCCAAAACTCACGCGTTTTCCCGAGCTGATCGTCCTCCGCCATCGGCAGCTTGCTCCGGAAAAGAAAATCTCGAAACGTATTCTTGTGCAGGACGCGGTGCACCGTGATCCCCTCCTCCCGCTTCTCAAAGTAGATCCGGTAATCCTTCGCCCGATAGCGATAGAGCTTCTTTCCCTCCCGCTCGATGACCCCAAACTTACTCGCGTCCAGGTTATCCAACTCCGTCGGCAGGATCTGAAATTCCGCCAGCAAATCGAGCTGCAACGTCTTCGGCAAGGCCGACATCTCCGCCGCGCTCAACTGGTTAAAGATGATCTGGAACATCCGCCCTCACACATACACGCGCGCTACTCGGCTGCCAATCCCGGTGAAGATCTCCCAGGCGATCGTGCCCGCCTGCGCCGCCACTTCGGCGGCCAGAATTTCCTCCCCGCCCTGTCGTCCCAGTAACACGGTCTCGTCCCCCACCGCCGCGGCCGGCACCGAGGTCACATCCACCATCGTGAGATCCATCGTCACCCGGCCCAGCACCGGACACCGCTGCCCGCCAATCAGCACCACCGCATCGCGATTTGAAAGCGCGCGCGGCAATCCATCCGCATAGCCGACGCCGATCGTCGCCACTCGCATCGTCTGCCCAGCGATGAACGTCCGCCCATAGCTGATCGAACTCCCCGCCGGCACCTCCCGCAGCAAAGCGATCCGAGTCTTCCACGTCATCGCGGGCCGCAGCTCACTTTGCAGCGCCGGATCGAACGAGGAGCCGTATAGCATTAATCCCACCCGCACGATATCGGCCGCGCTATCGGCAAACCGCCCCACGCCCGCGCTGCAAAGTGCGTGCACCAGATAATCGCCCCGCACCTCTTCCCGCAGGCGACCCATCAACGTCTGAAAACGCCGCAATTGCACCGCCGTATAAGCCGCATCTTCATCCGCCGCGGGCAGATGAGTGGAGACGCTGTGCAACCTCACCTTCTCCAATCCCGCGACGCGACCAACGCCCTCCGCCGCCTCCGTTTCCGCGAATCCCATCCGGCCCATCCCGGTATCGATCACCGCACAGAGCGCCACCGATGATCCCCGCGCCACCGCGATGCGACTAAACGCGTCCGCCTCGGCGAAACTCGAGACCGAAGGAATAAATCCGTGCTCTACGATCGCGGCCCGTTCGTCCGGTAAAGCGGGGCCGAGAATGATCACCGGTTGCCGCACCACGGCCCGCGTCTCGATCGCCTCGCGCACATTCGCCACCCCGAAAAGCTGCGCTTCCTCACGCAACGCCTCCGCCACCGCGGCCAGGCCATGGCCATAACCGTTCGCCTTGATCACGGCCAGCAACTCCACCTCCGGGCCGATCCGCGCCCGCGCCACCGCCGCATTATGCCGCAGCGCAGCAGGCGCGATCTCCACCCAGGAGCGGTCCGTGTGGCTGAAGTTCATTTTTGGAACGGCTGCACCTTCGGGTAAGTAATGTGCGGTTCACGCAAATACATTGGCTCCAGCGACCGGCCCGCCCACTCCCGAGCATCGGCGATTTGAGTCAGGATAAGCGCGGACGGCTGCGCGATAATCGCCTGCGGCACCGCCGCCAAGGGCTGCGTGGTGACGATGGGGCAGGACAACCCTTCCAGCCGTCCCAGCAAATCTGCTTCCGAGAAAAGCTGAGGCTCCGCCACGCCCCGCCGGTCACGCACTTGCACAAAAAAAAACGATTGCCGGCGCGCGTCCCCGATCACCGCATATTCTGGCGCGCTCGTTTCCATCCCGCAGAAAGATGGCACGCCCAGCAACTGCGCGCCGCTCGCCATAGCCAGCCCGTGCGCGGTCGCGAGCGCGATCCGAGTCCCCGCGTAAGACCCCGGACCCAGACCCACCACGACGCGCTCCGGATTCCCAAAACGCTCGAGACAAGATTGTAGATTCTCGAAAAACGCACCGGAATGTTTCCGGTCGTTGGCGAAGCGCGCGGAGAACAACTCCTCCCCCTCCGTCGAAAAAGCGATGCTTCCCACAGGACTCGAGAGTTCCAAACCAAGCACCTTCATGACTCCGCTCCACTTCGGATCAGCCGCCCATTTTCGCCCTGCACCTCGAATGACACCGTGATCGCAGTCGCCGGCAACAGTTGCGGAAAACGATCCGCCCACTCGATCAGACAAACGCCGTCGCCGTTTGCGTAGTCATCAAATCCAATCCGCAGAACTTCCTCGGCCGACTCCAGCCGGTAAAAATCGAAATGAATAACCGGCAACCGCCCATCAGTGTATTCATGGACCAAAGTGAAGGTGGGACTGGTCACCTCCGCCCGGCTCCCCAACGCGGCCACGAAGCCTTTCACAAACTGCGTCTTGCCCGCGCCGACCTCGCCGCGCAGGG
>JBBSLZ010000028.1:0-18287 GCA_038233435.1 Chthoniobacterales bacterium
AAAAGGGGTCAGTCCTCACTATTGACACAACTTCTCTACTGAGATAATACGGTTGGCAGGTATGCCGCGACCTCTGCGAATTGAATACGAGGGAGCGATCTATCATCTGCTCAATCGCGGGGATCGGCGCGAGGCGATTTTCCGCGACGAGAGGGATCGGGAGACGTTCCTGGCGACTTTGGGAGCAACCTGCGCGAGGACCGATTGGCAGGTGCATGCCTATTGCCTGATGGGCAATCATTTTCATCTCGTGGTGGAAACGCCTCGAGCCAATCTGGTGGCGGGAATGAAATGGCTCTTGGGCACGTATACCATTCGCTTCAATCGCCGGCACGGGTTGAGCGGGCATTTGTTTGCCGGGCGCTACAAGTCGCTCGTGATCGACGGGAGCACATCGGATTATCTGCGGACGGCTTGCGATTACGTGCATTTGAATCCGGCCCGCGCGCATTTGCTGGCGGAGAAGGCGGCGTTGGAGAGCTTTGCCTGGAGCAGTTACGGCGCTTATTTGCAGCCGTCGCGGCGGCCGGTTTGGCTGCGTTGCGATCGGTTGCTGGGCGAACACGGGTTGGGGCGGGAGAGTCGGCGGCATCGCCTGGAATTTGCCCGGCGGACGGAGGCTCGGCGTGGGGAAACGGAGGACGCCGTCACGGAAGGGATGCGCCGAGGATGGAGATTGGGGGCGGAGGATTTCGTCGCGCGCTTGCTGGATCACATGGATGGGAAAGGCGGGCAGCATCACGAAGCGGGGCCCCGTTCCGAGACGGATCAAGAGAAGGCGGGAAGGTTGGTGCGCGGAGGTTTGGCGGAGATCGGTTGGGAGGAAACGGATTTGGCGACTTCGCGCAAGAGCGCGCCCGAAAAGGTTCGCCTGGCGCGTCGATTGCGGAAGGAGACAACGGTCAGCCTGCAATGGATTGCGTCGCGTTTGCGGATGGGGACATGGACGCATGTATCGAATTTGCTGAGGGCTAGTGTCAAAAGTGAGGACTGACCCCGCGCTTGCGCGCGCTTGCGCGTGGCGCCACGTCTCGTCATCGGGGAAGAAATAGCCGCTTCTGCACCTTCGGGCGCGCTACTTCAGCGCGGCGAGTTCCCTTCCACCACCCACCGCGAGAGAACTAAGGCACGAGCGAAGCCACCGCCGCAGGATGCATCGCGTAAGCGAGAAAGCGATCCACCGCATAGAGGCTCAGTTGCCCGCTGGGTCCACTCAGATTCGCATCGCAACCGTGCGTCCCCCACGGGAGGTAAAGGTAAAAGTACGGCCGACCCGCGCCTCTTAATCGCGCCGCCAATCGCTCGCTCTGCTCCGGCCAAACCATCGGGTCCAGCCGCCCGTGGACGAGCAACGTAGGAGGCGTGGAGGCCTGCACGTAGTTGATCGGTGAAGCCGCGGCATAGATCTTCGGTTTCTGCGCGGGCGAGCCACCCAAATATTCTTCCAGCACTTTCCGCGAATCGAGTATTAAACGGCGGCTCGGGTGCTCATAGCCAAGCACCAGATCCGAAGGCGCATAGAAAGCCACCACCCCCCGGATCGCCGGCTCGCGTCCTGAGTAGGCCGCCAGGAGCGCCAGTTGCCCGCCCGCCGAGCGTCCGATTAAAACGATCCGCGTCGCATCCAGGTGCAACGTCGTGGCATTCGCCTTTAGGAACGCGATCGCCTGGAACACATCCTCCAGCGCGGCCGGAAATGGGAACTCGGGCGCGTACCGGTAGCTGATGCTCGCGACCGCATAATTCTCCCGCGCCAGGTAGCGATTCAGCGCCGGCAATTCCGTTTTCGAGCCGCTCCTCCATCCACCGCCATGCACCATCAGGACGATCGGAGCCGGCGCCGCCGATTTTCTGGCTCGATAAAGATCGACCTTAAGCGGCCGCTGCCCACTCGCCGTAAAGACGTGCTCCGTCACCTCCACCCCAGCCGTCGGCACTCCTCGAAAAAGATCGAGCCAGGAGAACGGCCGGGCGCGGCCACTCACATCTTCGAGCGACCCAAACGCCGCCGTGATCCGCCGCGGCAACGAACGATTAATCACCGCCGCCCGGATCGCCGGTGAAAGACAAAGCGCCGTCGTCACCAACCCTAGCGCGGCCATGGCCCGCCCTCGGGCACCCCGCCGCCACGCCAGCAGCGCCAGCCCCAGCGCCACGATCGCCGCATAGTGTCCCCATTCTGTGATCAAAATCGCCAGCACCCACAGCCACGAAGTCGCCGCGCTCACCACCACCAAAAGCGAAGTCAGAAACAAGAGCCCAATCGCCCCATAGAGAATCCAATCCACGAATCCCATCGGCCTGCCCCGCCGACTCGAGGCGGTGCTCATTTCGGCTCATCCTGCTGGAGCAGCTCGTAGGTTTTCGCGACCGAGAGAAACTCATAGACGCCATGCAGCCGCGCAAAATAGTAGCCGCGGCGGCCATCCAAAAACCCCTTCTGCCAAAGGTAAACATACAGAAAACGCAGCAGCCCGCGGAAGGGCAGCCGATGCGAAAGGAGTTTCAGCCGGCGCCGGCGATTGACCCGCTCATGGCGCAGATGCCCGGAGCTGGCCGCCAGATGTCGATCCGTCGCCACCCGGGCCTCCCAATTCGAATAGCGATTATGCTTCTCAATAAAAACCTCCACCGAAGGAAAAGCATAATGATCCATCTCGCAGCGCAGCCGCGCCGTCGGCCCCGCCACCACCACGTGTTCGTGCACCTCGTTATCGCCGCTCTTCGTGGCCGCCTCGGTCAGCTTCTCATATCGGCCTAACGAATGCCGGAACAGCCGCAAATTCCAGTTCGGGTAGTAGGCGTGCCGTAACCAGCGACCGAGAAACATGAAGCGGCGATTGATCCAGTAGCCCGCGATCTCGCCCGCGTCCGCGATCGCCCTCCGGAATTCCTCCTCCGCCTCCGCGGGCAGAACCTCGTCCGCATCCAGAATGAAAATCCACTCATGGCGGAAGGGCAGATTCTCCAGCGCCCAGTTTTTCTTCTTCGGCCAGGTGCCGTTGAACTGGAACTGCACCACCTGCGCACCCGCCGCCTCGGCAATCGCGATCGAGCCGTCCGTGCTCTGAGAATCAACCACAAAAACCTCATCCGCCCACGCGATCGAGGCCAGACAGCGCGGCAGATTTTCCGCTTCGTTCCGGATCGGGACGATCATCGAAACGTGGACGCGGTCGGATGGCTTACTCATTCGCGCGGCCCCCGCACCGCGCAGGGATTGCCCAACGCCACCACATCAGGCGGCACATCCTTCGTCACCACCGAGCAGGCCCCGATCACGCTCCGCGCGCCGATCGTGATTCCCGGCATCACAAAAGTCCGCGCTCCCAGGAAAGCCTCCTCCCCGATCGTGATCTTCCCGGTCGTGAGCGGCAGGTCAGTTCCGGAAAAATCATGGCTGCCCGTGCTCAGATACACCTCCTGCGCCACCGTCGCCCCCGCCCCGATCTCGATCTCGCCTAACGAGTACGCATTCGCCCGATCTCCCAGGCAGGCGCGATCGTGCAAGGTCAGATGCCAGGGAATCGCGATTCGCGCCCGCTGGTGGACGAAAGGCGTCCCGTGGATGCGAGCCCCAAAAGCGCGCAGCCAAAAAAGCCGCCACGGATTCAGCGGCTTCGGCGTCCAGGAGCACAGCACCGCCCAGGAAAACTCCCAGAGCACGCGCATCAAACGATCGTTCGTCCCCCACGGCGACCCGTAGCGTTCCTGGCCGGCTTTCACAGTCTGGAGCGAACTAGAAGACATGATAAGATCGAGCAAGAACCAACCGTCGGCCACCGCGCGCGTCAGGCTCAATAGAAGTAGACATCCGTACTTGTCACCCCAAAACGCGCCGGCCCCACGCTCTCAAACACCCGCACCTGCCGCGCCCGATGCCTCCGCCGTAGTTGAAGGTAGCGCCACGAATCGTCCACCACGATCATGCCTCCCGGTTCCACCTGCTCTTCCGCCACCGCAAAACAGCGCGGCCGTATCGTGTAATCATTATCCGCGCCGTCCACAATGATGACATCATGCCGCGATCGCTTCACTTGCGCCAGGTAACCGGATTCCTCGAAGCCGATTCCATGGACAAAATCAAACAGCTCCTCGACCACTTCCGAGTTCGTTAGGCCGAGCGCCTTCGTCCGCTCCCGCGCCAGCCGAGCCCAGCGCGGATCGTCCTCCACGCTTTCCACCCGCCCACATCGGCGCGCAAAAAAGAGCGTCGAACCGCCGCTCCCAAATTCGAAGACCGTCATCTCCGGCCGAAGCGAGCGCTCCAGGAAATCAATCGCGGCATAGGAGAACCAGGGCAGCGCCAGATCCAGCGGCGATCGTCGCTGGAAAAGATTATGCGCCAGATAACGCGGCACGTTTCCCGGTCGCCTCGCCAGATCGCCCGTCAGTTTGCAGACGCGTTGAAAACTCGTCAGTTCCATGAGCTAGCTCGTCAGCGTCGCGAAATCTTCCAGAAAGCGCGCGGCCACCCTCGGCAGTCGGTACTCGTCCGCTTTCAGTTCGCCAGCCTTCGCCACGGCCTCCGCCCCCCCGGAGACCACTTCCGCCATCCTCGCCGCCAAGGCGGCGACCGGGTCACCCGCCCGATGATCAAAAACAAAGCCGGTCTCCCGGTCACGAATAAAATCGCGGAAGCAGCCCAGATCTGACACCAGCACCGCGCAGCCATGCGACATCGCTTCCAAGGCCGCCAGCCCGAAAGTCTCGCCCGTTTCCGCCAGCGAAGGATAAACAAAAAGGCGCGCCCTCCGGTAGGCACGCTCCAGCTCCGCCGGCTCAAAAATCGGCCCGATCCATCGGACCCGCTCGGAAACGCCAGCTAGCTCCCGCAACTGCCGCGCATACCCCTCGCCCCCCCCGCCCTGCGCCACCTCCGTCGGACCCACGATCTCCAACCTCCAGCCCTGCAGCGCCCGCTCGCATTCCTGCCGGAACGCCTGGACTAACAAGTGGACTCCCTTCTCCGGATGCACCCGCCCCACGTAGAGCACCACCCGCTCCCGCGCCGCCAGCGCCGGCGGCGGCTCCGCCAGCACATGCGTGGGCGCCGCATACGGCAACACCGCGATCCTCTCCCGCAGAGCTGGCACCTCCCGTGCGATCGCCTCCGCGATCACGCTCGAAGGAGCCTGCAGTCGCGCCGCCCGGCCGTAAAAACGCATCTGCCCCTTGGGCGCCCGCGCCACATGGACATAGAGCCGTCCGCAGCTCGCCCGCGGAGCCAGCAACGGCAGCCAAAAAGTATTCGTCACCAAAATGTCCGCCGGTGGCAAGACGCGTCGCGCCCGGATGGAATAAACCAGATCCCGCCATTTCAATCGCCACATCGCCGACGGCGTATCCGATCCTCGTAGACGAAGATGCTGCACGCCCGCGCGCGTCTCCCGCAGCGGCAACTCCGGCACTGCCCGCGAGAGATGCGTCACCTGATGTCCGAGGCGCGCAAATTCCTGCCCGGCGCCATCCCAAAACTTCTCCACCGCCCCGCCCAACAGCGGAGGCACCGGCAGAAACGCCCCGGTCACGATCGTGATCCGCATCGTTACTTCGCCCTCGCCTCTTCCAAAACTTCCACCAAATGATCGACCGCCCGTCCGAGTTCAAAGCGCTCCGCGAAACAGCGCTGGCTAGCGGCCCGCATCGCGTCCCTCTCCGCTTCCGTTAACGACCGCCAGCGCTCGAGCAGGTGCACCGTCCCCGCCAGATCATCGGGCTCCGCCAGGCCTGCCCCATCCTGCACGATCTCACGCCAGATGTTCACCTTATCCGAGAGCAACACTGGCGTGCCGCAGGCGAGAGCCTCCGCCACCGCGAGTCCAAAATTTTCCTGATGCGAGGGCAGGATAAAAGCATCTGCCGCCGCGAAGGCGCCCCATTTGAGCTGATCCCGCAGCATGCCAGTAAAAGTGACCGGCGGATTACCCGCCGGAAAGTGCGCGACCACGATTTGCTGGAGTCGGCCCAGATAAGCTTCGTCCGCGCACGGCCCCGCCATGACCAGATGCAAATCCTGATCCTGCCGCTGCGCGAACGCTTCCAGCAAAAGATCGCACCCCTTCTTCTCGTGCAGCCGGCTCAAAAAGAGGAGCACGCGTTTCCCGCGCAGCGCCGGCCACTGAGTCAGAAACGCCTCCCGCGCGGTGGCCAGGTCCAGCGCTGGCGAGGCAGTCCCATAATTCACCACCACTTCCCGACAGCGATAAAAAGGAAACGATTCGCGCGCCAGCCGGCGCTCTTCGTCCGAAGTGAAGAGCACCGCCGCCGCTTCGTGCAGGACCCGCGCCTCCGCCCACGTCCAGTAGAGAAGCTTCTTCAAATGCTTGAGCGGATAAGTGCGCTTAAACCACGGATCGAGCATCCCGTGCGGAAAGACCACGTAAGGCGTCCCAGTGCCGGCGAGCGCACGCCAGACGCCGAAGCTGCTGTATTGCCAGACGCCCTGCACAATCACGACATCGAAATCGCGCCGCCGCTCTTGCAACCAGGGCACGAAACCCTTCGCGTAGCCGTAGCTCTGGCGGCTCTCCCCGAGCGCGTGCACCGGCACGGGTAGATCGCGCAGCCACGGGTCGTTAGGCAAATCGAGCGTCACGATCTCCACCTCGTGCCCGCGGCGCGCGAGGAGGGCGGAAGATTGCCGGACCGATTCGATCGGCCCGCCCACCGCCGGGTTAACGGTGTGGATGGAGCGGAGGATTTTCATCGCCGTGTAAATCGTGGCGCTGCGCGAAATGGCCCAGCACCACCAAGCTCCAAAGACGGGTCCAGGAGAGACGCCCGCGGCGGAAGGCCTGAAATTGCTGGTCCACAAACGGCCCGGGCAAAAGCGCGCGCGTCACGCATTCCTTCAACCCGGCGTTGACGAACGACTCGAGCGGGCCGCGCATCCAGACACCCATCGGCAGAGCGAAGCCACGTTTGGGCCGATCGTAGACCGACACTGGCAAAAGATCGCGGCAGGATTCCACCAGCAGACTTTTGGTCAGGCGGCCCCGCCGTTTCTCCGCCGCGGGCAAGCCGAGGACGTACTCGACTAGTTCGTGATCGAGGAACGGCACCCGCATTTCGAGTGAGACCGCCATGCTCATCTGGTCCGCATCGCGCAGGAGCATCCGGCGCATGTAACCCGTCAGCTCCGCCCAACTGACCCGCGCAAAATCGTCCGGTAACTGCACCGGGCACTCGAACGGCAACACTTCCTCCGGCAAGCCCGCCGCGCGCAAAGTGTCGTCGGTGAAGAAACGGCGCCGCCAGCGCGCCAACTCGCCAGCCACGGTCGTGGCGGGGATATCGGCCACGCGCGGCCCGAGCAAACGGCGCAGAAAGCGCGGCGTGCGCGCCAGCCATTGCAGCTTCCAGAGATCACGAAAGCTCGGGTAGCCGCCGAAGAGCTCGTCCCCGCCCAAGCCGGAGAGCGCCACTTTTACTCCGTGCCGCGCGACCGCGCGGGAGACGATGTAAGTGTTGATCGCGTCCGCCGAGGGCAGGTCCAATTTCTCGACCGCTTCGGTGACGCACTCGATCACCTCCTGCTCCGAGAGCAGGATCCGATGGTGCTCGGTCCCGTAGCGCTGCGCCACTTCCAGCGCGATCGGGCTTTCATCGAAATCCGCGAGGTCGAATCCCACCGAATAGGTGTGCAGCTTTTTCTCCAACCGTTGCGCGGCTAAGGCGGTCACGATCGAAGAATCAATCCCGCCACTCAGGAAACTGGCCACCGGCACATCGGCCAGGAGATGTTCGTCCACCGCCACCTCGAGCCGGCGCCGCACTTCTGCGGCAGCGTTTTCGGCCGGCGAAACAAAAGCCGCCCGGTCCGGCCAGTAACGCCAACTCTCGCTCGCGCCCTCCGCGCCGATGACGAGGGCGTGTCCCGCCGGAAGCACCCGGAGATCGGGATAAAGAAGTTGTCTTTCCGGGCAGGCGCCCCACTGCAAATAGCCCGAGACGGCCGCCGCCGAAATCGTTCCCCCGCCGCTCTCCAGCATTCTTGCTTCGGAAGCGAAGCGCACCCCGTTTTCGTCGCAGACGGAGTAGAGAGGCTTAATCCCCAGCCGATCGCGCGCGACCAACAATTCCCGCCGCGCCGCGTCATAAATCGCAAAAGCGAACATCCCCTTCAGCCGGCCCAACACGCCACGCCCCCACTTCCCATAAGCGCGCAGCACCGTCTCGGTGTCGCTCGTTCCGACCCACTCGACCGCGTCGCCGAGTTCCTCGCGGAGCGCACGGTGATTGTAGATCTCGCCGTTGATCACGATCACGTTTCCGTTCGTGGGATCGGTCATCGGCTGCGCCCCGGTGGGCGAGAGATCCACGATCGCCAGGCGCGTGTTGCCCAGCCAGACGCGACCGTCTGGCGCCATCCACTCGCCCTGCGAATCCGGACCGCGATGATGGATCAGGCTGAGGTCCAGCGGACAGGCCTTGCCTAACGAGTTAAAATGAATCGCGATTCCGCACATCAGATTGATCTCGCTCCAGGTATCACCAGACAAAGCCTTCCTGCCGACGAAAATACTCCATCGTCTCCGGCAATTTTTTCAGCGGCTGCGCCGGCACTCCGGCGTAAAGTTGATACGGCTCCGCCCATTTCTTGTTCAGAAGCGACTTCGCGCCCAGGACCGAATGATGCGGCAAACAGCTGCCTCCGAGCACGACCGCCTCCGTGCCGAGAAAACAATACTCGCCGATCTCGATCGGCTGCGCGGCCTGCCGGCCCGCTGCCAGGTCGATGCTGTGCGTGATCAACTGGGAACGAAACCCGGCCAATGTGCTGAAAGCCCCCAGGCGAATTCGCGCCGTACAATCGATAAAATGCCGGCTGCTGATCCCCGCGTGCCGTTCCACGATCAACTCCGGCCGCCGTTCCGGCTGATGCGCAAAATGCCGCGGGTGTCCGCTCGGGAAAGCGGTGATCCAGTTCAACTGTCCAATGATGGAATGCGCGCCGAGATGAAGCAGTTCGGCTCCTTTGCAGACCGTTAAATGCCCAATCCGCGCGCCTTCCTCCAAGACGAGATGCTTCGGAAAAATCCAGGCGAGTCCGATCCGGCTGGAAGGATGGAGCGAATAGCCGAACTGGGATTCGAGGAAACGGCGCCGCAGCTCCCATGGGAGGAAGAGCGACAGAAACATGGCGGCTTTCTTTAACATTCCGGGGCGAGGGAACGGTAGAGTTCCAGGTAATCGGCAATCATTCGATCCGTCGTAAAACGCTGCGCATTCGCCAACGCCCGCGCGCTCCAACGCGCCCGCTCCGCCGGTTCCGACAAGCGGAGCAAATCGTGCGCAAAACCTTCCTCATCGGCGGGATCCCGCAAGAGCGCCCCTTCGCCAGCCACTTCCGCCATCGGCTCCGTATTGCTGCAAAGAACCGGACAGCCGCACGCTTGCGCTTCGATGATCGGCCAGCCAAAACCTTCAAAGCGAGATGGAAAAAGCAGGGCCGCCGCGCCGTTGTAGAGCGCTTCCAGCAAATCGTTTTCCGGACTCGATACTTCCACGATCCGATCCGCGATGCCTAACGACGAGGCCTGTGCCGAAAGTTCCGCGCTCAAGCGTTCGCCCGCGAAAACCAACTGGCCCGCCCAGCCCTCCCGACAGCGCGCGAAAATGCGCAGGATCGCCTCCCGATTTTTTCGGCGCAGATTCGAGCCCACATGTAACACAAACGGCTGCTCCGCTCGCAGCGCCGGCACGCCCGCCAGTCGCTGCTTCGTCTCCAGCGGCGCCAGGGCTCGAAATGGATGGCTCAGCCCCAGTAAAATCCGGTGGAATTGCGGACGGCCGCGCACCTGTTTGATCAGCCTTTCCGCGTCGCGCCGAGTCGCCTCGGAATCGCAAGCCACCGCCGTCGCGCTCTCCAGACCAGCCACAATCCAGCGCTGCAGATAGCGCCCCGTGGTCGAAGCCGGAGTATCCGTCTCCTCGCCCAACCCGCCCCGGACCGCGAGTAAATCATGGCAGGTCACCACCACCGGCGTGCCCCGGAGACCCCGCCCATACATGGCATTCGAGTGGTCGCAGATATGAACCAGCCTCGTTCCCTTCGCCAGGTGAGCTCGCAAGCGCTGCGGGAAAAACACGAACTTATCGACGTAAGCGAGCCACTTCGCGACCAGTGCACCCGCCAGCCGGAAATTCCCCAGCACCGGTTCCGGCTGGATCAACTCCGCGGCCACCCCGGCCGCACGCAGACCTTCCAGCATCATCGTCCCAAAGCGCTGCATGCTCTGCTGCTGATCCGGCTGGTAGTTACCGATCAGCAAAACCATGGGATCGGAGAAGAGCGCGCGAGGACTAAAAGCGCCGCCGTGGAGCGCCCGCGCGCCCGCTGAGTCTCAATAGTTTTCGTCACTGGAAATTTTCTAATTTATGACTTCTCGTGCCACGTTCGCGAGGGCTTGGCGATAAGATTCCCAAGTCATGCGCGCCGCCCGGCGCTGCGCCGCCCTTTTCATTTCCTGAAGGCGGGCCGGATCTTGCCGAAGCATTTCCAACTTTTCGGCGATCGCCGTCGCCGAGCGAATCGGCACGATAAAGCCGTCCACCCCGTCCGTGATCAAGCTCGGGCCAGCCGCATGAGACGTGGCCACCACCACCAGGCCTTGCGCCATCGCCTCCGGTATAACGAGTGGTAAACCCTCGTGTAACGAAGGCAGCACGAGCACATCCTGACGCGCCATCTCCCGGACTAGATCCGGGTGCGGCAAGGACGGAATCCAGCGGTGCCGATCCAGCTCGGCTTGTCTGGGGATGAGCGCACTGACCCTTTGCCCGACCATGGTCAGGTCGATTTGCCGCTCTAACATGGCCGCCGCTTGCAAGAGGTAACCCGCTCCTTTCGCCTGGCTGAGCGATCCCACGAAGAGCACCCGCAACTTCTCGCCTTCGTGAGCCACCACCTCCGGTCCGAGAGGAGGCGCTCCGTAGGGAACCACCTCGATGCGCGCGGGCCGCGTCGGCGCGTGGGCAAGGCTCTCGCGCGAAAATTCGCTCGGCACGATCACGAGATCGGCCAGTGCCAGCTCTTCATCTTTCTGGGCCAACTTCGCCTCACCATCCTGCAGGGCGCCCAAGGTCGGCGCCCACTCCGGGTTTAGTTCCGCTTCCTCCTGCTGATACTGGTGAACCTTTCGCCAATACACGACGGGATGCTCGTAGATACATTTCAATCCTTGTCGCTTGGCCGCGCGGAAAGTCTCGAGCGCGCCATTATCGTAAGCGTAGACCGCCTGCAACTTTCGCTGAGACGAAAGCCGCCGCGCCACCCGGCGATCGAGCGATAGATACACCGCGTCCATGCTGAACCCGCCGCTGCCGTTCCGCGTCGCCGCTTCCCAGCCGAGTCGGGCCGCGAAATGCCGACCCCATTCCCGCCCGGCATGTGTCCGAATGAACGGCGCCAGTTCCTGCGGAAAAGAGCGCCGTCGCAGTTCTCGCTGCAGGCGCGGAGCGAGACCAGCGAGCTGGTCGAGAAGACCGCCCTGCGACCAGTTCACACAGGTCCAGAATTCTTCCAGCAGGTTTGCTTCGGCGAACGCCAGGGCGGCTTGCCGGACGTTTTGATTCGCAGTGGGATGAGAGAGCAGAATCATTTCCGCTCCGCTCCTCGATTCGAAAACCACTCCACGGTGGCGGCTAAAGCCTGCTCCAAATCCGCACCCGCCTCGAAGCCGGCCGCCCGCAGTTTCTCGATCGAGGCGGTGGAATGCCTGACGTCGCCCGCCCGTGCCGGTGCGTGCACGATCTCCGAACGCGAACCAGTCAGTGCGATAATATTCCGGGCCAGGTCAATGATCGTGAGGCGTCCCCCGCGGGCGACATTGTAAACCCCAGCGAGGCCCGGCTGGCTGGCGCAATGGACATTTGCCGCGACCACGTCTCGCACACTGACGAAATCGCGCGTCTGCTCGCCATCGCCATAGATGGTGATGGGCCGATGCGCCAGAGCGGACTCGATGAAGATCGGCACGGCGGCGGCGTAAGCGCCGTGCGGGTCCTGGCGCGGCCCGAAAACATTGAAATAGCGCAGCGCCACCGTTTCCAGCAAACCCATTCGCTGGAACATTGCGCAGTAGTATTCCCCATCGAGTTTGGTGATGGCGTATGGGCTCCGCGGCGCCGGCGGCATCGTCTCCACTTTCGGCGTGGCAGGGTCATCGCCGTAGACCGCGGCCGAAGAAGACGCGCACAGCTTCCTCACTCCGGCCCGGGCTGCCTCCTCGAGCACGATCAGCGTCCCGATGGCGTTGGTCTCCACACACTCGACCGGTTTCTCGACCGATTCCGGCACGCTCACAAACGCAGCCAGATGGAAGACGTAATCGACCCCCGCCATCGCCGCACGGACGGCCGCGCGGTCGGTGATCGAACCCTCGCAAAATTCGTGCGCCAGTCTGTCAAGATTCTGCTTCGACCCGGTCCGCAAATTATCCAGCACCCGAACGGTCGCTTTTTCCTGGAGGTGCTCCACCAGATGACTGCCGATGAAACCAGCACCGCCAGTGACGAGGACGATCATGAAGGCAAGGGTCTACGGAAGCTGGAGCACGACAACAACTCGGGGCGAGCCATCTGGCGCAAAATCACCGCTTGGCCGAACCGTTCTGGTGAGGCTCGCCGCCCGGGCCATGCAGCCGGCTGGCGTAGGCGGAGCGCCGTGGGATGGGACGACGCGAGCGCGCGTCCGAGGCTGCTGCGGCCAGCGGCGCGCCGCCTGCCGCCCGTGGAGACGCCGCATCCTTCAGCGCGACCAGAGCCAGACCCGTCGTGAAAACAATAAAGCCCATCACCGTGGGTTGGCTGAACTGCCCGATGACCATCGGCATAAAGGCAGAACTGAAGAGCAGCAGGGGCAGGGTATGCCCGGCCCGAACGGCGCGGAGACAACGCCGCCCGATCCAGAGCGCGATGGCACATCTCCAGAAAATAAAGGCCAGCCCGAGGATCGGGCCACTCTCGAGAATCAGCCGCGGCCATTCCCCTTCGGTAAGCAGAAACACGCTTTTCCCGGTGAGAAATTTGGCGCCGCCATTGGTTCCCACTCCCAGACCGTAGCCGAGAAATGGCGCCTTTTGGAGGATGTAAAGGCTCTCCGTAAATTGCTCCACCATCCGCTCCATGATTCCCAATCCGATGGATGTGTCGGTCGCTTCGGCCACTTCGTTGAAACGCGCCGTCATCACGTTGACACCTTCCTTAAAGATCGGCGCCTGCATGACGAGCAGCCCCAGCACGAGCGTCACGATCAGCGTGCGCCCAAATCGGTTCAACGCCGCCGGCCGGTAAAGGGCGATGACAAAGAGCGTGCATCCCACTATCACCACCGCGCCTACCACCGAACGGCTGCCCGAGACGGCCACCCCGATGACCAGACTGCCGCCAGCCGCACAGAGGAGCCAATTCCGGTAGATATCCCGGCGCAGTGCCGCCCAGATCAGAAATCCGGTCGCGAGCCCGAAATAGGCCACCACACCTACGACGAACGAAAACGGCCCTGCCGTCCGGACCTTCCCCAACGCCGAAGTCATCATCGCACCCTCGCCCCCCGCGGTGTTGTTCAAAAAGGAATCAGGCGAGGATTGAAACTGGGCCACCATCAACACGACCATGGGCATGGTGATGACCAGCGTCCACCATCCCATCCGCTTGACGTCCTCCATCCGCAGCACACTGCCCATGACAAAGATCACCGGCAGATGAAGGAAATCGGACCGAAATCCGTAGCCCGTCACGAGCGCAATCCGAGACGGAGAAATGTAAGGCCAAAGCGGGACAAAAGTCAGAAGCGTGGCCAGAAAGCTGATCACACCCAAGGCTCCGATCCATCCATTCTTGGGAAAAACTTGGGCGCGGATGGCAAACCAATAGATCAGCAGCACCACCGGATCACGCACGATCAAGAGCGGATTCGAGAGCTGCGGCGCCACCCATTTCCGCAAGGCGCCCTCAATGAGAAGGAGGCAGAAATAGAGCCAGATGAGCCGGCGGATATTCCGGAGTGCCGCCTCGCGTGGAGTAAGAGTTGTCATTCGCCGATCAGGGTGTGAAACGCAGCGGCTCCGACTCGTCCCTCATCTCTCGGAAGCTCCGCTGCTGGCCTCTGCGCTGCAATCCCCATGCCAGAGACTCTTTTTCCCGGTGCGTGCGGCGACTGCCTTGCGGTGCCAGGCGCCCAAGGGGGAACCGGGAAGCGTTCGCTTGGCCGGCCATCAGCTTCCCTCTTTCCCGGTCGCGAGGCGACGAAATTCGCGGGCATAGAACTCGATCGGTTCCAACTCCGCGGCCAACTCTGCGCGCGTCCGCGTCGCCCGCTCGACGTACTCCGCTTCGCTCATAGCCGCGGCTTGCTCGAGCAGTCTGGCCAGCGCCGCGGGTTGATTAGGTTCACAAATCAGCGCCTGCCGGCCGCCCGCTTCGGGCAGCCCACCATCGCGCGTGATGATGCAGGGCACTCCCAGATTACGCGCCTCGACCGCGGTCAAGCCGAAGTCTTCCTTCGTGTTCGGCGGCACCACCATCCAACGCGCCTGCTGCATCCGCTCTGTCTTGGTCGCGGGATCGACAAATCCCAGGACCTCGATGCCCTCGACGCCGCGTTTCTGAATCGCGTATCCGATTAAGCTCCGCAGCGGCCCGTCGCCCATCAAGACCAGCGGCCATTTCTTCCGGTCCAGCTGCGCCTGCGCGTAAGCATCCAGCAACGTATCGATCCCTTTATTGGCAATCCAGCGCCCGATGAATGCAAAACCGCGTCGCTCCGCGGGCGGCGTCCAGCCTTCCGGAAGCGCCGAAGTCGTCGGGACTTTCCGGCTGCCCGGCCGCTTCTGCAGCGGCTCCCAGGTGTTCCAGACAAACTGCGAATTATACCAACGCGCATCCGCGATCCGCGCACTGCCCCGCCAAAGCAGGCGATGCCAGCTAAAGCCCTCCGCCATGTAGCCGTGGATGGTCAGGACCAGCGGCTTGCGCAAGAGCTTGGCCAGGAACGCGACATCGGGGGAGGCGTTTTGCAGGTGGACCAGATCGGCCCAGTAAATCGCCGCCACCAAATCGCGATCCGCGCGATCGCACAGGATGACGTCTTCGCCTCTCAACATCTTCTTAAGATGGGGCTGCAACTTGGTGCCCTTCATTCGTTTCAAACAAATCCGGACCTCAAAATCCGGCTCGCGCCGCAGCGCCGCCGCCACCGCCAGGATAAAAGCCTCCACTCCTCCGTAACCACCCTGGCACGGACTGACGATGAGAACCTTGATCTTCTTCATGGGCGCGGGGTCCGGGCGGCGGGTGGACGTTACTTCCGGCGGAAGGTGGCCCAGCCCTGCCAGGAGTGCCGCATCTCATCGATCATTCGCAGCTTCTCCTCCGCCGAGAATTGATCGAGGCGCGGGCCATCCGCGACCGTGCGCGGCACGCTGGGGAAGAGATCGATCCGGTGGGTGGCGCGAAAACGCTGCACCAACGGATGGTCCGGCGTGGGCGGGGCGTCATGCAGTTCCACCAGGATATCGCATTGAGCCAGTTGCGGGACTGCTTCCAAATCAAGCAGCCTGGCCTCGTAGCCTTCGCAGTCCAGCACGACCAAGGCAGGCCCTTTCCCCAGGACCTTTTGTAATTTCGCGGGCGAACAGAAGCCGCGCACGCTCACGCGATCCTCCACTCGATTCAGCCGCGCCAGTTCCTGGCAAGCCCGACGCGCCCAAGAATCGGTGTCGAAAGCAATCACCCGCGCCTGCTCGATCCGCCGGGCAAAACCGACCGCGTAATAACCCTCCGCGCAGCCGACATCGATCACCTGCTCGTAAGGCTGATGGCACAAATCCTCCACCGCGGCGGCAATCTCCTGTTCGTAGCAGCCCAACAAACGCGCACCGATATGCCGATGATCAGCCAACGCCGAGTAGATCATTCCTTGGAAGGGCCCGCCCCGCACCTCCCGGCCACAAGCCGCGATGTAACGCTGGGTGAGGAGATCGAGCCCGCGCTCGCGTTCCACCCGTTCGATAAAACGCCGCGCTGAGACGGCGGTAAGCCGGCTGTAGAGCGGTGCCGGCAGGAGCGATTGGGCGAATGATTTTATTATTTTCTTCATGAAATAGACGCGTCATTGGCCTCTGCCGGCAGGGCGATGGCCCGCACCAGGGCTGCCGGATTACCGGCGTAAATGCCAGGCTCCGGACAATCCCGCCGGACCACGGAAGCGGCCGCGATCACGCAATGGCTGGCGATCGTAACTTGGCCCAAAATAATCGCGCCGGAGCCGACCCAGACGCCGTCGCCGATCACGATATCGCGTCCTTCCAGCGGATGCTTTTTGCGCGCGGCCAGAAAG
Source organism: Chthoniobacterales bacterium (assembly GCA_038233435.1). GTDB lineage: Bacteria > Verrucomicrobiota > Verrucomicrobiia > Chthoniobacterales > UBA10450 > JACCTI01. Next base: position 16,346 of record JBBSLZ010000028.1, read on the forward strand.
GCAGCGGTCGGGTGGGTCCCGGTCAAAACCTGGCAACCGTGACCGAAGATGGTGTAGTTCCCGATCGTAATCCGGCCGCTCATGGTGTTGAAAATGGTGTCGTTAGGGTCGGCATCGTGGCCGATGGTGAGCCGATCCTCCGGTCCGTTCACGACGTACTGCAGGAGCAATTTCTGTTTCAGATAATGGCCCTCCCGCATCAGAAATTTGATCAAGACCCGGGCCAGAAAGCGCAGCGGGGAACGGCTTCGAGTGGGCGACGTGCTCATACCAATACCGAAACCAGCCCGGTGGCTCTCTCCGAAGTTTGAACTTTGCCTGCCGGAGCGGAATGGAAAAGTTCCAGGTAACGCTCCCCCACCTCGGGCAGGAATGATTTTTGCAGCCGGACCATCGCCGCCGCCGCGAGCTTTTTCTCCAGCTCATCGTCCAGCAAAAACAGACTGGGATGCCCGGACTCGGCCGGAGGAGCCGCCGCCTCCAGGCCGCGATGGATGGCGATCGTCGGGACGCCACGTTCGAGAAAGGCCACCGCACTGCTGCTTTTAAAAATTCCCTCCGCGGGAGTGGTGGCGAGTGCGAGATCCATGCTGTTCATGGTGGCGTCGACCGCCGCTTCGTCGAGCGCACCTAACGAGAGCAGCGCCACCTCCGGAAGGGAGGCGATGTGATCGCGGAACGCCTCCGCGTCGCCATTCTTTCCGAAAAGGATGAAGGCCAGCCGGCGCGTTCCGGCCAAGCGCCGAAGGCGCGGGAAGAGGAGCCGGAAAGGCCAGTCGCGCGGGATGGTGCCGAACAACCCGACCAGAAAGTAATCGGCGCGGGTTTTTTTCTGCTCCGGGCTGCCCAGCTTCTCGAGAAGGGAGGTATCGGACCGCGCGGTGGAAATGGGAACCGTCCCAAAAATTGGCAGTGCGGTGGCCATCACCTTTTCCCTGGCCAGTTGGCGCCGATAAAGCTCGATGCTGGTCCAGACTTCCTCCGGGCGAAGCCTTTCGAGTAGCGCCAGGAGCTGCCGCTTTTGCAAATGGCCTAACCAGCGCTCGCGCAGCCGCGCTCCACGATGCGCGCCCAGCCAAAGTTCGTGCAGGAACACATGGCAGCGCCGGCCTTGAAAGGCCTGCGCGAAAACCGCCGGCAGGTCGCGGCTCAACCCTCTTTTCGCGAAACCGAAGTTAACAAATTGCAGGCTGACCCACTCGATGGCGTGATGCTCCAGGTAGGACCGCAGCGCCGCCCCTTTGCGGGACGGGTCTGCTCCGGTTTCTCCTCCCGCCAGAAACAGGGCGTCTCTCATCAGGCCGGACCCCGGCCTGCCCACTTCGTCCCGGCTTTCATTCCAGGAAGCGAGGTGGCATTCCATCCCTCTCTCGGCCAGGAACTCGCACAGTCGCGCGCAGTAATCCGCCACCCCGCCGGAGCCGGGCCGGAGGCTGGAGGCAAGGAAGAGGACGGATGGAGCGGGCATTGGAACGGCGCTAAGATAAGGCAGGTTCAGGCGAGTCAAGAAAGCGCACGGGCGCAGGGCCCCCGATTATTGGCCCGACTCCATCGTTTCATTTTTCGGTGCGAGGGCATGCGAGATGGCTTCCCAAAAGGTGTGGGTTTGATCGGCCAGCATAAATTCGCGCCGAGCCAGGTTGAGCGCGTTCCGGGCCACCGTCTGGCGGGATTCCGCGGTGAGGCTCTCCAGGCGGGCCGCGATCGCCGTCGGCTCGAGGGAATTCAAAGGAATGGCGGCCTCGTTTTGCTCGAGGAGCTGGAAGGCCGCGGAGGTCTCCGGGCCATGATACAAAATGGGCAAACCGCTCCCGACGTAAGTCACCATCTTGGTCGAGAGGCTATAACGCGCGAAACCAGCGTGCTCGTCGCCGAACGGCAGTGGCATGTAAAGCAGATCGGCCGTTTCCAGATCGCGCTGGACCTGAGCTTCATCGGCAAA
>JBBSLZ010000029.1:0-17940 GCA_038233435.1 Chthoniobacterales bacterium
ATGCCGAGTCCATATTCATCCCGCGGGAGCATCGATGATGCGCTCGCGCTCGCGCGCAACCTCGGGATCAAATGTCTCCAGGTGCCGATCGGGGACGCCTTCCGCGCTTTTAAAGCGCAGTTCACGGAAATTTTTGCGGGGTTGCCCGAGAACGCGACTGAGGAAAACATGCAGTCCCGCCTGCGAGGAATGATCCTGATGTCGCTCTCGAACAAGTTCGGCCACATCCTTCTCACGACCGGAAACAAGAGCGAACTTGCTGTCGGTTATTGCACCATCTACGGCGACATGGCGGGTGGGCTGGCAGTGATCAGCGACGTGCCGAAGACGATGGTCTACGAACTCGCGCGCTGGATCAATCGCGAACGCGAGATCATTCCGTGGGCCACGATCAAGAAGCCGCCGAGCGCGGAATTGAAGCCCGACCAGATCGATCAGGACACGCTGCCGCCCTACGAGGTGCTCGATGAAATCCTCCGGCTTTATGTCGAGGAAAATTGCAGCGTGCGCGAGATCGTGGGGCGCGGGTTTAACGAGGAGACAGTGCGCTGGGTGCAGCGGCGGGTGGACCTGAATGAATATAAACGCCAGCAAGCGGCGCCAGGCATCAAGGTGACGAGCCGCGCCTTTGGGATTGGCCGGCGAATGCCGAACGCGCAGCGTTACGTTAGCTAAAGCGGCCCGCGCTTCGCGGAGGCGGCCGGGGCTGTGGCCAGAAGATTGAGATACTCCGCTTCGATCCGGTCCCAGGAATAATTGCTCGCCACGTAGGCCTGACCTTGGCGACCCAGCGCCATCTTCGTCTCGTCGTTCGTCAGCCTAAGGATGGCTTCGAATTCTTTCCAATTTTTATACCAAAGTCCTCCGTGGGCGGCCCGACAGTGGCCGAGCAAAACCTCCGCCTCCGCATTCACCACCGCCGGGCGCCCCACCGCCCAGGCTTCGAGCAGCACCATGGACAGGCTCTCGTGTTTGGAAGGCATGACCAGCCAATCGCAGGCCGCCAGCGCCTCCCATTTCTCTGCTTCGTCAACGAAACCGAGGTAGATCACATCGTCATGAAACGGGATCGGCATTACCTCGCTGCCGATCAGCACGAGCTTGGTTTTGAGCGTGTCCGCGCGCCGTGCGTCGATGAAATTATCCAGGAGCCATTTGCAGCCCTTCGATTCGTCGATCCGGCCCACGTAAAGCAGAAACGGCTCTCGAAGATCGTAGCGCGAGCGAAACCGCTCCGGGTCCGGCCGGGGGGCGTCGATCCCTACGCCCACAACCGGGCCCGATAATTTTAACTGCGGAAAGCGGCGACGAAGGAAGTCCTGCTCGAAGGTCGTGTTGAAGATTAATCCCTGCGGGAGGGTGAAGAACTTATCCCACATGCTAAAATAGATCGGCCACTCATCATGGGCGAGGGGAGCGAGGTAGGCTTTTTCTGCCACCAGCGGCAGACCGAACCAGGTGGTTGCGTAAAGGTAGCCGAAGAAGATAAAGGCGTCGTAGTCGGCGCGGCGCGCCGTTATAAATTCAAACAAGGGAGTGCTGACAGGGCCTTGGGCACGCATCCATGCTTCCTGTTCTTCGAGCGTCGCGGTGGATTGACGCGCGCGGAGCTCTTCTGAAAGCCGGTTGAATTGCGCGACGTCGCGCGGTGCGTCCACCGGGAAGCGCCGAATCAACGTGCCTCCATTCTCTTCCGAGCCGGGCGGGTAGAAATTTTCCCACTTCATGTAGTCGAGCGCGCACGTGGTTAACACCTCGGCCTGCCAGGAGCGCGCCATTTTTTGGGCGATCTGGAGGCAATGCGTCTCGGCCCCTCCATTCACCTCCGCGCCGCAGCGCTGCACGACAAAGGCGACGCGTTTTTTCACGATCTTGGTAAACCCGGCCGCGTGCCGGCCTGCGTGGTGACCGTGCGGTGTCGGGCCCGACGGGCTAGGAAGTGGAAAGCTCGACCTCGTAAACAGCGATCCCGAGGACGCGCGGATCCTCGCCCTTGCCCAAGACCTTCGGCGAGGTCGCTTTCGGGAGATCGAACTTGATCGTCAATTTACCTCCCGCTTTCGTCAGGTTTTCGGGGATGGGGGCGGTGAAATTCTCCACCTCGCTGACCTGCCAATCGGCGATCTTCGTGTTGTTGACCGACACCGTTACCGGCTGGGCAGGCAGTTCAGGCGCCTTGAAGAGGCTGTTCATCCGAACGGTCAAGGTGACTGGCCGATCGGTCGGCGCGATCGGGATATCGAGCACCGCACTGGTCCCGTCGGACCAGGTGAAATTCTCCTCGGCGGGATTCCAGCCAGAGGTTTTGATCGCAGCCGCGTTCCCATTTTGGCCGAAGTTCAGTTTGGTGCCGTAGGCGATTTTGGCCTCGGGTTTTTCGCAACCGACAAGAGTAGCTGCCGCCAGGGCGACCGCGAAAGCTGGGACGGAAAGACGCGCGCCGAATAATTTCATGGGGAACGAAAGGACAGTCGGGCGCAGTCGTCAAGCCGTCGTCTCGGGCGCGCGCTGGGCCGGTGCTCGCCGCAGATTGTATTTCACGATCGCGTAGATGGCGCGGAAACCGTCCTTCCAGCTAATCTTCTTCCCATCGGCGTAGGTGCGGCCGCTGTAGGAAATGCCCACCTCGTAGATGCGACAGTGCATTTTGGACAGCTTGGCGGTGATCTCTGGCTCGAAGCCGAACCGGTCCTCCTCGATGCGAATCGCCTGAATGATCGGGGCGCGGAATGCTTTGTAGCCCACCTCCATGTCGGTCAGGTTCAGGTTGGTGAACATATTCGAGAGCAAGGTCAGGGCTTTGTTTCCCACCATGTGCCAGAAATAGACCACGCGATGGGGCCGGCCGCTGACGAAACGCGAGCCGAAAACCGCGTCGGCTCTGCCGGCGAGAATCGGTTCGATCAAGAGCGGGAATTCCTGCGGATCGTACTCCAGGTCCGCGTCCTGCACGATGACGATGTCACCCGTGGCGCTGGCAAAACCCGAACGCAGGGCCGCTCCTTTTCCCTGGTTCTTTTGGTGGTAAATGATCCGCGCCACCCGAGGCTCGATCTGTTCCCGCAGAATCGCGATCGTGCCGTCGGTCGAGCAATCGTCGACCACGATGATCTCCATCTTGTCCACCGGCGCCTGGCGGACGGCTTCCACGATGGCCGCGATCGTCCCGACTTCATTGAAGCAGGGAATGACGACCGAGAGGAGCATGCGCCTGTTGAACTCTCCGCGGGCGGATTGCGCAATAAGATTCTGCGACGGAAGGGGCCTGCCATCATTTCTGCGCTTCCTGCATGGACAGGCCGCGCATCGCGGTCAACCGTGGGGCCAACGCGTATGAAAGTAGTGATACTCTGTGGCGGTAAAGGAACCCGGCTCCGCGAAGAAACGGAATTCCGGCCCAAGCCGATGCTCCCGATCGGAGAGCGACCGATCTTGTGGCACATCATGAAGACGTATGCGCATTACGGGCACACGGAGTTCATCCTTTGTCTCGGCTACAAGGGGGAGATGATTAAGGATTACTTCCGGAATTATCTCTGGAACGTCTGCGATACCACCCTCTCGCTGGGCGAGAATCCCGGGGTTCAATTTCACACTCAGCACGACGAAGTGGACTGGCAGGTGACGCTCGCGGATACCGGCGCGGAAGCGATGACCGGCGAGCGGATTCACTCGATCAAAAAATATCTGGGCGGCGATGATACCTTTCTTCTCACCTATGGCGACGGGGTGGGGAATATCGATATCCCGGCCTCCATCGCGCAGCACCACGCGCTCGGGAAAACATGCACCCTCACCGCGGTGCACCCCCCCGGACGGTTCGGCGAGATCGGGTTAAACGACGATTCCACCGTGCACGGATTCAATGAAAAGCCGCAGACGGAGAACGGCTACATCAGTGGGGGATACATGATTTGCAACGCCCGCATCTTCGATCATCTGGTCGCCCATCCAGGCACAATGTTCGAGCAGGAGCCGCTCCAGGAAATCACCGCGCAAGGTCAGCTGGCCGCCTACAAGCACGACGGGTTCTGGCAGCCGATGGACACATTTCAGGAGTTCACTCTGCTCAATACGATGTGGAGCGAGGGACGCGCGCCTTGGAAGGTCTGGTAGCGCATGTTCGGCCAAATTTTTCGCGGGAAGAAGGTCTGGCTCTCTGGTCATACCGGATTCAAAGGCTCGTGGCTGGCCGCCTGGCTGCTCGAACTCGGCGCGCAAGTGCATGGCTACGCGCTCGCGCCCGCCACTACGCCCAGCCTCTTCCAGCAGCTCGGCTTGGAGACAGATCTGGAGCACGAAATCGCCGATGTCCGGGACGTGGCGGCGGTCGAGAACTCGATCCAGCGCGCCGCGCCGGATTTCGTTTTCCATCTTGCCGCGCAGCCGCTCGTCCGCCATTCCTACGCGCAGCCGCGCGAGACCTACGAGACCAATGTGATGGGCACCGTCCACGTCCTGGAAGCGCTGCGGCAACTCGATCGGCCTTGCGTGGCGGTCATGGTTACGACCGATAAATGCTATCAGAATCGGGAATGGCTTTCCGCCTATCGAGAGGATGACGCGCTCGGCGGGCACGATCCCTATAGCTCGAGCAAAGCCGCGGCTGAGATCGCGATCGCAGCCTATCGACGCTCGTTCTTCGCCTCGCATCCGGTGAGGATCGCCAGTGTCCGTGCGGGCAACGTGATCGGCGGCGGTGATTGGGCGCTCGACCGGATCGTGCCGGACAGCATCCGGGCGCTGCAATGCCACGCGGCGATCCCGGTTCGCAACAAAAGTTCGACCCGGCCGTGGCAGCACGTGCTCGAGCCGTTGAGCGGCTATCTCTCGTTAGGCGCGCAGCTCTCCACCGATCCGAATCTTGCCTCTGCCTTCAATTTCGGTCCCGCCTTAACCTCGAATCGCAGCGTCGCCGATCTCGTCACCGAATTGCTGAAACACTGGCCGGGCGAATGGATCGATCGGCCCGATCCGAATGCTGTCCACGAAGCGAAGCTGCTGAACCTGGCGACCGACAAGGCATTTCACCTCCTCGGCTGGTCGCCGGTCTGGTCGTTCGAAGAAACGATTGCGGAGACGGCGGCATGGTATCGCAGTGCGCATGAAGCGGGAACCGATGCACGACGCGAATTGCTTCGTCTGACGCTGCAGCAGATCGAAAATTATCAGTCGTGCGCCAGCGCGCGCGGCATACAGTGGACGCAGCAGTGAACAATCCGGGCGAACTCAAAGCGGAGATCCTTCGCCTGACCCGCGAATATTCGCGCCAGATGCATGCGGCGCAGAGGCCCGGCTATCGCGAAAACGCGGACGCGCAGTTCGTTCCCGGGGAGACCGTGGTGCCGTACGCTGGCCGTGTCTTCACCGAGGACGAAGTCGAAGCCGGCGTCTCGAGCATGCTCGATTTCTGGCTCACCCTCGGAAAGGAAGGTGAAGAATTCGAGGGGCGGCTGGCGAAGTTCCTCGGGATTAAGCGCTCGATCCTCGTCAACTCGGGTTCGTCCGCGAACCTAGTGGCGTTCAGCGCCCTCACGAGCCACAAGTTGCCCGATGAAAAGCGCGTGCGGCCGGGCGATGAAGTCATCACCTGCGCGGCTGGTTTTCCGACCACGGTCGCGCCCATTATCCAGAACGGCGCGGTGCCGGTCTTCATCGACAACGACCCGATCACCGGCAACGCGGACGTGCGGATGCTGGAGGAGGCCTACACGCCAGGCAAAACCAAGGCGGTCATGTTTGCGCACACGCTGGGTAATCCGTTCAACCTCGATGCTGTCCTCGATTTTTGCGCCGCGCGGAATCTTTGGCTGATCGAGGACAACTGCGATGCGCTCGGCTGCACCTATACCCGCCGGCTACCTTCCGGCGAGGCGCAGATGCGCCTTACCGGCACGTGGGGCGATCTTTCCACGCAATCCTTTTACCCGCCGCATCACCTCACCCTCGGAGAAGGCGGCGCGGTCAATGTCGTGCGCAACATGCAGTTCAAAGTGCTCGTGGAAAGCTTCCGTGATTGGGGGCGCGATTGCTGGTGCGCCAGCGGGATGGACAATACCTGCAACAAGCGCTTCGGCTGGCAACTCGGCGATCTGCCGTTCGGCTACGACCACAAATACATTTACAGCCATCTCGGTTACAACCTGAAGCCGCTCGATCCGCAGGCGGCGATCGGGTTGAAGCAGCTCGATAAACTGCCGGATTTCGTGCAAGCGCGGAAGGACAACTGGGAACAGCTGCGCCGCGGCCTCGCGCCGCTGGAGGAGTTCGTCGAATTCTCGCTGCCTACGCACGCCACCGCGTGGACACCAGACGGTTTCACCTGGGACGAGAGCGGCTGCCGGACGGATTGCAGCTGGTTCGGGTTCATGATCCTGGTGCGGCCGAGCGCTCCCTTCACGCGCCTCGCGCTGGCGCAGGAACTGGACCGGGCGAAGATCGGCAACCGGATGCTCTTCGGCGGCAACCTCGTGCGACAGCCCGCCTTCGTGCAGTTGAAGAAAGATAATCCTGCCGCGATGCGTGTTATCGGCGACCTCTACGGTGCAGATCGCATTATGAACGAAGCGATCTTCGTCGGCGTTTACCCGGGCCTGACGAAGCCGATGCTCGATTACATGGTCGAAAGCATTTTCGGCTTTGTGAAGGGCAAGACGCATCATGCTGCCCCAAGATGATCTCCAGGCGGTGGTGATGAATACAGGGGCCACCTGGGAACAGCTGCGCGGCGGCCGGCTTTTCATCACGGGAGGCACCGGCTTCTTCGGCCGATGGCTCCTCGAGACGTTTTTGGCTGCGAACGCAAAGCTTGAATTGGGTGCTTACGCTGTGATCTTAACGCGGGATCGCGACGCCGCCCGTCGATCCCAACCACACCTCGCCGGGGAGCGGGCGCTGGAGTTCCTCGTTGGCGACGTGCGTGATTTCGAGATGCCCACCGGCGAATTTTCCCATGTCATCCATGCCGCGACTGACGCGAGCGCGCAGCTAAACAACGAGGATCCCACGCGCATGCTCGATGTCATCAGCGATGGGACGCGCCGGGTGCTGGAGTTCGCGGTCAGGGCGGGCGCGCGACGGTTTTTGCTCGCCAGTTCTGGAGCCGTCTATGGCCGCCAACCTGCGGACCTGTCGCACATTCCGGAAGAATACAACGGCGCGCCCGATGCGGCTGCGCCATCTTCCGCCTACGGTGAAGGAAAACGCATGGCCGAGCTCCTGTGCGCCTGCTTTCATAAGCAGCATGGGCTGCAGGCGGTGATAGCGCGCTGTTTCGCTTTTGTGGGGCCCGGGCTGCCGCTCGATTCTCATTTCGCGATCGGCAATTTTCTGGGCGACGCGCTCGCGGCACGTCCGATTCGAGTGAAAGGGAACGGCTCGCCCGTTCGATCCTATCTTTACGCAGCCGACCTCGCGACGTGGCTCTGGCGGTTGTTGTTCCTGGGCCGTGCCGGGACTGCTTATAACGTAGGCTCCGACCGCGATATCAGCGTCGCGGAGACAGCGCAGCAGGTTGCAGCGTCTCAGACTCCGCCTCTGGCCGTCGAGTATCAGAACACGGCTAGCATCGCGGTCTCCGGCGATCGGTATGTGCCGTCCACCCGGCGCGCTGCCGAGGGCCTAGGCCTCACGCAAACGATCGACCTAACCCAGGCAATCCGGAAGACATTGGCCTGGCACCGGCGGAACGCGTCATGAAGCAAAAGCTGCGCACTGCGATTCTCGGCACCGGGAACATAGGCACCGATCTCCTGGTCAAGGTCATCCGCTCGCCGTGGCTCGAATGCCGCCTTTTCGCCGGCCGCAATCTTTCTTCTCCTGGAATGACGAAGGCGGACAGCCTTGGGGTTCCGGTGTCCAGCAAGAGCATCGAGGCCATCGAGGAGAGCGCTGCGGATCTCGACCTGGTCTTCGATGCCACCTCCGCACAGGACCACGTTCGGCACGCGCAAATCTTCGAACGTCTCGGATTGCTCGCGATCGACCTGACGCCGGCAAAAGTGGGCATGATGTGCGTGCCGGCGGTGAACTTGGAAGACTGCCTGACGGTCCGAAACGTCAATATGGTGAGCTGCGGCGGACAGGCATCGATTCCGCTCGCCTATGCGATCGCCCAAGCCAGCGCCGAAGCCAGCGTGGAGTACATCGAGACGATCTCGAGCATCGCGGCTCGCAGTGCCGGGCCAGCCACCCGCGTCAATCTCGACGAATATCTCGGCACCACTGAGAATGGGCTCCAGAAATTCAGCGGGTGCGGGCGCACCAAAGCCATCCTGAATCTTAATCCGGCGCAACCTTGCGTCCATATGCAGACGACTGTGCTGGCAAAAGTACAGAATCCCGACCTCGAAAAAATCCGCGCCGGGGTGGACGTCGTGATGGCAAAGCTGCGGAAATATATCCCCGGCTACGAACTCGTCCTGGAGCCGATGCTGGAGAACGGCCGCGTCGCGATCATCGTCCGGGTGGAAGGGCGCGGCGATTACCTGCCGCGCTATGCCGGCAATCTCGACATCATCAACTGCGCCGCGGTCGCGATGGCGGAAGCGTACGCTGAACGGGGAATAGGGAGACTGGAGCGGTGAAGGAACATGCGATCATTCTCACCGATCCGACTCTGCGCGATGGTTCGCACGCGTGCAGCCATCAGATCACGGAGGAACAGATCCGCGCCTATGCTTCTGCTGCGGATGCGGCCGGTCTCGATTACGTCGAAGTAGGCCACGGCAACGGGTTAGGCGCATCATCCCTTCAACTCGGCGAGAGTCTCGTCCCAGAGCGCCGGATGCTGGAGATCGCGCGCGCTTCTCTGCACCAGGCAAAGCTGAGCGTCCACGTGATGCCGGGATTCGCCACGATCGAGCGGGAGATCAAGCAGGCGATGGATGCCGGAGTCGATCTGTTTCGGATTGGATCACACTGCACGGAAGCTGACGTCACACAGCGGCATATTGGATTTGTCCGCACGCATGGCCGGGAAGCGTGGGGCATCCTGATGATGACGCACATGGCGAGTCCAGAGGTGCTGCTGGAAGAGGCGCAGAAGATGCAATCTTACGGAGCAGAGGGAGTGGTCCTGATGGACTCCGCGGGCGCCTTATTCCCACAGGACGTCGAGGCGAAGATCGGTTTGCTCGCGGAAAAACTGCACATCCTGGTCGGGTTTCACGCGCACAACAATCTCGGGCTCAGCGTAGCCAACTCCCTCGCCGCGCTCCGCGTGGGGGCCCGGATTCTTGATGCGTCGGCATGCGGCTTCGGCGCTGGTGCCGGCAACGCCCCGATCGAACTCGTCGTGGCTGCGATGCAGCGTCTGGGGTACCCGATGCGCGCCGATCTCTACAAAGTACTCGACGCGGCCGAACTCGCGGCGAAGCTCTTCGCTCCAAACCTGCCGGTGAGCAATTCCGTCACCGTTGTGAGCGGACTTGCCGGGGTCTTCTCCGGATTCGCAAAGCCGGTCCAGCGGATTTCTCTTCAAATGAAAGTTGATCCCCGTGATGTTTTTTTTGAGCTCGGAAAACGACAGGTGGTGGGTGGCCAGGAAGACCTGATCCTGCAGGTGGCGCACGATCTCGCCCAAAACCGAAAGCACGCTTAATGGATCAGAAAACTAAAGCGTTCGATCTTGTCCGCGAAGATGTCGCGAACGTCCTCTCCGGCCGGGCCGAGCCGCTCCGCGACCTTGCCGGCGGCCATCTCTTTCTCACCGGCGGCACCGGCTTTCTGGGCAGCTGGCTGCTGGAATTACTCGCACACCTGAACGAGCACCACAGCTTTCAGACGCGTGTGACGGTGCTCAGCCGTTCGCCGCAAGACCTCGCCACGCGGGCCCCTCACCTCGCCGCCAACGTTGCGTTCACTTTTATCGAAGGCGATGTCTGCCACTTCGCGGAGATGCCAATGGACGTGACGCACGTGATCCACGCCGCGGCCTTGACCAACCGAAACCAGTTCGCCTCGAACCCCACGCACGTCGGCGAGGTCAATGCGAACGCTACCCTGCGTGTCCTCCGTGCCTCGCAGCTGTTGCCGGACTTGCGCAGATTTTTGCTGATCTCGTCTGGACTGGTTTACGGCGAAGTTCCCCGCCAACTGGAGCGAGTGGACGAGACTTATGTCGGTGGTCTGCCCTCGTTCAACTTCAACTCGATTTACGCCGAGTCGAAGCGCTACAGCGAAACAATCGCGGCCGCGTTCCTCAGCGAAACAAAGCTGCCGATCGTGGTGGCGCGGCCGTTTGCCTTCGTCGGCCCATATCAATCGCTCGCGCTCCCCTGGGCGGTGACTGATTTCATGCGGGACGCGCTCACCGGGGGGCCAGTGAAGATCATGGGTGACGGATCAACCGTGCGCAGCCTCATGTATGCGTCGGATTTTGCTTATTGGACCCTCGCGATGGCGGCAAATGGGCGAGCGCGTGCCGCCTATAACATTGGAAGTCCGGAGCCCGTTGACCTCCTTTCCCTGGCTCATCGGATCACGCAGTTTTTCAGCCCGATCCCGGAAATACTGACGGAGATCGGAGGCACTGGGCAAACCTCGAATCGTCTGGTGCCATCAACTCGAAAGGCCGAACGGGAACTTGGGTTACAGTTGACAGTGGGACTCTCGGACGCTCTTCAGCGCACCATCTCCTGGCACAAGTACACCGCGGAATTTCTCCAGCGGCCATGAGCTTGCGATCGAAACTGGAAACGAGCGCCGAGCTGCACGGCATCTGGCGGCTGATCGATTGTGATCCGCTCACCGAGATTCTTAGCCAGGCGGGCTTCGACTTCCAAATCTTCGACCGTGAGCATGGCTCCTACGATTTCGGGACTCTCGAATCTGCCATCCGGCTGTGCGAAGCGAGCGGCTCCACGCCGATCGTTCGCGTCACAGGGCTGGATCGTGTGGAAGTGCAGCGTTGTCTGGATTTCGGAGCGGATGGGCTGGTTTTTCCCCAGCTCGATTCCTTCGGCGACGTCGTTGCTGCCGTCGCGATGATGCAATTTGCGCCAGCCGGAACGCGCGGGTTTAATCCCTTCACGCGCGCCAGCGCCTACGGTCAGCCGGGCGAATCTGCCGAGGTGGCCCGCCCGCTTTGCATCCCTATCATCGAGACGCTGAAGGCGCTGCGTGAGCTTCCGCGGATCCTAGAACTGCCGGGGGTAGATTTGCTCTATCTCGGCGCGTACGACCTCTCCGTTCACCTCGGCTGCCAGGGGCGGATGGAAGATTCTGCATTACTTCGGGCCATGGAGGATGCGGTGACGCTTTGCCAGGCCGCAGGCAAACCGGTCGCACTGATTATTAATAGCGCTGAACAGTATCGCCGCTGGCGCGCGCTCGGGGTCACGGTCTTCCTCCACACCGTCGATACGAAATTGATCAGCGATGCCTGCCGCGCAAGCATGGCTCGCCTGCGGTCGGACCCATGAGTGAGAAGGTCAAAGTCTCGGATTGGATTTGCCAGTTCCTCGAGGAGCAGGGCGTCAGTCACGTCTTTCTTCTTTCGGGCGGAATGATGATGCACCTCTTGGATTCCTTGAGCCGTTCGCGATCCATCAAATACGTCTGCAATCACCACGAACAGGCTTGCGCGATGGCGGCGGAGGCGTTTGCGCGTGAATCGGGCCGGCTCGGCGTCTGTTATGCCACGAGCGGTCCCGGCGCGACGAATACGATCACCGGCATCCTGGGCGCATGGCTTGACTCCTCGCCCGTACTCTTCCTCACGGGCCAGAGCCGCACTGCGCTCACCGTGCGCGGCGTCGGTCTTCCGGACCTGCGGATGGTGGGGAACTTCGAGGTGGACATCGTCGAAGTCGCAAAGCCGATTACAAAGTACGCCGCCTTCGTGGATGATCCGAAGAGCATCGCCTGCCATCTGAGCCAGGCCATTCATCTGGCACGCTCAGGAAGACCCGGACCAGTCTTGCTCGACATTCCTCTCGATGTTCAAGGCGCGTCGGTGGATCGAAATTCTCTCGCTGTATTTGTGCCGCCGCCACGGCGTGATGAGATCCCAATCGATGCAGTGACCGGCATCCTCCAGCGTCTCCGCAACGCCGAACGGCCGCTTATCCTGGCGGGACATGGCGTTCGGGTGGCGGGCGCGGCGGAGGCCTTTCGCAGGCTGGTGCCGCAGCTCGGGGTTCCCGTGGCGACCACTCAGCTCGCCAACGATCTGCTGCCGTACTCCGATCCGTATTACGTCGGCAAAGTGGGACTGCGCGGCGACCGAGCCGGCAATTTTGCGGTTCAGAATTGTGACGTGCTGCTGGTGGTGGGTTCGAGTCTGCACATCACCACAACGGGTTACGAGTTGCAGCATTTTGCGCCGAAGGCGGAGAAGATTATCGTTAACCTCGACGAGGCAGAACTCGCCCGGGATCACGTCCGAGCATCTACGCGGCTTCGCTGCGATCTGGGAGCGTTTCTTTCCGGCATGGCCGAGGCTCTCCAACGCTCTTCGGCACATTCGGGGACCCCTCTTTGGCTCGAGCGGTGCCGGGGATGGAAAGAGCGCTATCCGGTCGCGCGCGAGCCGCACAAAAGCGAGGGAGACACGATCAACACCTACCAGCTGGTCGATTTGCTGAGTGATCTGCTGAAGGGAGACGAAACGCTCGTCACTGATGCCGGCTCGCTTTACTATATCGTCGGCCAGGCTTTTCGAACGAAGGCGCGCCAGCGCGTGATCGTCTCGGGCGCTCTCGGGTCGATGGGATACGCGTTGCCGGCTGCGCTCGGGGCCGCTTATGCGAGTCCGGACAAGATGGTAATCTGCCTCACTGGCGATGGTTCGATGCACGCGAACGTGCAAGAGCTCGCGACCCTTGTGAATTCGCAGCTGAATTGCAAAATCATTATGATTAACAACGGCGGATATGCTTCCATCCGCAATACGCAGGCCACCTTCTGCGAAGGCAACATTGCAGGGGCGAGCCGCGAGAGTGGCGTTACATTTCCGGACTGGCGGAAGCTCGCCGAAGCGTATGGCGTGCAATACATTGCCGAGCAGCGGATGAGTACCCTGGCGAAAACACTCGCGTATCTCCTCGATTCGGCCGGTCCGGTCTTCTGCGAGATTATTGTCCCGGAAACCGTGGAGATGTTTCCCGCCGTCACGTCCGAGAAGCTGCCTGACGGCTCCTTTAAGTCCAATCGCCTGCACGAGATGTCTCCGGCCCTGCCGCCGGAGATGTCGCGCGATTCCTGCGTAACCTGATATGCTCGACTCCCCCGTGGCCGCAAAGCGCAAGCTGATCTCCGTCGTCATCCCGGCTTATGACGAGCAGGTCAACCTCCCCGCGGCGTACGATGTGACCGCACTTGGCTTGGGATGGATAACTCGGCCGAAAGCTCGCTGGCCATGAAGCGCATCAGCGTCGCAGCCCCTTCTTTTAATGAAGCGGAGAATATCGAGGAGTTTGTCTCTCAAGTCCTCGCTGTCTTCGCGGAGTTGCCGCAGTATGAACTCGAACTGCTGGTAATCGACAACGCCTCGACCGATGGGACGCAGAGTATTCTCCGTCGGCTCGCAGCAGCCGAGCCGCGACTTAAAGTAATCTTCAACGCCCGTAATTTCGGTCATATCCGCTCTCCTTATCACGGACTAGTGCAAACCTCTGGCGAGGCCTCTTTCATCATGGCTTCCGATCTGCAAGATCCGCCGAAGCTAATCCCTCAGTTTCTGCAGAAATGGGAAGCGGGCGCCAAGGCCGTCGTGGGCGTGAAGAATCAAAGTGAAGAAACAGCCGTCTTTTTCTTTATGCGACGTTGTTATTACCGCCTCATTCATCGTTTGGCGGAATACCCGATTCTGCAGAATTTCACCGGCTTCGGACTATACGATCGTGCCATCGTCGATTACTGCCGGCAACTGGATGATCCTTACCCATATTTTCGCGGCTTGATCTCGGAGATGGGGCTCTCCATCGCCCAGGTTCCCTTCGTGCAACCGAAGCGAAAGAGAGGCCTCAGTAAGAACAATTTTTACACTCTTTACGATATGGCGATGCTCGGCATCACCAATCATAGTAAAGTCCCTCTGCGACTCGCCACCATGATGGGCTTCAGCATGTCCCTGCTTAGTCTCCTGGTCGCGCTGGGTTACCTTTTCTACAAGCTGTTTTTCTGGTATAGCGTTCCCTTCGGATTCGCGCCCATCATCATCGGGCTATTCTTGTTTTCTTCCGTGCAACTCTTCTTCATCGGAATCCTGGGAGAATATATCGGTGCGATTCATACTCAGGTTCTCAATCGCCCCTTGGTGGTTGAGAAAGAGCGGATTAATTTTTGAGTTGCGCGAGTTCACCGTCCTAACGAGGCGCCTTCTCTTGCTCGCGCATTGGAGCGCCTTCGTTAAAGGGGCGTCTACCAGCAGGAGATCTATCAGCTCTAAAGTTGAAGCTGTCGCGACACCTTAAAGTTCAGGAGGGAGAAAGCCAGTTGCCGTTCATCGCCGTTACCCGGAAGCTCGGCGGGTTTGTCGGTCCAGAAAATCAGCCGGTTCTCGCCAGGGCTAAGGACAATCTTGTCTTCGATTTGAACAGTTTCACTTCCATTGCCGATTTCACCCTCGAAAAGAATCGACTTTCCGAAGCTGACGCGGACATGACGGCTTCGCAGTGTTCCCAGAGCGAAGCGGAGATTCACGGAGCGGGGAAGCGAGGCCGTGTTGGTGAAGATAATCACTGCCTCGCCCGAACTCCAACGCAGATTTTGAGCTGAGCCGCCTTCTAAGTAATACCAGCCAGAGGCGAAGTCAGGCGGAACTTCGGCCGGTGAGATCGGATTTAGTCTCAAGGCCAAGTAGTCCGTTGTTTTCGACAACACTTCGGCGCGACCGTTCTGCGCAAAGCCTTCTTGCAACGCAGTGCCCCCATCTGCGTAACCGTTGCGGTGAATCAGGACTGCGGAAAACCCGTATCGTTCCAGGGACTCCAGTAGATCCGCAGGCCCGAGTTGTGCGACCTCCCTTTGCCACCATTCGCGCGGGCGCCCTTTTCCTGATCCATACGAAAAGCGCAGCCCATGCGATTGTAAGTAGGGTCTAAACAGATCGTAAGGACCCAACGTTCCGGCTAGCGGAGCCTCTGGGAAATCGAGCGTCGGAAGTTGGAAGACCATCGCATTATGCGGGAGCTCAGCTTGCAAGCGGCTTGCTACGGCTTTGTCCTCAGACACAGCGCGAGTAATGCTTGCTGGATTTTGATACCAACCGAAGGGCGGTACCTGATCGAAAAACCCAAGGGTCAGCAGGGAGGCTGCAAGTGTCACCCGCGGGATTGGCGGCCAGCTCTGGGTCCACCGGTCCAGCTGGCGCACGAGATAGAGGAGCAGGATGGCAAGAATAAAGATACTGTAGCGATTTCCGCTACGGAGTAGAATGAATCCGGTCAGACCGAAGACGCCGCCTAGACCGCCTACCACTGAGTAGGCCAGTAACCAGAGGAGAGCCCACGGGTGGAGCGGAAGACGCTCTTTGCCCATGAAGGCGACAGTCTTGAAAACGGTCAGAGCCAGCCAGGCACCGGTTAATATCGCAATGACGCCCAGGTAAGGTGCGCCGGCCTCACCTAGGAACCAAGCCTGATTGTAATAGGTGAGGCGGGACCAGTCGGCGAGTGCAGTAATGGAGTGCCATCGTGGAAGAAGCAGCTCGATTGGTTTGAGAGCGTAAAGCTCCAATTCGCCGTATCGACGTGTCACCGCTGTTGGATTCTTCCCATGAATATATTGGAAGTAAAACGTGTCCAGATTCATAACGATGAAAGTGGCGAGGACGACAAGGCAAAGGAGGAAGGGCAGCCATATGGGTCGGAGTGAGCGTCTGCGCAGGCCGGCTAGCAGCGCCGACAGAACCAGGAACTGAAGGAACATTCCGCTATAGTATGGATTTTGACCCCCGAAGAGGACTGCGACCAAGAGGCAAAACACAAGCCTGGACCGGTTGCGCCAGGAGGGCGGGCTCTCGAAGCACCAGTAAGCGACGAGAATGCCTAGGGGAATATGCCAGTAAAAGGTAAGTCCAAGGTGCGACAGTCCTCTGAAAAATGCGTAATGACTAAAAGCGAAGAGAAAGGCGCCGACAATAGAAAAGAGACGCGAGTAAGAGAAGCAGCCGCAGGTGAAGTAGAAGGCGACCGCGATCAGCAGATGGCCGAGGAGTAAGACGAGGTTCGTGCCCAAATGTAGGCCAAAGACCCGGACTAAAAGCGCCCAAATTGTTGTCAAGCCCTCCTCGGTTGATGGGTAGTCATTCCAATTTGCGCCGAATGGCGCGCCCAAAGAGGCCGGTGTTTTGCTGAGGAGCGGCCAAACTTCGCCGTCAGCCATGATCTTAGTGGAAGCCATGCCCCAGAGCGCATCACCCGCATACTGCGGCGGTGTATTCCAAGCGCGGACGCTCCAAAGTCGCTGGTAGCCGCACCAGCATAGCGTTACGAGCATGACAAGGGCCAGGATGGGGCCAATGCTTCGGGCCAATCGGTGAGTTGTGGCCGGACCGGCAAGGGAATTGGATTTGCTCGGCTGGATCATAATAAGGCATCTCGCGGACGAACGATGGATGGAGAGCAAGCCGTGCGAATCTGTGGAAGGCATGCACAGGCCCTCGGTATTCCAACGCGCCTGGCGCTAATCGGTGTGGATTTTTCGGTGAAGCCGCGCATTTGGTTACGAGACCCGAAGCGGCTCGGCGAGGCCGGGCCGAGTATTCCGCACGTCGAAATGAAATTTCTGGATCAGGGAAAGAAGACGGGAGGCTATGCGGTTGGGACGAAAATCCTCCCGGCGCTGGCGCTGCGCGTGAATTAGTTTCGATCTTAGGTGGTCATCACACCGCAAAAGCCAGGCGAGGGCCGCGAGGGTGTGAAAATCAGCTTTTTCTGTGAAAATGATACCGCCTGGACCCATGGTTTCCGGAATCGCAGTGCCGCCGAAGGCGACGATCGGGACGTCAAACCACATCGCCTCCACCAACGGAACGCAAAAGCCTTCGTGTTCCGACATCGACCAGAAGAGGTGAGCGGTCCGATAGTAAGCTGCCAGTTGCGCCTCGTTGACACCGCCGGTCAGGGTGATGGCTTCCTGAAGGCCGAGCCCCTCGATCCGGTCCATCAAATACTCTGCATAAGGGTCGCCCGCCTCACTTCCCCCGACGATATGCAACCGGGCCTCGGGATCGAAATCAAGATATAAGGAAAACGCTTCGACAAGGTCTTCCTGCTTTTTGTTTGGAGCGATTCGCCCTACGAAAAGGATATTTGTGCGCCCATCTTGCAACTGAGTCATCAATTCGGAATCCGGCGAAAAATTCCATTTCGCGGGGTCGACTGGAATCGGGATTACGCTCGGCCGTGCGAACCCCACTGCCTCGAGTTCGCCGACGTTAAAGCTGGAGTCGCCGCCCGAAATCGGGAAATGCGGTGCCAGCTCACCGAGATCCGCTCTGCCTTGGTCCAGGATACCCGCAAACTCGGGCCGAAAAGGTTTAAAGAACTCAGCGGGCGTGATGTTGTGATAGATCAGGCATTTCGGCCCGGTAAAGTTTAACAAGTGGGGCGTTATCTCGCTGCCTATGCTGTGGTGGTAGATGGCCCCGGCACAATTTGTCAGGGCTTCTGGTGAGAAGACGGTGCACTCGGACGCCACCCGTGGATCGACATGGCGAACATAGATCTCCGAATCGTAACCCCACGCTTGGAGACGGTCGCGAATCCAAAGGGCATAGTTCGAAATTGCGTCACCGAAAGATAGGTTAGGCAGAAATTGATCCACCCGCGAAATCGCTCCGCTGCGTCCCGAGGCGCGGTCTGCAGACGGGAGGTGGTGTGTCGGGAGGGCAATTTCGGAGCGTTCCATGACCCGATTCCAATCGCCGAGTTCCTCTGCGTAACGCCGACCGCGCGCGCCCAACGCGGAGAGAACGTCCTCGCTGGCCCGCGC
>JBBSLZ010000030.1:0-17799 GCA_038233435.1 Chthoniobacterales bacterium
AACTGGCGATCCGTAAAGTAGTACCCATCGGGCCAGGAGCCGATCTTACCGTAATCGGGAAATTCGTTCCCCGGGGTGATGAAATCGTAGACCCAGTATTCGCCAGTCGGATCGCTCGTCTTCGAGACAGCCATCGGCTGGTGATACGGAGGAGCCGTGCTGCTGTCGTAAGCAAACTGCGTGATCAGCCAGCGGTTTGCCATGCGATCATATAGGATGAGCGCGTCACCTCTATCGGTGTTTGCGGCCACGCCACCGAGAGGAGCGAAAAGGGTGCTCAATTTAAAAGCAGGTCCGCGGGGATTGCCGGCTTTATCGTAAATCCGGATTCCGCCACCGTTCACACCTTCCATGTAGTCGTTCGGACCCACTGCACCCACCGTGTCGGGCGGCGCGGAACCATTCACTCCGAGGCCCTCGAAAGTCAGGATCGGGGCGGGAATATTGATCTGGAAACGTCCGTCTTTCGAGAAAGAGGACTGCAACATGCCGTCCACCTGCTTGGGTGCATTCGGCCGCTCCGTGCGGCTGAACTTGGTGTTGAGTTCGTTGATCTCTTCCGCCTTCTCTTTCACTTCGAGATCGAACTGATCGGCCTGCGCCATCATCTCGCGGACCGTTCGCGTCTCGGCGAAACCGACGGCCTGGCTGACGATGGGGGTGGTGCTGGCGAGGGTGGCGTGCCCGGCTGCGGCCGGCTCCTGAGCCGACTTATTCTTCTGCGCTTCGCCCGGTCGCACGAAAAATGCGACGCTGGCTAGCGCGATGGTTGTGATAAGCAATGATCGTTTCCTGCGACTAAACATTCAGACCTCCTGGGTTGTCCGATTAAACGGCGGGTTTTTCTACTGCAACAAATCCGCAAGAGTCGCGGCTTTTACTGCTCCCCACGTTATTTTTCAATGTCCGGTGAGTCAAATGCCAAAACCGGAAAATTTGATGACAAGACTGCAATGTTAGGCAATGTTTTCAACTCGTTAGGCTTTTGTTAGGCAATCCGATTTCGCCCTAAAATGCGCATTGCGCCCCGAGCCGCGAATGACCTTCCGGCCGCCCGCTGTTGTCGCCTCCGAAAAGCAACGGCCGCGCTCGTTTCAGAGCGCGGCCGTCGGGTGAAGGTGAACGCTTGGGTTAAGGCAGCGGCTGGGCCACTGCTTCCTGTGCGTTGATGAAACCGAATCCATCCAGCGGCTGGTAGCCTTTTCCAATCTTGTTGATGATCGTGCCCGAGAACATGTTTCCGTTGCTGTCCACACCAGTGAAGGTGGCTCCGCCCGGCGTGACCGTGTTCGCCGGAATGGCCACGGTGGCCCCGAGGAGGTCGCCGGAGTTGCCGAAGCCGGTGGTCGCAGTGGTCGTGTTCTGCGTGCGCTGCTCATCCCGATCGGCCCCAAAGGTGAAGCCGCGTCCGCCCGCGAGTGTGCCCGCCGTAAAGGTCAGGTCCAACTGGAGGAATTGCCCAGCCACCGCCGGAGCCGGCGCCGGCATGGAGTAGGTAGCCGTCACATTCCCCGCGGCAAACCCGCCCAGCGTGGTCCCGACCGTGAACGGGAACCCAGAGGTGGACGCGGTTGTCCGTGCCCGACTATCCCAGACCAAACCAGGCTGCGGGCCGAGATCGGAGCCGCCCGTCGTGTTCGCAGTCGAGACATTGATCGAGAGCGAGTTGATCGAACCCGGCCCAACATAGTTGACCGCGAACGAGCTGAGATCGTCCGTCGAAGTGACGCGCCCGTCGGAATAGTTGAAATTCCCGGCGTTGCCGCGCGCGGTGATGGTGACCTTGCCGCCGGTACTCGTGCGGGCGCTACCGATCGAGTAGAGCGCGTCGAGGTCGTGATTGAATCCGCTCCGCTGCAGAATGGTTCGCATCTGCGGCTGGGTGACCGAGCCCGGTCCGCCATTCGCCTGCAGAACGAGAGCCGCGATGCCCGCGGCGTGTGGCGCAGCCGCGCTCGTGCCGTAGAAGTTCGGGAAGGCGTCCAGATCCGCCATGCTATCACCGCCGAAGAAGGTGTTATTGGCACCATCCTGCGCGGCCACGTCGGGCTTCTGCCGGATGACCGGCTGTGGCAGACGATTGGCCATCGCGTCGAAGTAAATGTAGGACGGCCCCGGCGAGGTGAAGTCTTCCGGCTGGTAAGGCCGGAATGGACTGTAAGCCGCCGCGCTGATCGCGCCGGGCTCATGATTGTGGCCGTAGGTGATCGGCGTGTAGTAATCGTAGTACTCCACGGGGCCGGCCACCGAAGTGAGGACGTAGCGCACCTTCGTGGCCGGAACCGGGGCCGTGGGGACGTTGGCCCGCGCGATCACGAACTGGAGACGCGGGCGGGCGGTGCTATTGAAGGGCACCTGACCGATCTCGAGCGGCTGATTGCTCAAGAAATTTTTGGCCGAAAGCGAGCTGAAGAACGTGCCGTTCTCGAGGAAGAACAAGAGATTGTAATCGGTCGTGATCCGGGGCGTCCCATTGGCCACGTTCGCAACGATGTCGAAAGAGCCCACCGTGGTCGCGCTGAAGGCGTAGACCCGAACGGTATAGGTGCCCGAGATATTGGCGAAGAAGAACACTTCCTCATCCGTGCCGGTATCCTGCCGGAGCAGGAGCTGACCGTTCGGATCGACAATCTCGACCACAGCATCAAACGGATTGGTTGGCGGCGGCGGGTTTGCCGTCACCGCGACGCGGTATTGCGTGGCCGCGGTCAAACCCGGGATCATGAACTCCACCGGGACGGTGGTGCTGGTGGAATTGCCGCTGCTCATGAAGAAAGGCGCGCCGAAAGAAGGAGGATCCACGTCATAAGGATCGTCCCACTGGAACGAGATATTCGGCACGGTGGCCGTGACCCCCTGGCTGACTGTCTGGGCAATATCCTGGCCGCCGTCTGAGCGGAAATTTTGAAATCCGCCCGCGTAGAGCGCCGGGTCGACACCGGTGAAGTTCAGGTTCGTCCCCGCCGTCGCTGCGACGAGGTCGTTTGCCGGGACATTCCGGTAATCGGAGAAATAGCCATTCGCCGCCGGGCGATTGCCCGCCGACGAGAAATAGGAAATGCCCGCCGCGGCGACCTCGTTCACGGCACGGCCTACCAGGCTGGTTCCGAACATCGGCGAATCAGAATAGAAGAGATCGTCCACGATCACGTCTGCTTTAAAGCCGGGGACGGTGTGTGAGCCGCTCGGGAATCCGGCGAGGGAGCGGATGTTATCCGCGAAAGAAACCTGCCCGGCGGAGGCGGTGGCGAAACCGAGCTTCGACTTCGGCGCCATATCGTGAATGAGCTGCATCATGGCGCGGCCTTCATCCGTGCCGGTAAGGGGATCGTCGAGAACGGCCACCGGTTGATTGTTCCCAAAGGGGTTGGTCGTCCCCGGCAGATCGCCGGACGTCACGTCGGCCGCCGCCCGTGTGGTGGCGCTGGCGTTCTTGTCGTAGCTATCCGACATGGCGCCGACGGTGATGCCGGTGCCGTTCTGGGTGATCTGGTCCACCCGATGTTGCACCACGCCTTGAGAAGTGACCGCGCCCACATCGAGGATGGGTTTGATCGCGAGCGCGATGGACTTGACTCGCTTGTCGTTGGCCAGCGCCGGGATGTCATCCAGACTCACCCAAGCTTCGATCACACCGCTGCGGTAAGTCATGTCCACAGCAGAGATCGAGGCGGATTTTGGCAGGACCGATTCCGGCTGGAAAACGCCCTTCTCAGCGCGCGGAGCGAGATGGATGTAGACCTTGGTCTGCCCTTCGGGATTGGAGAAGGAAATGTCCCGGTAGCTCTGCGCTTGCTCGGCCAGGGCGGGATTCACGCCGCCCCCTCTCAGATTGCGTGCTTTCGGCTGAGCATTTGCCGCCTGTCGCTCGCGCACTAGGACGTCCAGTCCGCTGCCCAAGTTCCCTGGAACCGACCCGGCGAAAGCGCTCGCGGCGACAATAAAAGCACCCGCAGCACTAAGGATGGAGGCGCGAAACAGATTCTGTGTGGATTTAAACTTCATGATAACTTGTTCGAGATTGTTGAGAGGTGAGAAAATGAAATCTAGGAGCGGCCCAGCCGGCGCCGCGCCGCCAGGAAAATCCCGAGTCCGGAGAAACCGAGGAGAGCGATCGTGGAAGGCTCGGGCACGGCGGAAGTCGCGGCCCCAGTGAGGAAGATGCTGTAAGCGCCGGACTCATTAAAGGTGGCCTGCCGCACGCCGGTCACTGGGCCGAGGGCTCCGGCCCGCGGACCGCGGACATCGGTGGAGAAGACTGCATCCGCGAAAAGGTTTTGATTCGCGGAATTAATCGGCTCCGCTCCCGAGAGGGAGATGCCGATGATGTAGGTGCCGATCGCGAGCGGACCGGACGGATGACCCGCCGGGAGGGTGGATTGAAGCGTGCCGCCACTCGGGGCGTCATCGTTCAGGTAAACGGGCGAGCCGTTCATGGTGAAGAGATACAGCATGGTATCGAGCGTGCTTCCGCCCATCGTGGTGGCGGAGAAAACCGAGGGGTTGGTGATGGTGATATAGAAAAAGTCACCGTCGAACGCGTTCAGAATAGTACCCGTGATGGTGTTGAGCGGGCTGCCAGAGGTCGCTCCGGTGCGTTGAGCGGTACCGAGGTTGGCGCCAGCGTCGCCGACTTCAACGTAGGTTTGCGCTTGGAGAACGCCTGCCGCGAAAGCGGAAAGAGCGAGGAGGGTCAGGGAACGCGTGAATCGCGGAAGTGTAATCATGGGATTGATGAAGCGGGTTAGGTTCAAATTAAAACGCACCACCCACGGGAGTGGCCGGGGGGAGAATGTGGGCGGTTGCTTTTTGCGTCAATGTCTATTTGTGCCGAAAACGTAATTTTGCAGGCCCCGCTTCGCCCCGACGTGCCACCGGGTCCGCTGAAGATCGCTGCCGCCTGCAAAACGCAAAACGGCGGGCTGGAAAATCCAGCCCGCCGTTCGCGAACTTTTCTAGACGAGTGCGGTTACGGAAGCGGCGCGCTGACGGCCGCTTCGGCATTCACGAAGCCAAACCCGTCAAGCTGCGAGAAGCCGGCTCCGATGCGGTTCCGAATCACTCCGCTGAAGGTGGCGCCATCTGAGAGGGTGCCGCTGAAGCGCATGCCGTCGGGAAGGACCGTGCCTTCGGGAATAAGCACGCCGCCACCGAAGAGGTCAGCGTTATAATGCGCCAAAGCTGAGCCCGTGACCGAGACGTTCGGGCCCCGCTCGAGGCCGCGTCCGATCGTGAAACGGAAGACGTCGCCACCGGCGAAGTCGCTGTTCAAGAAGGACAGCGTGAGCGTCCGACCATTTCCTGCGGGAGCAGGTAACGGAGCGGGCGCACTCAACACTGGCACGGCGACGTTAGCCGCTGCGATTCCACTGCTCGCGCCTTGGGTGAAGGCGAATCCACCGGTGCCAGTGATGGCAAAATAGAGGCCGGGCGTGATGTTCGAGAAGTAATCGTTGTTCACGTCCACCCCGTTCTGGCCACTCGTGACGCCACCGCCTTCAGCGGCGATGCCGTTCGGATTGAAGACCAGGGTGCTGATCGTGCTCGGGCCAATGTAGGAAACCGAGAACGAATTCGGATCGTTCCGACCGCGACTCTGCACCGCCGTGTTATCGCTCCGGATCGTGACCGTGACCTTGCCGCCATTACTGGTGCGGGCCACGCCGACGGCCTGATAGGGATCGAGGTCGTGCGGGAAGGTGGTGCCCTGGAGAATGGAACGCATCTGCAACGGGGTCACACTGCCTGGCCCGCCCTTTGCCTGCAGGACGAGCGCGGCCACGGCGGCGGCGTGCGGAGCCGCGGCGCTGGTGCCGTAGAACTGGCCGTTGCCGGTATCCACATCATTCCCGGAATCCCCGCCGGTCCAGGTGCTGTTCGAGCCGTTCGCCGCCGCGAGCCGCGGCTGGAGGCGCACTTCCGGAGTGGGCTTGAGCGTTTGGTCACGATTAAAGAAGATCATCGCCGGACCGCCGGAGGTGAAGTTCTGCGGCACGTTCGGCTTGAAGACATCATACGCGCCGACGCCGTTGGTCCCGGCTGCGATCGAATGGCCCTTCGTCACCGCGGAGTTGTAATCAAAATATTCCGCCGGCGCGTTGTTCGCGTTGCTGTTTGCATCGGTGCCGAGTCGGACTCGGGTGGCCGCGCGCGGCCCAATGGGAGCGCGGGAGCGAGCAATCACGAACTGCAACTGGGTCACGCCGGTCGGACGCGCCACGGTGCCCAGCTCGACGGGCCGGTTGTTCGCGTAGTTGTTACTCGTTAGAGAACCGCCCGGCACGTAGGCACCGTTATCCACGCGGAAGGCGAGGACGTTAAAATCCGAAGAGAGCAGCGGCATTCCGCTGGCCGTGTTCACGGTCAGAGAGAAGGTTCCGGTGGTGGTTCCGAAACGACGCACCGACACGGTGTAAGTGCCGCTGGCCGGCGGGAAGAAGGTGACCACTTCGTCGATCCCGGTGTCCTGATCCACAATCGTGACGCCATTCGGATCGATGATGGAAACGATGCCGTCCACCTGCGGAGAACCCGTCGCCATTTCCGAGATCACGTAGCGAGTGCCGGCATTGAGCGGGGGCAGATCGTTGAAGACGACTGGAGTGGCGTCGACGATGTTGCCAGAGTTGGTGTAGATCGGCGGCTGGTTCAGGACGGGATCGGAAGTGTCATAAGGGTCGTCCCATTGAATCTCAATCGCAGCGCCGTTCGAGATATTCCAGGTGCAGGCCACGTCCTGAGCGTTGGGATTGAAATTATGGAAGCCGCCCTGATAGAGCCCGGGCGGGACGCCGGTCAGATCCACATTGGTGCCGACGAGGGCGGTGTTAGTGCCGGCCGTCATGCCGCTGCCGTTCGCGATCATGCGCAGATCCGAATTATACACGCTCACGCCGTACGAGTTCCCCGCCGAGGAGAAGTAGGAGACGCCCACGGCGGTGACGTCGTCCACGCCGTTCATGACCACTCCGCCATCCGCGAAGACGGGTTCGCCGCCGTAGCTGACGTCATCCACGATCACATCCGCTTTGAAACTGGGCTGCGTGTTCGGCACGCCCGGGAACAAACCGGAGAGCGCGCGGATGTTGTTCGCGAAACTGACCTCTCCCATGAAGGCGGTCGCGAAGCCGATCTTCGCTTTCGGTGCCATTTTATAAACAATCTCGGTCATGCCGCGGCCTTCATCACTGTTCGCGTCCACCGTATCTTCCAGGACGACGACCTGGGTCGGATTGATCGGACTGTTCGGACCGCCCGGCTGGTCGTTATTATTCAGATTTGTCTGATAGTTCGGATTCGTCGCGGTATTCGTGGCGCGCCGGTTAAAGCTATCCGAGAGGACGCCCACCGTGGTCCCAGTGCCGTCAAAGTTCACGGGAGCGGCCGGGTTGTAGAATTGGTTGATTTTATCCACGCGATGCTGCGTCACGCCCTGCAGGAACTTGGTTCCGACCATGGCGAAGTTCGGCGGCGGCGGCGCTTCCTTGCGCGCCGTCACCGGGCCCGGCTGGCGGGCGCCGTTCAACTGCGGCTTCAACGCCAAAAAGACCGCCCGCACCCCGTGCGTCTGCGCCAGGGCGGTCGCGTCCTCCGTGGCCACCCAGCCTTCGATGATCCCCACGTTCCGGTAGCTCGCGTCCACCGAAGTCACCTCGAAGGAGGGAGACGCCTTCGCCAGCGCATCGCGCATTTCGGAGAGCGACACTTTGCCGGTGAGCGTGATGTCTACCATGAAACGCCCGTCCGCCGCACTGATCGCGGCCTCTGCCGTCAGCGCCGCTGCTTCGGTGGCGTAGCCATTAAAGAGCTGCGCCTTTTTTCCCAGTCCGGCTTTGATTGCTAAATCGCTCGCGACCAATTTATCAAGGCCGTAGCCGAGATTTTCCGGGACCGGCTTCGCCCAGAGAGGCGAGATCAAACTGACCGCCGCGAGACAAAGGATCGCGGAGGTGGTGCGGCGGAACCGCGTGAAACCAAAGGTGGATTTAATCATGTTGGATATTTGAGGTTGATTCGAAGAGATGTTTTTGCTGCTCAGATAAGATCCTGTTCTTACGCCTTGCGCCGCTTCCGGAGATAGACGCCCGCCGCCGCCGCGCCTGCCAGACACAGGGCAAACGTCGAAGGCTCCGGCACCGCGCTGAGATTAATCCGGTAGGCACCCATCTCCGCGAAGGAGGTCAGACCGTTGAAGTTCCCGAGCGTATTCGGGTTCAATCCCGCCGCCGGGCCGCGCACCGAGCTCGGATCGCCACCCGTATAAGGAGCGAAGAGGAGCTGGCCGTTCGAATTGATCGGCTCATTCCCGGAAAGGCTGATCGCGATATAATACAGACCAGGAGCGAGGGACATCGTGAAGCTCGATCCGCCCGGGAGGGTGGACTGGATGGATGTCCCGCTGGCGTCATCATTCGTGTAGATGGCCATGCCAGAGCTGTTGAAAAGGAAGAGTGCGGTATCCAGGATCGACCCGCCCACGGTCGAGGCGGAAAAGAACATCGGTGAATTGATCTGGATCGAGAAGATGTCGGCATCCGTCGGCGAGGCGATCGTGCCGAAGATCGACACCGTCGAGTTCCCCACGGTTAATCCCGAAGACTGCGCTGTGCCGATGGTCTGGCCGGCATCGCCCACCTCGTTATAAGACTGCCCTTGAGCGGACGCGGTCGCGAGCGCGAGAGCCCCGGTGAGAGCGAGGAATCTTTGAGATAATTTCATAGAGTGAGGTCAGGAAGGTTAAAGGAAGTGAAATCGCGCTTGCGCCGCCACGACTGAGACGTTCGAAAAACGGCCCGCGTCGCTGCCCTGCGCGGGCACGGTGAGACGGGCGCAGATTGTCCATCGGCTCCAGAGGCGTCAACCTTTTTCCGGAAAAAAAGTTCCGAACTTCAGTCGAACCGGACCGTATAGCGGCTCACCGAGGCCGGGATCGAACCCCGCACCCGCCTTTGCTGCGCCGCCGCTGCCACCAAAGCCCTGCCGTGCCCCCGAGGAACAGCAACATCGCCCGCGGCTCCGGCACCGGGCTCACATGCCCCAGCCCGCTGTAAAATCCGATCAGCCCATCGGGATTGAGCAGAAACCCGTGCGTCTCTCCCGCGAAGATTCCCACCCCGACGATCTGCCCGAGTTCATTGATATCCCGCCCTTCCGTCAGCGTCCACCCGCTCGCCGGCCCGATGAACATATTCAGGTCCACCATCCCAGCCGCGGCCGTGTAAAGAAACGCGTGGGTCGTGGAGTTATCGCTCAGAAACGAATAGCCGACCACTGCCCCGAAATCATTGATCCCCTGCCCGAAACTCGATAATCCTCCCAGCGTCCCGAGATCCAGCAGCGGCCCCCCATTCGGTCCGCTCAAAAACGCATGCTGCCCGACCGTCCCCGTCTCGGAGCGCCCCGTCACCTGCCCGTAATTATTGATCGCCAACCCAAAGCTAAACCGCCCGCCCAACGTCCCCAGATCGCGCAGCGCGCCCCCATTCGTCCCGCTCATGAACGCGTGATTAAACCCGCTCGCCGTCCCCGAATACCCCGCCACCTGCCCGCTTACATTCACCGCGAAGGCAAAACTGTTCGTCCCGCCCGGCAACACGCCCAGGCTCCGCAGCGCTCCCCCATCCGCGCCGCTGATAAAAGCGCGGGTCGCAGTGTTCCCCGCCAGTTGCGAGTAACCGACCACCTGCCCGGCGTCGTTCACGCCATACGCGTAGCTGTTCGTCCCCCCGAGCGTCCCCAGATCCCGCAGCGCCCCGCCATTGCCATAGCTGAGAAAGGCGTGGAAAGCCCCATCGCCCGCCACGTGCGAGGAACCCGCCACCCGGCCGCTGGCGTTGATCGCATACCCATAGCCATGCGTCCCGCCCAGCGTCCCCAGATTTTGCGCCGCCTGATTCGGCCCGATCAAAAACGCGTTCTGCGCCACGTCATCCGCCAGATACGCATACCCCGTCACCTGCCCGCCCCCGTTCAACGCCGTCCCCGCGCTACTCGTCCCGCCGAACGTCCCGAGATCGACCGCAGTATAATTCTGCGCCTCCAGCGAACCAGCGGCCATTCCCAAAAAGGCGCTCAAAAAAAGGAGTGAAAGGAAGCGACGCACGTTCACGGAGGGACGACCTTATCGCACCTCCCCCCTCCGCGCGAACCAATCCATCACGCCTGCTCGCGGCCCTCGGCACCCAGCCGAAATCACGCTTGTCATCGGAAATGCACCCAGTAAGCTTCCGCTCCCCAAGGGGAAAACCGCATGTCTTTGGCCAGCCTACTATCTGCCGAACAGATCATTCCGGAGATGACGGCGACCGAACGCTGGCCCGCCATCGTCGAACTGATCGATCTCCTCGTCAGCCTCGATAAAATCAAGGCCGACGATCGCGAAAGCATCCTCGCTTCGTTGAAACAGCGCGAGGAAACCATGAGCACCGGGATCGGGTTCGGCATCGCCATCCCGCACGCCTCCTCCGATCGCATCGAACAAGTCGTCGCCTCCTTCGGCCGCTCCTCCGGCGGGATCGAATTCGACGCGCTGGACAACGCGCCGGTCAAATTCGTCGTTCTCTTCGTCGTGCCGAAGAATCAATTTCAAACGCACCTGCGCACCCTCGCCTCGATCGCGAAATTCCTGAACGATCGCGGCACCCGCGAGAGTCTCGCCAGCGCCGGCTCCGCCGAAGAAATCCTCGCCATCTTCCGCGACCGCCCACAGAAGTAGGCGCGTGGAAACGTTCCAAGCGCAGCTCGCGCAAAACCTCGCCGCCACCCTCGCGGCCGCCGGCCTCCCTTCCGCAGGCGACATTACCCAGGCCACCGACCCGCGTTTCGGCGATTACCAAAGTAACGCCGCCCTCATTCTCGCCAAACAGCGCGGCGAAAATCCCCGCGCCCTCGCGCAAAAAATATGTGACGCATGGGTCCCGTCCGACCTCTGCGACCCGCCGGAAATCGCAGGCGCCGGTTTCATAAACCTCACGCTCAAAGCCGACGCCCTCGCCGAAAAAACCGCCGCCCTCCTGCGCGACGACCGCCTCGGCGTCGCCTCCACCGATGCGCCGAAACGCATCGTGATCGACTTCGGTTCGCCGAACGTGGCCAAGCCGATGCACATCGGCCACATCCGCAGCACCGTCCTGGGCGACGCCCTTGCTCGCATCGCCACCTTCCTCGGCCACGAGGTCATTCGCGATAACCACATCGGCGACTGGGGCACGCAGTTCGGAATGGTCATCTACGGCTGGAAGAACTTGTTAAACCGCGATGCCCTCGCCCGCGCTCCCATCGCCGAGTTGGTCCGCATCTATAAAGAGACAAACGCGCTCGCCACGGCGGATCCTGCCATCCGCGACCGCTGCAAGGAAGAACTCGTTAAACTCCAGGCCGGCGACTCCGAGAATTTCGCCATCTGGCAGGAGTGCGTCACTCTTTCCCTCGGCGAATTCGAGCGCACCCACTCCCTGCTCGACATCCACTACGACATCCAGCGCGGCGAGAGTTTCTACAACGACCGTCTCCCTGGCGTGGTCCAGCGCCTGCAGCAATCCGGCATCGCCGCCGAAAGCGAAGGCGCCATCGTCGTCTTCTTCCCCGACACGCCCGATCTCGCCGACAAGCCCTGCCTCATTCGCAAAAGCGACGGCGGCTACAACTACGCCACCAGCGACGTGGCCACCGTCGACTACCGCGTCAGCGAACTGAAAGCCGACTCCATTTGGTATGTCGTCGGCGCGCCGCAAATCCTCCACTTCAAACAAATCTTCGCCATCGCGCGGCGCGAAGGCTACACCGCCGATTTCCGCCACATCACCTTCGGCAGCATCCTGGGCGAAGACCGCAAGCTGATGAAAACGCGCTCCGGCGAGAACGTCTCGCTACAGGAGGTGCTCGACGAAGCGATCAGCCGCGCGCGCAAAATCATCCACGAAAAAAATCCCGAAATGCCCGAAGCGGAAGCGGAGGAAATCGCGCGCATCATCGGCCTCGGCGCGGTCAAATACGCCGATCTCTCCCAGTACCGGATGAGCGACTACATCTTCTCCTGGGACCGGATGCTCTCCTTCCAGGGCAACACCGCGCCCTACCTGCAAAACGCCTACGTCCGCATCCAATCCATCTTCCGGAAAGATGTAGCCGCGTCCCTGCGGGACGCGCGGGAGGAGGCGTTAGCGCTCACCGAGCCCAGCGAACTGATTCTCGCAAAACGCCTCTGCCAGTTCGCGGAGATTGTGCCCACGGTGCTGAACGACTTCCGACCAAACGTCCTCGCCAATTACCTCTTCGAATTAGCGAACAGCTTCCACGCCTTCTACGAAGCCTGCCCCGTCCTCAAATCCGAAGAGCCCGCCCGCAGTTCCCGTCTCACCCTCTGCCAAATCACCGCGCACACCCTCCAGCGCGGCCTTGAGCTCCTCGGGATCGCCGTGCCAGAGCGGATGTAGACAAGCGGAATCGGCGAAACACCCGCACGTGGTATGCCCACGCGGTAGCAGGGCCAGGCCCCTGGCCAATCGAGATGCAAAACGACGCCATTCGACGCTAGGCGCGGATTGGCCGCGGGGCGCGCCGAGGACTTATGGCCCACCCCCCCCGCTTTCGGAAAACCTCTCGTTGGTCCGGAACCAACCCCGATTTAGTAGCCGCGGCCAAAGGTGAGGGCTTCTCACCGCACGTCTTCGATGTAGCTGGCGAGGCGATAGTCTACCGGCGAAGCCACCAGGCCTAACCGCTTGTCGTAGTGGAAGGAATTGTTGCCGTTTGACAGGACACTCTTGAAGACCCAGGAACCCCAAAAATCGACGTTGCCCCGGGTGCTGAAGTCATAGCCAGGCGCGGTAAATTGCGCATACACACTTTTGTCCGACCCGCCGCCGGGCCCAATCGTGATCGTTCGCGCACCTCCATCCGCGGGCGTGACCCCGAAGAAGTGGAGGTGGCCGACCCGGCTCACTTTATCGGAAGCGATCAGGGGGCCGCTCGGGTTGGCCGGGTTGACCATCTTAACGGCGGGAGTGGCGCCGCTCTTCTTGCTGCCCGGCTGGGGAAGCGAGGGCCTGATCCAATCCATCCTCGTTCTCGTTCTCGAGACTGTTCGAATTCGTGTCCATGTTGCCTTTGAAGTAAAGATTCACGGTCGCGCCTTTGTTCACGGTGATGGAGCTGACGTCGCCGGAGGCGCGAATATGCACGATGGTTTCGATGGTTTCGCCGCTCGGATTCACGACCGGGTTAACGGTGAGGCCGCTGATATTGGCGTATCCGTCGTACCAATATTCCGTCTTCGGGACCCCGCTCACGACGCTGTAGGGCGGATTGATGGTGGCCGGACGGGTGGTATTGGCGATCACGCCCGCGGGCACTTGCACGTCTGGCTGCGGCGGGAGGATGAGGGTGACATCATTGTCCACCACCCCGCTGATTCTTGTCGTGCTGGCGTTGCCGCCGCGCGTGCTGACGTCTCCGTAAATCCACCCGCCTTGACTGAAGGTGGCGCTCCCGCAGGCCACGTCGCCATCGTGCGCATCCACATCGTACGGTGCCGGCGGATTGATTCCTGGGTATTCGCCGTTTTTCGAATCGTAACTGTCGATCACTCCGGCGGAGCCAGGTCCGTTGAAGGAGCCACTTACCTTGAGCGCGCCTTCGATTCCCATCACTGGGAGCGCGACCAGCTCGACCCGGCGGGTGACCTGCGGCTTTTTGGCGTTGGCCACTGCGACGGTTTGCTTGCCGTTGGCGCTGGTGGGCGCGGCCGTGGCTAGGGCGTCGCCATATCCGTAGGTGGAAAGGAAGTGTTCGACTCCGAAATCGATCTTGCGCAGGAGACTGTCTCCTCTCGTGTTCTCATCCATCCGGTTGTCCATCCCGACGCGCTTCAGCCCGGCCAACTCCGCAGTCCCGATCGAGCGAATGCGATAATACCCGATCGAAGGATTGCCCGGCACCGACCCGAAGCGGTCGACCGTGACTTTTGCCCGCAGGTTGCCGTTGGCCCCGAAAACGAGGGGCTGGAATAGCCCAAGGCCCAGGAGGAAGAAGACGGCGCCGGAGCAGGCGCGGGCGCAGACCAGCCGCTCGCACTCGAGAAGGCGGTCGCATCGTCGGCGCTGATCTTGTTTCGGATACTGGCAAACGCAATCTCACCACCTGCTTCGGCTGCCTGAAGAGCTTCTTTCCATCCTCTTACCTGAGTAGCGGAGGCGTTGTAACGGGTGGTGCAGTTCATCAAGACACCCGCGCCGATCATGGAAAGGACCGCGATGGCAGAAAGGGCGCAGAGCAAGGTGCTGGCCCGTTCGCGCTGGGTGGACCTGAGGTGGATGGTTTTCATAAGCTTGTCTCGCCCTGGTTAGTTGCCGCGCCGCTTGTTGCGCAGATACGCGGTCGCGTAGGCGGTGGTGCCGCTGCGCTGCGCGGCCGTCCCGTTCATGGTGAAGATCGGTTGGAAGGTCACGGTGGTGCTGGCGTATTCGGTGTTCATCAGTTGCACATCCGTCGTCTCCGGAAGCAAGTTGTCGGTGCTCGAGGCAATGGTGGTAATGGTGCCATTCTCGGTCCGCGTGATCCGGTTGCCGTTGAGGGCGTAGACGACCACCGTCCCGCCGATAGTGGCGTAGACGCTGGCCTCAGTGGCATTCGCAACCGCGGAGAGGACCGCAATCGTCGGACTCGTCACCGCTGCGATGGTGGAGCCGGCGTCGATCGAAGTCCCGACGATCGATTTACCCACATCGGTCGCGGTGAAGTAGGCAGTGTTGGAGGTTAATACTTTGGAGTTCGCGGTCGTGGCGGCATCAGTGACGGTCCGGTCTCCCTTGCCGAAAACGGTGAAACTTTTCCCGCTCCCGGATGCCGTCGCTGCCTTCGACATGACGGCCTGCGTGGCGCTGACCCGGGAAGCGATCGTAGTCCCGGCCTGAATGCCTGCGCCAGTGATCGCACTGCCGATATCCGTGGTGAGGAAGACCGCCGTCGCAGAGGTGAGCAGGAACGAGCTGGTCGTAGTGACTCCATCGGCCAAGGCTCTCGATCCCGCATTGCCGTAATCGACCACTGCTTTGGACGCTGCCCCGACCACCACCGGCGTGCGACGGTAGCCCGTCAGACTCGAGTCGCTCAAAGCCTCCGGGTCCGTCACAGCGACGACGTAATTGGGCATGACGCACGTGACCGTCCGGCGATCGGCCGTGGTGGTGACGCTGAAGCTGCGTTTCACATCCCGCGCCAGGTAATCCATGATGCGGATTTGCTGCATATGGGTGGAAAAATAATCGTCTGTCGCCGCATAGGAGCGGTTTAGCCCCGCGGCGGCGGCGAATATCCCGGCGAAAATAATCGAGGAGACGGCCGCGCTGACCGTCATTTCCGGGATGGTGAAACCACGCCGTGTTTTTTGGAGGATTTTCATTTTTTTGTTCCTGCCGCCACGATCATCGAGCTGGTCTCCGACCGCAGACGGCCGCCCAACACAGACCTCCAGCGATAGGTCACATCCACCTGGACCAAAGTGGCTCCCGCCAAACTGGTCCCTCCGCTCCAGACGGTTGTCGGGGTAAGGTTCGTATCGGAGTACGGGGTCGAGCTGAGCTTCGCCCCCGCGGCGCGTGTCTGTCGCCTGGATGGCCAGGTCGGAAGCATTGGCCGGCGTGGTCAGATTCCGCCGTTGCGGAGTGGATACCGCCGGGGTTACCGCCAGAAAGGTCGGATCGATCAAACTCGGAAAATCAAGATTGCGCAGTTGCTCGATGCGATCCTGCACACACTCCACCGCGGCGATGTTCTCCTTGCTCGCCGAGATGTAACGCAGGCAGACGGCGGAGACTTCAAAGATCGAGGCGAAGAAAACGGCCATGACCAAAGCCGAAATCATCACCTCCGGAAGGGTCACTCCTGATTCATTTAGAGGGCGCTTCATTCGTGAAACTTCTAGCTTGGATTGTGCCAATCGGCGGCCCGATCGCCTGTTGTCCGGGCCTTTCCTTACACGCGGTGCCGCGCCAAAGACCGCGTGCTGAACGAAATGCGGCGGCCCCGGAAGAAGGGGCATAAAGCAGACACCGCGCTGACGACAATGGCAGCCCTGAAGATCCCGACCCGGTCTCTTCTCTCGCCCTCTCCCAGCCCCAGCCCTTCCCTGCCGGCCCGAGAGCGCGGCCCTGTGCTACCTTCCGATCCTTAATATGGCCGACCCGCGCATTCCCACTTCCACCTACCGGTTGCAGTTCAACCGCACCTTCACCTTTAACGATGCCCGCGCCATCGTGCCCTACCTGCACGATCTCGGGATCAGTGATTGCTACGCCTCGCCCTACTTCCAGGCCCGCGCCGAGAGCCTGCACGGCTACGACATCACCGATCATAACAAGCTCAACGCCGCCATCGGCACCCGCGCTGAATACGATGCCTGGATCGCCGAACTCCACGCGCGCGGGATGGGCCAGGTGCTCGATTTTGTCCCGAACCACATGGGCATCGGCGAGCCGCTCAATCAATGGTGGATGGACGTGCTCGAAAACGGACCCAGCTCGGTTTACGCGCCCTACTTCGATATCGATTGGCACCCGCTCAAATCCGACCTCGCGGGCAAGGTGCTTTTGCCCATCCTGGGCGATCAATATGGGCGCGTCCTCGAGCGCGGCGAACTGAAGATTCGCTATGAGGACGGCGCTTTTTTCCTCAACTACTTCGATCACGAATTTCCGATCGCGCCCGGCAGCTACCGGTACATCCTCCGTCTCGCCCTCGAAATCCTGGAGCCGCAGCGGGAAGAGGAATTCTATCCCGAATTCCAGAGCATCATCACCGCCTTGGAGAATCTCCCGCGCCGCGATGAAACGGATCCCGCGCGCGTGGAATTACGCGCGCGGGAGAAGGAGGTGGTCAAACGCCGGCTCGATCGCCGATGTCACGAAGCGCCGCCGGTGCAGGTCGCGATCAAGGAAGCGGTGGACCGGATCAATGGACAGCCGGGCGACGCGCGCAGCTTCGACCTGCTGGACGAGTTGCTGAATGACCAGGCCTACCGACTCGCCTTCTGGCGCGTCGCTGCGGAGGAGATCAATTACCGCCGCTTCTTTGACATCAACGATCTCGCCGCCATCCGGATGGAGCTGCCCGAGGTCTTCGACGCCACCCACAAACTTCTGCTCGAACTTGTCGGCGCGCGTGCCGTCACCGGCTTGCGGATCGATCACCCGGATGGCCTCTACCGGCCGAAGGAATACTTTGAGAAGCTCCAGCAACGCAGCGCGGATGCGCTCGGCGTTTCCCTTCCGCGCGATGGCTGCGCCCTCTATCTCGTCGTCGAGAAAATCCTCTCCGGCCACGAGATGCTCCCGGCCGATTGGCCCGTCCACGGCACCACCGGCTACGAATTTGGCCGCCTCGTCACCAGCCTGCTGGTGGATCGGTCTAACGAAGACGCGATCACAAAAACCTACCGCCGTTTCATCGGCCACTCGATCCACTTCGGCCATCTCGTCTATGCCAAGAAACGCCTCGTCATGCGCCTCTCTCTCGCTAACGACGTCAACGTCCTCGGCAGCATGCTCGACCGTCTCTCGGAGAAAAACCGCTGGTTCCGCGATTTCACCCTCGACGCCCTCGAACGCGCGGTCAGCGAGACGATCGCCTGCTTCCCCGTTTACCGCACCTACCTCACGCCAAGCACGCCCGTCAGCGACGCCGACCGCGCCGTCATCGAGCGCGCCATCGCCGAAGCCAAGCGCCGCAACCCCGCCCTCGAAGATTCTGTCTTCAATTTCCTACGCGATATCCTCCTCTTCCGTTTCCCGGAAAATCTCGACG
>JBBSLZ010000031.1:0-17516 GCA_038233435.1 Chthoniobacterales bacterium
CCGCGTTTGACCAGATCATTCATCGCCACGCCGAACTCGGCCCGTTCGCCATAGCCCAGCCAGCAAATCCGGGCCGGGAGACCTTGAAATTGAATTCGCTCCCGCGCCAGTTTCATCCAGCGTTTCAGAATCACATTGTCGGGAAACATCTCGAGCGCGAGCTGATCCGTCCGCGCGATATCCGCAGGATCGCCGCTCAACGCCACCCAGCGAAACGGGCCCTTCCCTTCGCAGAAAAGCGGCCGGATGTACTCCGGCACGAAACCCGGAATATCGAACGCGTTCTCCACGCCCGCCTTCTGCGCCTGCGTCCGCAGATTGTTCCCGTAATCAAAAGTGATCGCGCCCTTCTTCTGCAAGGCCAGCATCGCCTCGATGTGATCGGCCATCGCCTTCATCGAGCACGCCACGTACTCGTCCGGATCGGACGCGCGCAGTTTGAGCGCTTCCGCGAACGTCATTCCATTCGGCACATAACCGTTCAACGCATCATGCGCGCTCGTCTGATCCGTCAGCACATCCGGCACGATTCCGCGCCGCACCATCTCCGGCAGCACATCGGCGCAGTTCCCGACCAAGCCGACAGAAAGCGCCGCTTTCTTCTCCCGCGCGGCATCGATCAACTGCATCGCCTCATCGAGCGAAGGCGCGATTCGGTCGCAATAGCCGCTCTTCAATCGCTTCTCAATTCGCGTCGGATCCACATCAATCCCGAGAAACGCCGCGCCCGCCATCGTGGCCGCGAGCGGTTGCGCGCCGCCCATCCCGCCCATCCCGCCGGAGACGACAAATTTTCCCACCAGCGTTCCGCCAAAGTGCCGGACCGCCGCCGCGCTGAATGTCTCGAAGGTGCCCTGCACGATGCCCTGGCTGCCGATGTAAATCCACGAGCCGGCCGTCATCTGTCCATACATCGTTAGGCCAAGTTTCTCGAGCCGGTTGAACTCCGGATAATTCGACCACTGCCCGACCAGATTCGAGTTTGCAATCAGGACACGCGGAGCGTCCTCGTGCGTGCGAAAAACGCCCACCGGTTTTCCCGATTGCACGAGCAGTGTCTCGTCGTTTTCGAGTTCACGCAGCGAGCGCACCATCGCATCGAAGGCCTCCCAACTGCGTACCGCCCGCCCGGTTCCGCCGTAAACGATCAGTCGGTCCGGATCCTCGGCCACTTCCGGGTCGAGGTTGTTCATCAACATCCGGAGAGCCGCTTCCTGCTGCCAGCCTTTGCAACTCAACTCCGCGCCGCGCGGCGCCTGGATCACACGTTTACCACTCATAATTTCTCCATTTCGCTATCGAACTCTCCGGCGCGAATCGCCGCCGCCACCTGCGCGATCTCCGCCGACATCGCGCGGTCATCCTCCAGAGCCGGCACCAGCGTGCGCAATTTTGCAAAAGCCGCCTCCACCCCCAGACCCGCCTTTAATGGCCGGCGAAATTCCAGCGCGCTCGCCGCCACCAGCAGCTCGATCGCCAGCAAATGTTCCGCGTTCTCGACAATCGTGCGCAGCTTCAGCGCCGCCGTCATCCCCATCGAGACATGGTCTTCCTTGCCGCCAGAGGTCGGCAGATTATCCACGCTCGCCGGATGCGCGAGAATCTTCGCTTCAGTCAAAAGCGCGACCGACGCGACGTGCGGAATCATGAAACCGGATTGCATCCCCGCGCGCTTCGCCAGAAACGCCGGCAGTCCCTCGCTCGTGTCCGGGTTGATCAACCGATCCGTCCGCCGTTCGCTGATGCTCATCAGATCAGTGAGCGCGATGGCCGCGTAATCGAGTGCCATCGCCACCGGCGCGCCGTGAAAATTCCCGCCCGAAAGCACGTCGCCATTGTCGGTGAAGACGAGTGGATTATCCGTCGCGCTTCCGGATTCAATCGCGAGCACGTCCTCCACATGCGCGAGCACGCCGCGCACCGCGCCGTGCACCTGCGGCATGCAGCGCAGGCTGTAGGCATCCTGCACCCGCGGATCGCCGATGCGATGGGACTCGCGGATTTCGCTTTCGCGTAGCAGCCAGCAAAGATGTTTCGCGACCGCCAACTGGCCCGGGTGCGGCCGCGCCTGTTGAATCCGAAGATCGAACGCCGTGTCCGTTCCCTTGAGCGCTTCGAGACTCATCGCGCCGATCACATCCGCCAGGCGCGACAAACGTTTCGCGCGAAAGAGCGCCAACCCGCCGACCGCGTGCATCGCCTGCGTGCCATTGAGCAAGGCGAGACCTTCCTTCGCTTCCAACGTCACCGGCCGCAGTCCCGCGCTCTCCAGCGCGCTCGCCGCGGGCAGCCGCTCGCCTTTGAAAAACGCCTCCCCTTCGCCGATCAGCGGCAGGGCCAAATGCGCCAGCGGAGCCAGATCACCGCTCGCGCCCACCGAACCTTTCTCGGGAATGACCGGGTGCACACCGCGATTCAAAAACTCCGCCATCAACTCCAGCACCTCCAGCCGGATGCCGCTGAAACCGAGCGCGAGCACATTGGCGCGCAGCAGTAACATCGCGCGCGCTTCCGGTTCGGAGAGCGGCGCCCCCACGCCGCAGGCGTGACTGCGGACGAGATTCAATTGCAATTGGCGCAAATCGCCGCGCTCGATGTGGACCTCGGAGAGTTTGCCGAAGCCGGTGTTCACGCCGTACACCCCCGCATCGCCGGCAGTAATTTCCTCGATCACTTTCCGCGAAGCGTGAATCCGCCCGTGCGCCTCTCCCGCGATCGCAACCACCTCACCGGAGATGGCCACGCGTGCAAGATCGGAGAGGGAAAGGGACTGGCCGCCTAATTGCATCGGCGCATCTTAGCGGAGAGGCGACACTCCTGTCGCCATGAAATCGAGGCGACAAGAGGGTCGCCTCTCCAAAAAAAGGGCCAGACCGAACGAACGGCCTGGCCCTTAAGTTTTAAAAGCTATCCGGAGCGGACAACTGAACCGAAACTACTTCGAGTAGGTGCTACTGGTCGATGCCGTCGTCGACATCGTCTCTTTCTTCTGAGCGCAGGCGCCCAGGCTCAATGCGCTGGCCGCGATGGCCACGATCATAATTGCTTTCAAGATTTTCATGTAATTTGTTCGCCCCCTTTCCGAGCAAGTTGCTGCCGTCATTTAGGCGGATCGCTTCCTGCGCGCAACGCTTTTCTCGCCCTTTTTTGCGAGACGCCTTTTCGGACGCGGGGCGCTAATCCTCACCTCCGTCTGCACCGGGACCAACTCGAAAAGCTCCGCCACATCCGCGTTCCGCATTCGGATGCAGCCGTGGCTGGCGGGCGTCCCGATCTGGTCCTCGTGATTGGTGCCGTGGATGTAAATGAAGCGCTCGCGGCTGTTCGCGTTTCCCGCTTGCAATCCATCCAGCCAGAGGATGCGCGCCATGACCAGATCATCCGCCGCCATCATCTCGGGCGTCAACGGAATCGGCTGCCGCGATTTAAAAGCGGTCGTAATCGGCAGGCCATCGCCGAATTTTTCCGCGACCCGGAGACGGCCGGTCGGCGTCTTGTAACTTCCCGGCTCCGCTCCCAGCCCATACTTCGAGGTGGAAATCGGAAAACTGCGCAGCGTGAGTGGCCCACGCTTGAGCAGCAAACGCTGTCGGGCGACGGAAATCTGGAGACGGAGCGGGATGCTTTGCTTCATCGGAGACCAGCGATAGAATGGCGCTGCTCGTGGGAAAAAGCTATCATATCGCGATCGTGGGGGCGACCGGCGCGGTCGGCGCCGAACTGCTCGGCGTGCTGGAGCGGCGTGCCTTTCCGGTGGGAAGATTGCGCCTCCTGGCCTCCCCCCGCTCCGCTGGCAAGCGTCTCCGCTTTCGCGGCGAAGAGATCGCAGTCGAGTCTCTAGACAAACGTTCTTTCGCGGGTATCGAGATCGCATTCTTCAGCGCCGGAGGCGATCTCTCGCGGCAGTTTGTCCCCGCGGCGGTGGCCGCGGGCGCGGTCGTGATCAACAATTCCTCCGTCTTCCGGATGGACCCCGAGGTCCCGCTCGTCATTCCCGAGATCAACGCCGCCGACGCGCAGACGCATCGCGGGATCATTGCCAATCCCAACTGCACCACCGCCGTCGCCCTGATGGCGTTGTATCCGCTTCACCTCGCCTTCGGCTTGGAGCGTGTTTTTGCCTCCAGTTACCAGGCCGTCTCCGGCAGCGGCGCGCGCGCGATTGCGGAATTAAAAACGCAGGTTAGCGAGGTGATGCAAAATCATGCGCCCACCACCGCGGTCTATCCGCATCCGATTGCGTTTAACGTCCTGCCGCACGTCGATTCCTTCCTCGAAGATGGCTACACCAAAGAGGAAATGAAGATGCAAGCCGAGGGACGGCGGATCATGCATCTGCCGGGTTTTCGCGCCTCGGTGACCTGCGTGCGCGTGCCAGTTTATCGCGCCCACTCCATTGCCATCAGCGCGGAGTTCGAGCGCGCGGTGGATTTGGAACAAGCGCGCGAGGTGCTTGAGCAAGCGCCGGGCCTGGATCTTGTCGATGAGCCGGAGCGGAACATTTATCCCACGCCCTTGGACGCCGCCGGCAAGGACCGCTGTCAGGTCGGTCGGCTGCGGCGCGATTGTGGGATGGAGAACGGGCTCGCGCTTTGGGTTTCTGGCGATCAGCTCCTGAAGGGTGCGGCGCTAAACGCGGTCCAAATCGCGGAACTGCTTTAGCTAAGCTAAACTAGAGCCAGGCGCGTGGAGACGTTTTGCAGGCACAGCCTGCTTTGGGAGTGCGGCGCGTCCTCGCGCCGCTTTAGGGCGGCGCGGCGGCAGGATCAAGCGTGCACGAAACCCCAGACGTTCCACCTCGCTGAAAAGCGGCGCGAGGACGCGCACGCACTCCAAAAGCACTTCGCGCGAAAGGGCTCGTACATCTAATTTTTTTGGACGCCGCTAGCCGAAACGAAAACGGCCCCGGATTTTTCCGGGGCCGCTCGTGACGCTGATATTGCGGATTAACCCTCGGGTTCAGGAGCAGGCTCGTCAGCGCTCTGCTTCTCTTTCTTTTCTCTCTTTTCTTTCTTAGGGCGGTCAGCTTGCGCCGCGGGCGCGCGTTCCGGCTGGCTCTCTGGTGCGGCTTGAGGCGGCGCAGCGGGCTCACGCTGAGGCGCAGGGGCTTCGGCCGCTGGTTCCGCACTCTGGCGCTCAGCTTTCTGACGTTTGTTGCCGCGTCCGCGGGAACTATCACCGGCATCCGCCGCAGGGGCGGAGGCGGGCGACTCAATCCGATCAGGCACCTGTTGCGTTTCGGGCGCGGCTTCCTTTAAAGGCCGCTCGCTCGTTTGCATATCGGGCAGTTTGTTCTTCTTCCCAGCACGCTCTTTTCGCGGCGCGACCTCCGCAGGCTCTTTCGCCTCCGTCGTTACCTCGGAGGTGGCGACCGGAGCGGCCGACTCAGCTTTCTTATCGCGACCTTTGCGGTCTTTCCTGGCGCTCTTTTCCTCGGTGCCATTATCCGAAGCGGCCGCGCTCTCACTCGGAGTGGCGACCGGGGTTTCAGTGCTCTTCTTGCTTTGACCTTTTTTCGGATCGGCCTTCGGCGCGGCTGCGTCCGAGGCCGGCGTGGACTCCGCAGCCGGTGCTACCGTAGCAGCGGGCGTGGCTTTCCCACGATCTTTCCCTTTACCTTCGTCTTTACCGTCGGGCGATGCAGTCGCAGTGGCTTCCGGTGAAGCAGCCGCTGTAGCCGTCGGCGCAGGGGTCACGTCACCGGCAGCGCCGTCTTTGTCTTTGCCATTTTTAGCTGGCGACGCAGCGATCGTCGCGGCGGGCGAGGCGGCCGGATTCTCTGGGCTGGTGGCGGGCGAAGTAGCCTCGGCCGGCGCGGGCGAGGCCGCGGTCAAGGCTTCCGGGTTCTGCGGTTTCATGTCGGGCGGCGGGATCGATTTCCGGTCTTCCTTCTTCATCTGCGCCTGGAGCTGGGCTTTCTGCTTCTCATCGGTGATGCCCGACCAACCGGTTTCGAGATCCGACTGCGCGATCTTCGTTTTCACTTCCTTCGGAGCCGCATTTTGCGGTGCCGCTTCGAAGCGCTGCGGGGCGGCCACCATCAGGGTGTTGCCTTGCACTCGGGTCACGGCGCCGGATTGCACCGCCGCGTTCAAGTTGGCGCTCGAATCCCGCTGCAATGTGAGCCGCTGGATCGGCTGGGTCGAGTAGGCGCTCATCCGATTGTAATCGGGCCCGTAATTGTAAACCCTGTCGTTGTTATACGTGATGTTGGTCACATTTACGCTCCGCTCGAC
Organism: Chthoniobacterales bacterium; assembly: GCA_038233435.1. Lineage (GTDB taxonomy): Bacteria > Verrucomicrobiota > Verrucomicrobiia > Chthoniobacterales > UBA10450 > JACCTI01. Next base: position 6,237 of record JBBSLZ010000031.1, read on the forward strand.
GTAGCCAACGTTCTGGTCATACGGCAGAATGCGCTGCCGCAACCCGCTTCCGCCGATGTAGCGGATATCGACAAAGTTGTAATAGGCGGGCCCGATATCGAAATCGATATCCACGTAGCCGTTAATCGGCCGGCCTTCGTAAACCACTTCGCCACGCCGGGAACCGCGGCGCGGCGGGAGCGGCGCCCAACCGACATGATCGCCACCAGTCCGCCAGGAAACCCAAGCCGGACCCCATTCGCGCCCCGGCACCCAAACCCAACCGCGGCCGCGCACCCGAGCCCAGCGCCCGTAGTGATAGGTGGCCCAACCGAAGTCTTCGTTCGAGACCCACGTCCAGCCCACATCGGTATAAGCCCAATTGCCGTCCGTGTAGGGCCGCCAATTACGATTGCTGACCGCGATCTCTGGCTGCCAGGCGTAGCCATAATCGCCCGCGTCCACCCAGCTTCCGCCGGTGTTGAGGTTGTTATAGAAGAAATCGACCGAGACGTCCGCTGCCTTCGCCGACCGGGTGGCGGGCAGGACAAGAGCGACGATCGCCAATGCTAAGAGTATTCGTTTCATAATAATGATGCTGTCAGGGTGTTGGACCGCCGGAAGACCGCAGTTATTCAAAATGCAGTGCGGAGAGCCGCGCACACGCACGCATGGAGTCGGCCCGCCCCCGGGCCGAAGTCTCTCCCCTAACGAGAACGCAACACCACGAAAGAGCGGGTGCGCCCACGGCAAACCGAAAGAATATGGGTGTCGTTAGGATCGAGCGATCCGACCAGTTGGCGGTACTCCGCCACGGAGGTGACCGGTTGCTGATTGACCTCTTCGATCACATCCCCTTTCCGCAGTTCGCCAGAAGAATCGTCGACCGCCGTCACGACCACGCCGCGCACGCTCGCCGGAAGATCGAGCCGTTGCGCGAGCGCAGGCGTCAGATCGCCCACCTGCACTCCAGCCAGCGGCGCTTCGTCCTGCAAATTCTCCTCATCGGCGGGTCCCTGCGGAGAGGCCGGCGCCTGCGGAGTTTGCGGCATGATCCCGGGCGCGGGCTGCTGCGGCGCGCCGCGGGCACTCAGGTAATCGAGCGGCTGTTCACGCAGCTGCGTCTGCACTTTGATCGGCTTGCCATTCCGCTCCACCTCGAGCTCGATTTTTTTCTCCAGCTCGGTCTGTGAAACGAGGCTCTTCAACTCCGGAAACGTCTTCACTTCCTTGCCGTCGAATTTCTTGATCACATCGCCCGGCTGCAGTTTCGCATCCGCTGCCGGCGACCCCGCCACCACATCCTCCACCACCACGCCTTCCGCTGGCGCCTGGCCATTCCCGGCCCCGGCAGGCAGGTTGCGCATCTGAATCCCGAGATAACCGCGAATGATGCGACCCTTCGTGAGTAAACTTTCGAGCGCGTTCTTGACCGAGTTCGAAGGAATGGCGAACCCGATCCCCTGCGAGCCCCCGCTGCGCGAGATGATGGCGGTGTTGATCCCGACGATCTCGCCGCTCAGGTTGATGAGCGGACCGCCGGAATTTCCGGGATTGATGGCAGCGTTGGTTTGCAGAAAATCGCCGAAGCCATCCACCCGATTAGGCCGTCCTTTCGAGCTGATGATACCGTCGGTGACGGTCTCTTCGAAGCCAAAGGGATTGCCGACCGCGAGCACGAAATCGCCCGCCTGAACGGCATCGGAGTCGCCAAACTTGAGCGGCTTCAAGCCGGGCTCTTCAATCTTCAGCACGGCCAAATCCACGATCGCGTCCGCGCCCACGAGGCGCGCCTTCTTGGTCCGGCCATCGTGCAATTGCACCTCAATTTCATCGACCGATTCGACCACGTGATTGTTGGTAATGATGTGGCCTTCATCCGAAACGATCACCCCCGAGCCAAGCGAATTCTGGACCGACTCCTGTTCGCGCGGACTCCGGAATTGACGCGAATTCCGATAGAAAAACTCGAACGGATCCATGTATTGCCGGCGAATCGGGACGCGCTTCGAGGTGCGAATGCTGACCACGGAGGGGATCACGCTGGTGACCAGCGCGCGGCGTTCGCGACTCACCGCCTCCAGGGTGCCGACCGCTTTCGGATCGATACTGGGCGCGGCCGCGAGGGTGTACTTTTCGGGCGCGCGCTTCCCGGCGAGCCCCAGCCCGCCGTGTTTCATCCGGTAATCGTAAAGCGCGGAAATTCCCGCGGCCAGGAGCCCAACAAAGAGAAGAAATTTAAGTAAGTTTTTCATCAGCTGACGTGGGAGAAGGTTCGCCCCTGTTCTTCGACAACCAAAGGCCGGAAACGTTGATTCTCCGTCGCCTCGAGCTTCGGATCCCACTCCAGAATGGCCGCCGCAGCCGTCCGCGCGCGCTTCATCAGTTCCATATCCGTCTTCAGATTCCCCAGCTTCAGCGCCGGCAAACCGCTCTGCGCCGTGCCTAGCAGATCGCCCGGTCCGCGCTGTTCCCAATCCGCCTCCGCCACCTCGAAGCCATTGCTCATTTTCTCCAGCACCGCGAGCTTGGCCCGCGCCTCCAGGGTCTTCTCCGCGCTCAGCAGGACGCAGTAGGACTTGTGTTCGCCGCGCCCGATGCGGCCGCGGAGTTGGTGCAACTGCGCCAGGCCGAAGCGCTCCGCATTTTCGACCAGCATCACGGTCGCATTCGGAACGTCCACCCCCACCTCGATCACGGTCGTGCTGATCAGGACGCTCGTTTCCCCGCGCCGGAATCGTTCCATCACAGCCTGCTTTTCAAGCGCCGGAATGCGTCCGTGCAGCAGATCACAACGGAAAGGCCGCAACCGTTCCCCCCAGAGTTCGAACTCCACCGCAGCCGCCTTCGCATCCAGCTTGTCGCTTTCTTCGATCAACGGATAAATCACGTACGCCTGCCGTCCGGCCTCCAATTCCTTCCGCAAAAAACTCAGCACATCCGGCAGCTTCGACTCATCGCGCACCGCGGTGATAATCCGGCCGCGATTCGCCGGCAATTCGTCAATCACGGAGACATCGAGGTCCCCGTAGACCGTCATCGTCAAAGTCCGCGGAATCGGTGTAGCCGTCATGACCAAGACATCCGGCGCCGGCTCCCGCGCGGTCAACCGAGCGCGCTGCGAGACGCCGAACTTATGTTGCTCGTCGATGACAACGAGCCCTAGATTTTCAAACGCCACGCCCTCAAAAAGTAGCGCATGCGTGCCGATAATAATTTCCGGCGCGTTCGAAAGCCTCTGGGGAGCGCCCGCTTGCAGCGGGCTGGTCGCGGCATTCCGCCGCGATGAACTTCCGAACCGCTCCTCGATTTGTTGCGTCCAGATCCAAGGATAATCCTCCCCGTCTCGCACCACCCCCGCCTCCCATGGATTGCGCAAAATATACGAAAACTTCTCGGCCAGATCGCGGTCCGACCGGACATAGCGATCAAAGGTTTCCTTCTCCCAAACCGAGCCCGTTTTCCCTTCCAGTCGGTTAATCTCCCGTGCCGAAAAAGACTTCAACGAGCGCAAGATTTCCGTCAGGGACCAGAAGACGTCTTTGCCGTCTTCCTTCGGCCAGGGCTGGAAAAGCGCATGCACATGATCCGGCATCACGCAGAGCGCAAAGAGCTCATAGCGCTCATCGTGGAAATGACGCCAGGCATCCAGCACGACCGTGCGCGCCTCCGGCTTTAGGATACGACGCCGCGCGGTGGCAATCGTCACTGCATAGATCGCCCATGGCTTCTCGAAATGTGGGAGACGCCGCTTTGAGTAGTGAGCACCCTCTGGTGGCTCGGGCGCAACGGAAGTTCGCGATGGCAGAATGCCATCGCCAGCCCGCTCCAAGCGGGCGCTCCCCGGATTCTTCTCCCCCGCCATCTCAAACAACGGCATCGCACTCTCCTCCCGCCGCGCCCCGGTCCGGAGCGCGAGCGAAATTCCCAGCGGTTCCAGCCAGCGCCCCAGCACCGCATAATGTTGCTCGGCCAGAATCTGCGTGGGCGCCATCAGCGCGGCTTGGTAGCCCGCCTCCACCGCGAGTAACATCGCGCCAATCGCGACCACCGTTTTTCCGGAACCCACGTCGCCCTGGAGCAGACGATTCATCGGCTGCTTCGAGCCCAGATCGCGGCGCACCTCTTCCAGCACGCGGACCTGCGCATCCGTCAGATCGAACGGTAACGCGCGCAGAAATCGCTCCAGCAATTCTCCGGGCCCACAGTGCGGCAGGCCGGGCCGCCCCGCCGCCTGCGCCCGGCGCGAGCCGATCACCATCTGCATCCCGAAAAACTCCGAGAAGACAAGGTGATCGCGCGCTTCGGTCAGCGCGGCCCACGATTCCGGAAAATGAATTTGCTGCAGCGCCCGGCGGCGCGAGCCCGTCCCGTGCTGCCGCGGCAACAAGGTTTCCACCTCGTCTTCCGCCAGATTCTCCAACGCATGAAAAATCAGCCCGCGAAAAACCCGCTGCGACAGTCCCTCGGTCGCCGGATAGATCGGCGTGATCCGCCGGAAGTGGATCGATTCCTCCTCGTCGTTCTCGATCACCTCAAACTCGGGATGCTCCATGCACAGCCGTTGGCCGCGCCGTCGCGGCTTCCCGAAAAGGACCAGCCGCTGCCCGGTCGCGATCATCTTCTGGACGTAGTGCGCGTTAAACCAACGCAACGTGAGCGGCTGGCTGAGAGCGTCGGCGCCCGCTTCCTGCACCGTCGCTTCGAAGATCTTCTTCCAACCGCCAAACCGCCGCACCGAAGTTTTCGTCACCTCGCCGCAGAGGCAGACCGGCGTCTCGCTTTCCTCGCGTGGAAACCCGCCAAACTCCGTCCGATCCTCATGTCGGCGCGGATAATGAGCCAGCAGATCGCCCACCGTCAGCACGCCCAGCCGGCGCAGCGGCGCCAATCGCGGCCGCGGCACCCACTCGCACTCCTCCAATGGCTGCGCCAGTTCCATCAATCGTTCGCGCGCGCCGCTCGCACGCCTTGCACATGTAATTGGAGACGCTGCTCGCCCAAGTATTCATCCGCCTGCAAACGGAAGGCCACATCCCAGGGCGGAGGCGGCAGGGGAGCGCTCGCGCCATCGAAGTAAATCGCCCGCGCGTGGAAACTTTTCTGGCGCAGGCGCAACACCAGATGCTTCTCTTTCAAAATCCGCGGTGCCACCACCGGCTCGACCGCACGCGCGAAAAAAAGCGGCTGCGCGTTTCCATTTCCGAAAGGCTCCAGCGCGGCATGCCACTCCCGCAGCTCAGCTTTCAGCTCCGAAAATAAAACTTCGCCATCGAGTTGCAGTCGCGCCTGCAAGGCTTCCTCGGAGAGAAGCTGGCGCGCCGCCCGCCGGAAATCGTCGGCGAACGACGCCAGATTTTCCTCGCGCAAGCTCAAGCCCGCCGCCATCTCGTGCCCGCCGAATTTCTCCAGCCATGGCGCACAACGCCCGAGCGCTTCCACGAGCGACAAGCCCTCGATGCTGCGCCCGCTTCCCTTCCCCGATCCATCCGCCTCGAAGCCGAGCACAATCGCCGGCCGATGATACTTCCGCGCCAGGCGCGAAGCCACAATCCCCAGCACACCCGGATGCCAACCCCGCGCCCCTACCACGATGGCGGCGTCGCGCTGCGGATCGAAGCTGGCCGCCACCTGCGCTTCGGCCGCCGCGCGGGTCTCTTTTTCCACCGCCTGTCGCTCACGATTCTGCTGATCGAGCTGGGCGGCTAATTCCGCCGCTTCGCCATCCTCTCGCGTGAGCAAAAGCCCCAGCGCCACCTCCGCGGTCGCGCGCCGGCCAGCGGCATACAGACGCGGACCGAGCCGGAACCCGATGTCCTCCGCGCGCAACGGCGCGCGCACGCCCGCCACCTCCATCAGCTTCCGGATGCCGGGGCGCGTGGTGCGCGCCAGTTGCCGTAAACCATGCTGAACCAGGACGCGGTTTTCCTCCTTCAGCGGGACGATGTCAGCCACCGTGCCGAGTGCGACGAGATCCAGTTGTGCCCGCAGATCGAAATCTGCCAGCGGCCGCCTCTTTAACAAGGCGTGGCAGACTTTGAAGACAATCCCGACCGTGCAGAGATAACGAAACGCCCCATTGCGTTCGAGTTTCGGATTCACGACCGCGATGCAATCGGGCAGCGCCGCCTTTGGTTCGTGATGATCCAGAATGATCACATCAGCTCCGCGGGCCTTCAGTTCCGCCACTTCGGCGAGCGACGAAGTGCCGCAATCGACCGCGATCAAAAGCTGGGGCCGATACGTCTGCCAGCAACGCTCCACGCTTTCACGGCTGAGCCCATAGCCTTCCTCCATTCGCAGCGGCAGAAAGAGTTCTGGCCGGCCGCCATAGGCGCGCAGCATCTCCGCCAGCAGCGCCAGCGAAGTGACTCCATCCACATCGTAATCGCCGAAGAGAACGATGCGTTCACCGGCATCGAGCGCACGCAGGATGCGCGCGGTCGCCAACTCCATCTGCGGCAAAAGGAATGGATCGCGGAGCGAACTCAAACGCGGCTGGAGAAAAGCGCGCACGGCCTCCGCGGAAGAGAAACCCTTTCGCCGGAGCAGCTCAGCCACGCACGGCAGACCGCAAATTTCCAACCACGGAATGCCATTCTCCGCCGGTGCCAGCGGCGGGGCGATGATCCAGCGACGTTCCACCGCGCATTTTATCCGCGCCTCCGGATCATGACAACAAGGAGGGGCGCTCTCCTGGCCGCCCCGTCTCCCGCTCGGAAAACACGGCCACCCAAAAGAAGTCCTCAAACCAGACGCGGCGAGCCAGCATGCGCCGGAAGAAGCGAGTGCTTCTCGCAGAGCGCACGGAAGCGCCAGAGCCCTTCCTTTTCCGCGGGGCCAAAATGAAAGCGCAAACAATCCCGAAAATAAAACGCGCAGAATTCCGCCGAGTAATTCTTCTGCGCCGCGATCACCTCATCCAATGCCACCAGGTTGGCATCGCGCCGCATCCGCAAAGCCTGCGCGATCTCCTCCGCCCCGCGCACTTCCGGCCGGATCAACCAAAGCGCGAAGACAAATGGCAAACCGGTCAGCGTTTTCCACTCCGCACCGAGATCGAGATATTGGTAATCGTCCCGATGCTGCTCGCGGAAAGCGATCGCCTGGTCGCCAATCAGGAGCCGCGCTTCCGCATCTTCTGTTTGTAGAGTTGGAGATAAACCCCGCTCCGCGAGCAGACAGCGGAGCAGATTAACCGAGGTGGCGGACGCCGGATCGAGTGTGATCCGAGTGATCTCATCCAAGGGCCGCCGGTGCGCGAGGAAGACACTGTAAACCGCGCCTTCCGCCGCCACTGCCACGTCGTCGACCACGGTGTAAATCGGATGGCGCAGATACTCGAACGCGGAAACGAAAGCGACCTCCAGTGCCCCGCTGGCCAGCTGCCTCCCGATGGCACTCGGGTGGTCGAAGATCACCGGGCTGCGCCATCCGTGGATGAGTGGCTGCGCATTCAGGTATTGCACGCAGCCCAGGCGGAGGGCTGCCGCGCCGCCAGCGGTCACACGCAGGCCAGTGCCGGCTCCGCACTCGCTGCCTGCGCGCTTCGCGTCGATGCCTTGAGATGGTGATAGTAGCTATCGCGCTGGACCGGGTCGCGGCCGGCTTCGCGGATGACATTTTCGAGCGTGGCGACGGTCTGTTCCTGCGGGGTGGTGGCGCCGGCCATGTGGAAGATTTTTTCCTCCATGATGGTGCCGTGCAAATCGTCCACGCCGTAGCTGAGAGAGAGCTGCGCGAGCGGTAACCCCATCGAGACCCAGTAAGCCGTCAGGTGGTCGAAATTATCAAGGTAAAGCCGGCTCACTGCGAGCGTCCGCAACTGCTCCACCGCAGAGATGCGCGGGACGTGCGAAAGGATTTCCGTCTGCGGCTCGAAGGCGAACGGGACGAAACCGGTAAAGCCGCCCGTCTCATCCTGGAGATCACGTAACTGGCGCAGGTGATCGACTCGTTGCTCCAGCGTCTCGATATGCCCGTAGAGCATGGTGGCGGTGCTGCGGCCGCCCATCTGGTGCCAGGTGCGGTGCACGTCCAGCCACTCGATGGCGGTTTCTTTCCCGCGGCAAAGTTCGTCCCGCACGCCCGCATCGAAAATCTCCGCGCCGCCGCCCGTGAGAGCTCCCAGGCCCGCGTCGCGTAGGGCGGCGAGCGTATCGGCGATCGACAGCTTAAAAACACGCTGCGCCAGATGCCGGATCTCGATCGCGGTGAAAGCCTTTAAAATCAGATCGGGGTCGAGCGCGCGCAGTTGGCGCAGGACGTCGAGATACCATTCCTTTTTCAAGGTGGGATGAAGCCCGCCCACCATGTGCACCTCGGTGATGCCGAGCGCGAGAGCGTCGCGCACCGCCGTCACGATCTCCTCGGTGGCGAGGGCAAACGCGTGCGCATCCCGTTTCTTCGCCGCGAAAGCGCAGAACTGGCAGGAGAGAATGCAGACGTTCGAGTAGTTAATGTAGCGGTTGAGGATGTAGGTGGCGACGTTGCCGTTCTTCCGCTCCCGCACTTCGCTGGCCAGAATCCCGAGCGCGTTTAAGTCGGCAGAGGCGAACAATTCCAGCGCGTCCGCATCAGACAGGCGGGTCCCGGCTTCCACCTTTTCGGCCAGAGGACGGAGAGTGTTCGGGATCAACGCTAAATTCATCTTAAGACGCGGAAAAATTTGACGCGCTATGATGCACGCGCTGCCCGGAGGGCGCAACACAAAGGAGGCGGGCCGGCGGATCAGGATTAGACCCTGCGCTTCGACCTCGGCGGTCGGGCCGACTATTAATGAAATACGATCCGCGTGCAGCCCGTCTGATCGAGTGTGTCAGCGCAGGATTTCTCACCCGCGGCGAAGGATCCGGAGCCGGATCGGGAAGATGTGCGGCTGATGGCACAGGTGAGCGCGGGCGACGCGGCGGCGTTGGAGCGCTTGATCGAGCGCCATCAGGGTCTCGTCGTCGGCACGGTAGCGCGGATGCTAGGTCATAACTCCGAAGTCGACGACATCGCGCAGCAGGTTTTCGTGCGCGTCTGGAAAAGCGCCAGTCGCTATGTCCCGCGGGCCAAGTTCACCACCTGGCTGCTCAAGATCACGCGAAACCTCGTCTTTAATGAATTGCGCCGGCGTCAGCGTCATCATCACACGCCGCTCGAAAGCGAGGGCGCGACCCTGCAACTAGCCGACGAGCGCGGTCCCACGCCGCAGGCCGCTGTCTTGGAAAACGAATTGCAGCGCGCAATCGATGCGGCCATCCAGGCGTTACCCGAGACACAGCGGATGGCGGTGGTGCTGCGCCGCTACCAAGAGCTTAGCTACGACGAAATCGCGGACGTGCTGGGCCAGACGGTGCCGGCGGTGAAGAGTCTGCTTTTCCGCGCGCGGACGACATTAAGGACACAATTGCGCGCCTACCTCGACGACTAAAAACAAAGAGGGCGGGCCTCTTGCGAGAACCCGCCCTCCCTCAACCCCACAATTTTAGTATTCCCGATCCTTGGCGTCTGCCATGAAGCGAACTTGCTTTTTGCCCGACCGGAGGGGCGCTGGCGGGACGCCGGGTTTGGGATAATCAGCGGCCAGTTGGCGATTGGAAGTCGGCGCCAGACGGATCGCCCCTTTGGCGTTATTCCGCCACCCATTCGGATCCGCAAATTCCTCGCCGCTATGATGCACGCCGCTGATCTGATCCTCCAGGCCGGTGCCGTAGTTCTGATCGATGATCGTAGGCGTGACGAAGACGAGCAGGTTCCGCTTCGTGCGTGCGTTCAGCTTTTCCTGGAAGAGATAACCGAGCACCGGGATGTCGCCCAGCACCGGCACCTTGGTGCGCGCCTTGGTCTGCTCATCCTGAAGCAAGCCACCGATCGCGAGCGTGTCGCCGCTCTTGATCAGGACATTCGAGTCGAGCGAACGCGTATCGATAATCGGGCTCGCTACCGTCGCGCCGGCGAAGACGAAAGTGGCATCGCCCACCTTGTTACTGATCTCAGGTTTCACGCTCAGGGTGATGAAGTCGTCTTTGTTTACGGAAGGACGGACGAGCAGAGTGTTTCCGAATTTCTTATCCTGGAAGCCGCCGAAGACTGCGGTGGCGGTTTGCTCGTTGAAGTTCAACTGCGGGACGGGCTGGTTGCGGGTGATCTCGATCTTGGCCTGCATGTTATCCGCCGTCACGATCCGCGGATTGGCCAGGAATTCGTTGTCTGCGTCTTCGTTAAGCGCACGGAGCGTCACAGACATCTGCGGCACTGTCAGGATGGCGAATTGGCTGGCCACCAGACTTCCGAGGCTACTATTAAACAGATTTGAATTGGCCTGATTGCCAAGATTCGGATCGGTGGTTACCAACCCTCCCGTGGTATTGGGCAGACCGCTGGTCGCACCGTAACGGAGCGTCTGCGGACTGCTGGAACCACCCACAACACCCGCCCAGTTGATGCCATAGCTTTGCTTGGGGTTCGCATTCACCTCCACGAGGCGCGCTTCGATCATGACCTGCTTCGTCGGCCGGTCCACCTGCACGAGCAGCTTGCGGATGCTGTCGATATTGCTGCGGGTCTCCCGGAAGAAAATCGTGTTCGTCCGCTCGTCCACCTGGGGAGCGTCTTTGCTCGCGAGCTGCGCAGCCACCAACGGCGCCATGTCTTTCGCCCGGCCGTAGCTGAACTGGTAACTCTCCGCTTCGGTCGGCTCGGCGGTGCGTTCCGCGGTCGTCTTGACGTAGTAAACGCCCTCGATCTTATCCACGAAAAGGCTCTTCGATTTCGCGATGATCTCGATCGCTTGCAGGGCGGTCACATCTTCCAGCCGCATCGTCACTGTCCCCGCGACCGCTTCGCTCACCACCATGTTGACCTTGGCCTGACGGGCCAGCAATCGCAGCACCTGGCCGACTTCATCGCCTTGGAATTCACGCACACCCACCCCACTTGGTTCCGGGGTTTGCACACCTTCGGTTCCGGCCGTCGCAGTCGGGGGCAAGGTCGCGGCGTTCGGGGCCACCGGCGCGGTGGCCGGAGCCGCCTGCACAACCATCATAGGAGATGCATCGGCGGGCGTGCCGTCGGCGGCGCGGGCCAGGGGTTTTTCAACGGTGGAGGGCGCGGCCGGGGCGACCTCTGGACTGGAGGGCGGTACCGGAGCTGGGGAGCTGATCTGCGCTTGGGAGATGGACAATGCTCCGAGCAAAGCCGCTGCCGCGCAGGCGAGAGATGGTAGGCGAGTGAACATAAGTAGGATGGAGATTGATGACTGCGGACACCTTTTAAGCAGGAAGCAGACCAGCCTCTTTTTAGTTTGCTTCGCGC
>JBBSLZ010000032.1:0-17475 GCA_038233435.1 Chthoniobacterales bacterium
CGAATCCTTTGAGGCGCAACTGACAGGAATCGCATTCCCCGCAGGCGGCGCCGTCAGGGGTCGGATCGTAGCAGCTGTGCGTGAGCGAGAAATCGACCCCCAGCTCCATCCCGCGGCGGATGATTTCCGCCTTCGAGAATTGCAGGAGGGGCGCATGCATTCGGAAGCGCGTGCCTTCCACGCCGGCCTTGGTCGCGACCGCGGCCAGCGCTTCGAACGACTGCAAAAACTCCGGCCGACAATCGGGATACCCGCTGTAATCGACCGCGTTCACGCCCAGAAAAATATCGGCCGCGCCCACCACCTCCGCGAGGCCGAGCGCGTAGGAGAGAAAAATGGTGTTACGCGCCGGCACGTAGGTGATCGGGATGCCGTGCGACATTTCATCCGCGGAGCGCTCGTGCGGGACGGCGATGTCATCGGTCAAAGCCGAGCCGCCGAAGACGCGTAGATCAATCCGCGCGAAGCGATGATCGCGCACCTGCATGGAAGCGGCCACCCGGCGGGCGGCTTCCAGTTCGATCCGGTGGCGTTGACCGTAGTCAAACGAAAGCGCGTGGGGTTCGAAGCCGTCGGCAATTGCGGCGGCCAGGGTGACAGCGGAGTCGAGTCCTCCGCTCAACAGCACAATCGCGGGTGTGGCAGTCATGCTTCCTTCTTCAACTGCGGAATCTCCGATTGATTGCTTCGCAACGCGCGGAGCGCGCCGTGGATGAGTTTACGGGCGCGGTCTGTTCTGAGGAGCGCGCGCCTCGAGGCGTGCTGGTTGAGGCATTCTGCCGAAACAGGCTTTTCTTAAGACGGCCCCGTCCTGGGATCCCGTGCGCCGCGAAAAGTTCATCTTCGCAGAATGCGAAGACTCCCGCAGCGGCGGGACTGCAAGCGTGCGCTCCCCAGATCGTGCTGCCGCCGGGCGTGTTCACTCTTGGGCATGCCGCTAACCCGCGCGTTGTTTCCGGCAGGCTGCCGGAAACGGCAGGCTGGCAGCCTGCGCTCCCCGGCAGAGTTGTCGTCGCGTTCATCGAATTGGCGACGTTCGCGCGCAGGCTCGCGGGCGTCGAGAAGAATGCGTAAGCTGCGCGCGTGAAGCAGGCTTGGAAACGAATGCGCTACCGGCTGGAGTGGCTGGCGATGAAGGCAGGATCGAAGGTGGTGCCGCTGCTGTCCCGGCAGGCTTGCTACAACCTCGCCGGGTGGGCGGGGGCACTCGCGGCGCAGTTCGATCGGCGCGGTCGCGCCGTCGCGCTGGCTAATCTGGAGGCGGCTTTCGGGGATGAATTTTCGCCGGCGCGGCGCGAGGAAATCGTGCGCGAATCTTATCAACACTTTGCCCGCACGATGCTCGATCTGTTCTGGAGTCCGCGGCTGAATGCGCAGAACTACCGCGATTATTTCGAGTTCGAAGGGGTGGAGCGCTCGAAGGAGGAAATCGCGCCGTCGCATAGCTGCATCGTGGGCGCGTTTCACTACGGGAACTTCGAGTGGCTCAGTCTGGCGTGCGGCTGGACCGGTTTCCCGAGCGCGATCACCACTCAAGAGTTCAAGAACCCGCTCCTCGATCGTTTTTTTCGCGAGCTGCGCGAGCAATCGGGCCACACCATGGTGCCGCGCGAGGGCGCGATCATTCGGCTTTATAAAATTCTGCGCAAGAAAGGACGCGCGGCGCTCCTGGTGGATACGACGCTCCCTCCGCACCATCCTACGGTCGTGATCGAGTGTTTTGGTTTGAAGACGATCGTAACCGTAGCGCATGCCTGGCTGCAGGAGCGGACGGGCGCTCCGATCATTCCGCTCTTTTGCGAGCCGCTGCCGGGCGGGCGTTACCGCGTGGTCACGCATCCGAAAGTGCAGTTGGCGAAAGGGGCCACGCATCAGGAGATCGCGCAGGCTTGTTGGGATTCGTTTGAACCCGTCGCGCGCCGCAATCCCGCGCCGTGGCTCTGGGCTTACAAACACTGGCGCTACCGTCCGATCGGCGCGACCGGCTACCCGTTTTATTCGAACGAGTCACCGGCCTTCGAGCAGATCGCGGCCCGGTCGGATTACGCAAAGCTGGACCGCAGCGCCTTGCCGCAGCCCGCACGGCCATGAGCTTGAAGGGCCTGCGGTATCGCGTGGAGTGGTTTTTCGTGCGCGCTCTGGAGCTGCTCGTTCCGCTGTTGCCGCGCGGGTATTGGCACTTCGTCGCGGGAGTGGGTGGGACGGTGGCGTCGTTTGTTCATTGGCCTGGGCGGCGGGTGGCGCTGAGTAATCTGGCGGTGGCGCTGCCGGAGCTGCCGGCGGCGGAGCGGCGGCGGCTGGTGCGCGAATCGTATCAACATTTCGCGCGCGCGATGGCGGATCTTTTCTGGAGCCCGCGCGTGACTTCGGAACGACTGGCGGAGATTTTTAAACTGGAGGATTTGCGATTGCTTCGCCAGGCGCAGGGAACGGAGCGCGGCTGCATTTTCGCCTGTCTGCATTACGGCGGGTTTGAGTGGATCGCGCTCGCGCTGGGCCGGAGCGGAGTGCAAGGCACGGTGGTGACGCAGGCTTTCAAAAACCCGCACTTGAACGGGATTTTCAATCGTCTGCGCGCGGTGGCGGGTCATAAAACGATCCGCCGCTCGGGCGCGCTCTTGCGTCTATACCGGGCGTTGCAAGATCGGCAGAGCGTCATCCTGGCGGTCGATCTGACGGTTTCGGCCAAACTCCCGAGCGTGCCGATCACCTGCTTCGGCATGCAGACTTGCGTGACCTTCGCGCACGCCTGGCTGCAACAGCGCACCGGCGTGCCGATTATCCCGACCTATTGCGAACCTTTGCCGGGCGGACGCTACCGACTGGTTCTGCAGCCTGCCCTCCAGATGGCGCCGGGGGCCACGCCGCAGGAGATCGCGCAGGCGTGCTGGGATTCCTTTGAGCCGATCGTGCGCCGAAATCCGGCGCCGTGGCTCTGGATGTACAAACACTGGCGCTATCTCCCGCCGGAGGCGCTGCGTGCTTATCCGGAGTATGCGAATCCGTCGCCGCACTTTCGGAAATTGCTCGCGCGGATGGAGAAAGAGAAAAACCAGCCTGCGCCCGGCGCGCTCGCCTCGTAAGCGACTTGGCGCGATTCGCTCGCGAGGTTGACAAGCGCGGCCAGGCACCGTTCCATTGCCGTCATTATGCGACGACTTTTTCCCCGGCTCTTCCTCCTCGCTTCCCTGGCCACGGCCGTGTTTCTGACCAGTTGCGAAACCGGTCCGACCGTTTCTCCGGGGAACTACCACGTGACCGCTAAACGCCCCAATGATCCTTCGAAAGTGCGGGTCAAAGTCTCCCTCTCGCAACAGAACGTCTACGTCATGGAAGGCGATCGCCCGCTGATGGCAGTGGCGACGACAGTTGGGATCGCGGAGAAGCCGACGCCGAAAGGGAATTTCAAGATTTACAAAAAGATCGAGAAAAAGCGCTCCGGCTCCTATGGCTTCCGCGTGCAGGGCGACCGCATCATCCCGGCCGAGGCAGGCAAGAGTATTTCCGGCCGCTATGTCGGTTACCCGATGGGTTATTGGTGCGAATTCGCGCCGGCTTACGGCTTTCACCAAGGCTTCGTGCACACTCGTCCGCGCAGTCACGGTTGCCTGCGCTTGAAAGGCGAGGCGGCGGCGAAATTCTACGCGCTGGTGCGCAACGGCACGCCGGTGAATATCGCCAACAGCCAGCCTGAAGACGCCACTCTCGGGCCGAAGATCGTGCGAGTGGACGACTCCAAGACGCCCGACCCGCCGAACAAGGTGGCGATCTCGGATTCGGCTTTCACGACGCCGAACGGCCCGCTCCTGGAACAGTAGCGTTCCGGCGGGCTTTGCCCGATAGTGCGTCTGTGAGCACAAACTTGATTTCCAGTGGCACGCCCGCCCGCGCGCGGGTCAATCTTCGCACCCCGGAGGTGATGACGGCCGTGCAGGAGCAGGTCGAAGCGCATTATCGCAGCGACATCGTGGACATGATCCGCCGGAACGGCGGCATTCTGAAAGTGGGCGACATTACCGTCCGGCTGGCGAAGCAATTCGGCTTTTGCTACGGGGTGGAACGCGCCATTGATCTCGCCTACGCAGCGCGAAAGGTTTTCAAGGATCGCCGCCTCTTCATTCTCGGCGAGATCATCCACAACCCAGAGGTGAACGATCAGATTTCGTCGCTCGGAATTCTTAATCTTTTGGGCGCGAATAAGCAGGCCGCGGTGGAAGAACTCGGGCCGGAAGATGTGGTCATCGTGCCCGCGTTTGGGACCGAGGTTTCGACGCTTCAGCAGATCAAGGATATCGGTTGTCAGATCGTCGATACCACCTGCGGCGACGTTATGAGCGTCTGGAAACGCGTGCGCAAATACGCGAGCGAGTCGGCCACTTCCATTATTCACGGCAAGGCCGAGCATGAGGAAACCAAGGCAACCAGCTCGCGTGCGCTCGGTGACGGGAAAGGTCACTACCTGGTTGTGCTGACGCTGGCGGAGACGGATTACGTTTGCGATTACATCCGGCAAGGCGGCGACAAGGCGGAGTTCCTGGCCAAGTTCGAGAAAGCGCATTCACCCGGGTTCGATCCTGATTTGCACCTGCGCACGATCGGCGTGGCCAACCAGACGACCATGCTGCGCGGCGAGACCGAGGAAGTGCAGCGGCGGATTCGGCAGGCGATCATCGACCGCGATGGTAAGGAAGCGGCGGCGAATAATTTCCGTTTCTTCGACACCATCTGCGGCGCCACCCAGGAGCGGCAGGATGCGCTCCGCGAATTGCTCGACGTGAAGATGGATTTGCTGCTGGTGGTGGGCGGTTACAACAGCTCGAACACTTCGCACCTGGCGGAGATGGGCGAGGAAAAACTGCCCACCTACTTTGTGCGGAACGCGTCGCGTTTGGTCTCGGCGGACGAGATTTTGCATTACGATTTGCACGCCAAGGATGAGGTGATCGCCAGGGGCTGGTTGCCGAGCGGTCCGTTGGTGGTGGGGATCACGGCGGGCGCGTCCTGCCCGAATAATCTGATCGAAGAGACGGTGTTGCGCTTGTTCGAGCTGCACGGGATCAGCCGGGCTGAACTCGAAGCGGCGGGGTAGGGACGGCGCGCTGCGCCGTCCGAGCGGGCGAGTCGCGCTTTGAGGTGAGGGGCTATCTCCGCGCGGACTACGCGTTCTGGTCGCCGCAGCGCGGCGACCCTACCCCGGTTCAAAGCAGGCTGGAACCGAAGGCGCCGGGGACGCCTCGTTTCCACCGCAAGTCGGGCTGGAGATTGATGTCTTGAGGCGGGACTTCGAAGCCGACGGCGCGGAGCAGGTAGGAAACGCCCTCGCGACTTTCCATGGTTTCTTTCAAGCTGCGCGCGAAGAGCTCGATGTATTCTTTGTAGGATTCCAGCTCGAGCTTTCCTTCGGCGAAATGTTCCGCGAGGGATTCGTCGTGGTAATCGATGAGCTCGATGAGGGCGCGCCGCAGTTTCACCCGCATTTCCGGATCGACCACGACCTTGAAGGGGGTGGCGCCGGGGTCGGGCAGGGCCAGCTCTCGCCGGGTCGGCTCGGGCTTAGCGGTGGCGACGATTTGGTAATCGCGCGGCTCGCTGGAAGGGCTCGGGTTTTTCTCAGTCATGCCGAGAGCGAAGCGGGCTGCACGCTAAAAGAACATCGGGATGATGAGGATGGCAACGATGTTGACCACCTTGATCATCGGGTTGATGGCGGGGCCGGCGGTGTCTTTGTAGGGATCGCCAACGGTGTCGCCAGTGATGGAGGCCGAGTGGGCGAAGGAGCCTTTGCCGCCGAGATTGCCTTCTTCGATGTATTTTTTGGCGTTATCCCAGGCGCCGCCGCTGGAGGTCATGGCGATGGCCACGAAGAGGCCGGTGACGATGGTGCCGACGAGCAGGCCGCCGAGGACGACCGGGCCGAGGGGTTTGATCCAGGCGACCGCGAGAACGAAGGCGACCGGGAGGAGCGCGGGGATGATCATTTCGCGGAGGGCGGCTTTGGTTACGATATCGACGCAGACGCCGTAGTCGGGTTTGTCTTCGCCGCGGAGGATGCCGGGTTTGGCGGTCAACTGGCGGCGCACCTCGCGCACGACGGCGCCGGCGGCTTTGCCGACTGCGTCCATGCTGAAGGCGGTGAAGATGAATGGGAGCAGTCCGCCGATGAAGAGGCCAATGATGACTTTCGGATCATTGAGGGAGAAATCGAAGGTGTAAGCGCGGCCGGTGGCGAGGTAATGGGCGCGCAACTCTTCCACGTAGGAGCCGAAGAGAACGAGCGCAGCAAGACCGGCGGAGGCAATGGCGTAGCCTTTGGTGACGGCTTTCATGGTGTTGCCGACGGCGTCGAGTTCGTCGGTGGTATCGCGGACTTCTTTCGGGAGCTCGCTCATGACGGCGATGCCGCCGGCGTTATCGGTGATGGGGCCGAAGGCGTCGAGGGAGATGATGATGCCCGCCATCGAGAGCATGCTCATGACCGCGATGGCGATGCCGTAGAGGCCGGCGAAGTGGTAGCTGAACAGGATGGAAAGGCCGATGAAGAGGACGGGGAGCGCGGTCGAGTGCTGGCCGATGGCGAGGCCGGCGATGATGTTGGTGGCGTGGCCGGTCTCGGAGGCTTTGGCGATCTTCCGCACCGGGCGATAGGCGGTGGAAGTGTAGTAGTTGGTAATGAGCACGACGACGAAGGTAAGGACGAGGCCAACGAGGGCGGCGAGGTAGAGGGAGTTCGCGGAGCGGGCCAGGCCGGCGACGACGATGCCATTCGGGAACATCAGATGGGTGGCGGGCCAGAAGAGGACGGCGGAGACGACCGCGCTGGCGCCGACCGCGCCCATCAGGGCAGGACCCGGTTTCAGATTGCTGACGTTGACGAAGATAATGCCAAGGATGGCGCCGATGACCGAGATGCCGCCGAGGACGAATGGGTAAATGATGGCCGCGGGATCGCTGGCGATGGTGAGGGAGCCGACTAGAATGGCACCGATCAAGCTGACCGCGTAGGTCTCGAAGACGTCCGCGGCCATGCCGGCGCAGTCGCCGACGTTATCGCCCACGTTATCGGCGATGGTGGCGGGGTTGCGAGGATCATCTTCTTCCAGATTGCTCTCGATCTTGCCGACCAGATCCGCGCCCACATCGGCGGCTTTGGTGTAGATGCCGCCGCCCAAGCGCGCGAAGACGCTGATCAAGCTGGCGCCAAGGGCGAGGCCGATCAGGCTGCGCACAGCCAGCTCGTGGCCGACCATCTTACCGGCGATGGTGTAGAAGATACCGACCGCGAGCAAGGCGAGGCCGACGACGAGCAAACCGGTGACGGCTCCTCCGTTAAAGGCGACGCGGAGGGCGAGGGTGCGTGAGGAGCTGGCTGCCTGGGTGGTGCGGACGTTGGCGAGGACGGCGATGCGCATCCCGATGTAGCCGGCCGCGAGGGAGCAGGAGGCTCCGATTAAGAAGCCAATCGCGGTGGCGCCGGCGGCGTCTTTCATAAAGAGGAAGAGGAGAATGAAGATGACGGCGGCGATGGCGCTGATGGTGATGACTTGGCGGCGCAGATAGGCTTTTGCGCCTTCTTCGACGGCGCCGGCGATTTCGCGCATCCGCTCATTACCCGGAGAGCGGCTGATGACGGACTTGATCAGGAAGAAGGCGAAGACCAGGCCACCCACGGCGCAGAGCATGGAAAGGGTGACGCCGAAGTCCAGGATAGAGAGGGCAAGAAGAGTCATAGATGGGTCGGGGTTGGAAGTGGGGGACTCTAGGGAGTTTTGCCTCGCTGGCAATGGCTATCTCCCTTCTCGCGTCGGCCTCGCCTACCGCCCTGCTCTCTGTCTCGAAAGAAGGAAAAACGGGGCGCGAACGAGGATTGACTCGGCTGGAGAGGGATGAAGCTATAACTCGAAGAACGAGCGCAGCCGAGTGACGAAAGATGCGGTGTATTCGGCCCTTTTCCCGTTCTGCGCGCGTTCGGGGAAGGCTTCCTTAAGGATGCCTTCCGTGGCTAATTTCCGCTCGGCCAACAGCGCGCTGAGTTGATCGAGACAGCCGGGCGCGGTCCGGAGCAGATCGCCCATGACGGGCTTGCTGATCTCGATGACTTCACAATCCTGTTCCGCCCGGACAGTGGCGGTGCGTTTCTCGCCGGTCAGAAGTGACATCTCGCCGAAGCAATCGCCTCGACGCAGACTGCTCACTCGAATGGAGTCACCGTTCCGGAGAATGGAGACCTGAGCGGTCCCCTGCAGGAGGACGAACATCGAATCGCCCTCCGAGCCTTCCTCGATCACGACTTCGCTGCGGCCGAAATGATTGACGTCGCCGTCCCGGACGAGGCGATCGATTTGGGATTCGTCGAGGCAGGAAAAGAGCGGTTCGTCGCGGAGCATGCCGCGCGCTTTTTCGCGCAGGCCATCGGTCGGCGAGCGTGGTTTCCGGTCTAACTGGAGAGTGCGAATGGGGAAGGGGATGTTGATCTTCCGGCGGCGGAATTCGTACCAAATGTTCGTCCGGATGGCGTCGCAGATGTCGTTGTAATAGCTGTGACTGGTCATGTTGAACTTGATCTCGTAGGTGATGGATGATTCTGCGAAATCGCGCAGGAACACTTTTGGCGGGGGCTCGGGCAGGACGCGATGGGCCTGGGTGGTGGCGCGGAGGAGAGCGTCTTTGACGCGGTTCGGCGGGATGGTGTAATCCACGCCGACCTGGATCCGCATCGCATGCACCGCACTCGGATAACTCAAGTTGGTGATGGTCTGCTTGACGATCTCATTATTCGGAATGTGCAGGTAGATGGCGTCGTTCGTCCGTAGGCGGGTGGCGCCCCAGCGGATCTCCATGACCTCGCCGTAGATCTCGCCGATCTTGAGCCAGTCGCCGACTTTGTAAGGTCGCTGGATCTGAAGCGACATCCCGGCCACGATGCTGCTGAGGAGATTTTGGGCGGCGAAACCGAGAATGATCGCGGCCACCCCAGAGCCGGCTAGGACGCCTTTCAGTTGCGTCTCCGCGTGGTAGCCGATGCTCAGGACGAGGATGAGCACGATCAGGAAGAGAAGCGCTGCCACCGTATCGCGGAGCAATTTTGGCACGATAATCTGGCGGCGTTTTCTGAAGTAGGATTCCCAGAGATAGCGATCGAGCAGCGACACCGCGAAGCCGGTGCTAAGAATGATGAGGGCGGCGCCGACGTGATTCCGCCAGGAGGAGCGGAGGCCCCAGGCGCTCAGCGCCGCATAGAAGCCGAGGGCGAGACAGAAGAGCTGGTAAAAAATCCCGAGCCGCACTCCGGCCCGGCGCTTGAGGAAGCGACCGAGAGCGAGGGCGGCGAGGTAGGTCGCCACGAAAGCCAGACCGGTCGCGACCGGTTTCTGGGTTTCGAAAAAGGACTCGAGCATGCGCGCGAGACGCATCCTAACCGGACAACGCCGCCGCGGACAAGCTTCCTCCCCGACGAGGTGACAGCCGGATCAGCGCGGCGGGGCGAGGATGAGCCAAAGCCAGCCGCCGAGGAAACAAAGCCCGCCGAGCGGAGTGATCGCGCCCAGCCAGCGGAGATTAGTCAGCGCGAGGAGGTAAAGGCTGCCGCTAAAAAGGACGATGCCGGCGAGGAGAAGGTAGCTGGCGCCGCGTGGGACGGCGGCGTGCAGGGCCAGGGCGAGGAGCGCGACGCCATGGGCGAGGTGATAGAGCACGGCTGTTTTCCAGGCTTCCACGGTTCCATTCGCTTCCAGGATGGCCTTGAGGCTGTGCGCGCCGAACGCTCCCAAGGCGACGGCCAGGAAGCAGAGGGCGGCGGCGATGCGAAAGAGGAGAAGAGAGGACATCGGTGCGTTGCGGAAATTTTCGGATGGAATGGGAGGGGTGCAAGCGGGTAGGGATGGCGCGCTGCGCCGTCCAGGCGGCGCGGCGGCGGAATAATGGCCCGAGCGCTTCTCGTGCGGATCACGCGCCTTGGTCGCCGCAGCGCGGCGACCCTACCCGGCGGAATTTTTCGCTGGGTCAGTGACGGAGGGAAAGCGGGTCGTCGTTCCGAGGATTCAGGTCCGGCCGGAGTGAGTTCTGCAGGAAAAATGTATCCCCCCGATCCACGCTCGCCCGATTTTGACCGCCGATTCCTGCGGCAACTGCAGTCGCACATCGAACGGCTCCTCCACGATGATCTCCTCCATCACGGCGACGCCCTCTTCCTCGGCGGGGAGCCGCGTGGCGCTCGCGAGCAGAAGCGTTAGGACCAAAGCAAGACGAGGGCGAATGATCGAATTCACAACGGGCGCTCGGCAATCTTTCGCGCCAAATATGACGAGAAGTAACCCCGATAGCGAGCCTGCAATTCCGGCCGTTGCCAATCGCGACCTGTGACCGTGCCGCGACATTGGCGCGTCCCGCATTGGCATGACAACCCGTCGTCATCATCATCCGTCATCGCCCAATCGTGGGTGAGTTCTTCGCCGGCCGCGATCTTCCTGAGCGCGACGAAGGTGATCTGACCGAGCACTCCGAGATTGGGTGCGCACGAATGATTGCTGTAAATCATTGATCCGGCCCGTTCTTGCAGCGTCACCGGACAGATGAACAGGTCGTCGGCGATCTGGATTTCCGCAGGCCCGAGCGTTGGCTGTAACTTGCGCAACTGCTGCCGCGTGATGATGTGTCCACCCTTCACGGCCACGATCTCGTCTTGAGCAATCGCGTCTTTCGCGAAGAGCCCGCGCCCGTGGATCGGGCTCTCCCGCACCACCGTCTTTGGCGACAAGTAACTGAGCGAGCCTGGAGTCCGCGGGACCGGAATCGGCTGCAAATCTGGCTCGATGAAGGAAGCGCGCGCGGCGTCCGACCACAGTCGATCGGTCGAGTAATGTGTCCCCATAATCTCCTTGTCCAGCAGCTGGCTCGCCGCCGTTTCCAGGAACTGCTCGAAATCCACCGTCGGCCCGGCGCGATCCATGAAATGTTGCACCGCGCGCAGCCACGCCTCGGTTAAAGTGTGGTGATATTTCGAAGCCGGCGCGCCGCGATGCGCGAGGAGACTGCGCAGCCCAGTCTCCATTTTCTCCACGGCCGTCTCGAAGGGATGAAGACGCAGGAAGATATACGCGAGCTGCAGGTGTTCCCGATGGTGAAACTCGTCGCCGCCTATTTCGTTTCGCTTAAACCGGGAGAGAAAGCTCTGATCGGCTGGCGCGAGAGTTCCTTCATCATTCATGGAGACGCTCGGGTCAGTCGGGGACGCCAATAAACGGTGCGAGTGCGAAAATGACGCCCAGCGTCCCCAAAACCGCCACCACCACGGTGACGATCCCGAGCCGCCGCGAGCGGACCCAACCCCCGAGCCCGAAGCTGGCCAGCAGGAGCAGAATGCCGAGGAGAAAAACAATGGAAAGCGGAGCCCGCTGCGAGGCTAACTCCGGCGGCAACGCTGCAGTTTCGGCCAGACGGCCATCCGCGCGGCTGAAAACGTGGTGCCTAAGGTGACAATCAGAAAACAAGTGGAGGCCGCTACCGTAAGCACGGAGACCACACTGGCCGCACGATTCTCTCGCGAAACGGTCAGGAGCGTCGCATAGAAAGTGAAAGCGAACCCGGCCAGCACCGAGCTGACGAAGGCGAATTGGCGATAGTATTCGGTCATGGCGATGCGGCCGTTGTATCCGGAAACCGGCCGCAAGTTCAACCGCGGATCACCGCATCGCGGCGCGACAATTGGGAGCGCCGCAAGTGCAGGGCAGGCCGGGATGTTGCGAGGGCGTGTAATCGAGCGTGAGCTCTTCGCCCGGTTGAATTTCGCGGAGCGCAAAAAAGAGCAGCCGGCCGTGCGTGATCCGGCTGAAGCAATTCGGCGCGCAGGAGTGGTTGATGAACGCGGTCGCGTTCCCGCCGCGGCTGGCATCGACGCTCCAGTCATCGCCCACTTCGCAAATCATCACTTTGCCGCCGCGCGCCACGCGCCGCGCCGCTTCGCGGTTGGAAATTCGCTCGCCCGTGAATTCGCCCACCTTTCGGCGCGCGGGTAACGCCACCCGCGCGAAGCAGCCGCGGCCATTGATCCAGGAACGCCCCACCCGCAACTTCTCGCCCGCCTCGCTCTTGCCCGCGCGCGCCCTCATTCCGCCGATTTAAGGAGTGGCCGGATAATACCAGGCGCGGGTGATGATGCCATCGTGGACTTCGTAAATGGCGAGCGCACTTTGCGATTTCTCTCCGCTCGGCGAGGTCCAGGAAACGCGCTCGCGGAAGGAGACAAAGGGTCCGGTCTGGAGCAAACCTTCCACCTCCGATTTCACGCTCGGGAGCGACTTGAAGTATGCCGTCATGCCATCGCGCAAGGCAGCGCGGCCTTTTGTTTCCACGGTCGTGGCATCCGAGGTCACGTTGTAGTAGACGAAATCCTCCGCGACCCGAGCGGCCAGCGCGTCGGCTTCATTGCGGTTAAAGGCTTCGATCTGGGCGCGCACCACCGCAATCGGATCGGGCGGAGGGGCGGCCGGCTCGGCGGCGAAAATGTGCAGGAGAGCGACCGCTTGCAATGCTCCAGTCGCCAGCGCGCGCTTGCGCCAGTTCCAGTTCATGGCAGCCGTTCCAGTTCCGTCTTGACCCCATTCGCCGCCGTCCAGACCATCTTGTTTTCCTTTAGATCGAGCACGTAAATGAAGGTGGCCGAGGGCGTCTGGGTTTTCAGTTTTTGGCTGTCGCCGAATGAATACCTTCCCTCGATCTTGCCCGCTTTGACGCGGCCGTTCGGCGAGAACTCCCAGATCAGCGCGTTCTCGCCCGGCGTCACGCGCCATTTGCCCACGATCCGATCACGTGGATGATCACAGCCCGCCAGGAGCAGGAAGAGGCCGAGGCAGATGAAAAGGAGACGCGCGTTCAAGATTTCTTATCCTGCCCCACGAGTCCGCGCTCGCAAAAGAAGAAAAGGACCGCTTAGCGCTTTTGCCCCAGCAAAGGGAATCCTTCCGACCGCGCCACGTAGGTGGCCACGGTCAGATCGCCGCTCACGTTCAGGACGGTGCGGCACATATCGAGGATGCGATCGATCCCGAGGATGATGGCGATGAGCGCGGGATTAATCCCGTAGGTGGCGAGCATGATGATGATGAAGGGGATTGAGCCGCTCGGCACCCCGGCGGTGCCGATGCCGCCCAAAATGGCGAAGTAGGCAATGCCGAGTTGTTGCCAGAGTGTGAGGTCGATCCCGGCAAGCTGGGCGAGGAAGAGCACGGTGACGCCTTCGTAAAGCGCAGTGCCATTTTGGTTCGCGGTGGCGCCGACGGTCAGGACGAAGGCGTTGATCTCCCGCGGAACGCCGAGGTTTTCCTCGGAAATGCGCAGCGCGGTGGGAAGGGTCGCGTTCGACGAAGAGGTGGAGAAAGCGGTCAGCATAACCGTCTTGATCCGGCGGAAAAACTCGAGCGGATTGATCCGGGAAAGAAACCAGACCGAAAGCGAGTAAACGCCAAACATGTGGAGGGCGAACCCAAGCATGGCGGTGAGGACAAACCAGCCAAGCGCGCTGAGGAGATCGAGGCCGAAGCGGGCGGTGTTGTTGAAGAGAAGACAGGCGACCGCGTAGGGGGCCACCTTCATGATCAGATCGATGACCTTGCAGGAGATCTCGAAGAGAGCCTGCAAGGCGTCGAGGAGGGGCGCGGCGGTTTCCGGTCTAACGAGCGTGGCGGCGACGCCCAGGATGACGGCGAAGAACATCAAGTGGAGCATGTTCGGCGTCTCGCTGGAGACGGCGGCGATGGGATTGGCGGGCACGATCGTTTTCACCACCTGCATGAGGGCGGATTCCGGCGCGGCCGGTTTTTTGGTGGCGTCGGCCACGCGCTTGGCGGCGTCGCTCCCGTAGCGGGCCTCGAGTCCAGCGCGGGTGGCGGGATCGAGCCGCTCGCCGGGACGGATCAGATTTGTGAGCGAAATTCCGATGACGACCGAGATGGCGGAAATGACCAAGGTGTAGCCAAATGATTTCAGGCCGACGCGGCCGAGCTTCCGGATATCGCCGATGCCCGCGACGCCGACCACGAGCGAGGAGAAGACGAGCGGGACTACGATCATGAGGAGGAGCCGGAGAAAAAGGGTGCCGATGGGCTCGGTGATATTCTCCACCGTCCAGACCACGCGCGCGTCCTCGCCGCCGAGGAGGTAATTGGCGAGGACGCCGGCGGTGACGCCGACGCCGAGGCCGATCAGAATGCGGGTGTGAAGCGCCAGGCCCTTGGGCGCGTCCGGCGTTTCGTCGTCGAGGTCGGTGGTGGTCTCGCGTTCGTAATCGTCGCCGCGGTCGGGTGTGTGAGGATCGTCCATGGGGGGCGGGAATGGAACGTTGAACGTCCAACGCCGAACGTTCAACGTTCAAATTTAGAAGAGCGGAAATCGTTCGGCGGAAATGGCTTTCCCCTAACGAGTGATGATGCCTTCGGCGACGTTGACGCGGAAGGTTTGTTTAACTTTCGTCTGGCCGAAGGTGATCTCGGCGTTGTAGTCGCCGCTCGGGATGAGGCGCTTGGCATCGACGCCGCCGTACTGCGTGAGCACGTCTTTGGTGGGGAGGAGGTCCCAGGTCAATCGAGTCAGGCCGGGCGTGGCGGGCGATTTGAGATTGGCGATGGGCGTGCCGGCGGCGTTGGTGATCGCGAGCTTGATCTCGTCGCCGGTGTATTCTTTTACCCAGACGGTGAAGATGGCTCCTTCGGGCGGATTCTTGCCCCGGAACTCGCCTTTGCCGGCCCACTCGACCCAGCCGGGGAGGAGATAGGCGGCGGTGACGGGCGCGACGCTGAAGAGATGCGCCGGCTGCGCGGCTACTTCGGGGGTGAGCTCGCGGAGCGGCCGGGTGTCATCGAGAATCCCGAGGCTGCGTCCGTGGGTGGCGATGACGAGATCGGCGGTGCGTGGCTGGATGCGAAGGTCGTCCACGCGGACGGCGGGGACGTCGGCCAGGCGCATCCATTTGGCGCCTTGATCGACGGAGGCGAAGAGGCCGAAGTGGGTGCCGACGTAAAGAAGGCGCGGGTTGACCGGATCTTCGCGCACGACTTCGAGCGGGGCGGTGGCGGGCAGACCTTCGCCGACCACGCTCTGCCAGGTGGCGCCGCCGTCGGCGGTGCGGACGAGCATGGGGCTGTCGTTGCCGCTGCGGTAGGCGTTGAGCGCCACGTAGGCGACTTTCGGATCGTGCGCGCTCGGCTCGATGCGGACGATCCATTGGCCGCGCACGTTTTCGGGCAGGTTTTGGGTTAGCTCGGTCCATTTGGCGCCGTCGTTATCGGTGATCCAGAGGCGGCCGTCGTCGGTGCCGGCCCAGAGGAGGCCGAGCTTGAGCGGCGATTCGGCTAACGAGAAGATAACGCCGAAGTTTTCCGCGCCGCTGCCGGTGGCGTTGGCGCGTTCGGGATCGTTGCGGGTCAGGTCGGGGCTGATGAGTTCGAACTTCTCCGCGTGGTCGGTGAGGCGGAAGACGCGGTTGCCGGCGAGGTAAAGGGTGCCGGGTTTGTGTTTGCTGGGAAGGAGAGGCGAGTTCCAATGGAAGCGATAGCTTTGCTGGCCTTCGGCCGGTTCGGGGCGCAGCTCGCGGATTTCGCCGGTGCGGAGGTTGGTGCGCTGGACGTGGCCCTGCTGGCTCTCGGCGTAGAGGATGTCGCGGTCGGCTGGATCGAAGACGACGTAGAAGCCGTCGCCGCCGCCCAGGTTGGTCCAGTCGCCGTTCATGATCCCGTCTTTGCTCTGCACGCCGGTGGGGCCGACCCAGTTGCAATTATCCTGCAGCCCGCCGGCGACGCGGTAGTAGGGCTGCGAATCGTCCACCGAGATGCGGTAGAACTGGCCGGCGGGGATGACGTTGAGGTGATCCCAGGTTTTGGCAGCGGAGAAACTCTGGTAAACGCCGCCGTCGGTGCCGAGCAGGAGGCGCTGGGAAACGGGCGGCTTGGGCGGTTTGTTTTTGTCTTCGGGCTTGGCCGGCTTCGGTGCCGGAGCGCTGCCGTTCTGAATGGCGAGGGCGTGGCAATCGGGATGTACTTTTTCGGAATAGTCTTCGCGAAAGCTGCGACCGGCGTCATCGGATACGAGGAGCGCGAAGCCGAGGACGTAGACGCGTTGATCGTTGGCCGGGTCGATCCGAATCTGGCTGAAGTAAAATGGGCGCGGCACGATGTCGCTCATGCGGGTCCATTTCTCGCCGCCGTCTTCTGAGCGGAAGATGCCACCGGCCCGGCTGTGCAGATCGCGCAGATCGCTCGCGCCGCCTTCATCGCTTTGCACTACCGCCATCACGATCTTCGGATTGCTGGCCGAGATGCTGAGGCCAATCCGACCGGTCTGGCCGGGGAGGCCGCCGGCCAGTTTTTTCCAGGAGGCGCCGCCATTGGTGCTCTTAAAGATGCCGCCCACGTCTTCGCCCTCGGTGAGAGCGACGCCGTAGGTGAATCCCCACGGAGTGCGTTGCCGCGCGTAGAGGGTGGCGTAGAGAATTTCCGGGTTCGAGGGGTCCATCACCACGTCGCCGCAACCGGTGCGGACGGCTTGGGCGCCGGTGACCTGGAGGACGTTTTTCCAGGTCTTGCCGGCATCGGTGGTTTTGAAGAGACCGCGCTCACCGCCGTCGACCCAGAGGTGCCCGGAGGCGGCTACATAGGCGGTCTCGGGATTCTTCGGATGCACGACGATGCGGGCGATGGTGCGGCTGTCTTTCAGGCCGATGTTCTGCCAGGTGCCGCCACCATCGGTGGAGCGATAGACGCCGTTCCCCCAGCCGGAGGAATTGCGATCGTTGGCTTCGCCGGTCCCGACCCAGAGGACGTCGGAATCGGAGGGCGCAATCGCGACCGCACCGATGGAGAGGGTGGATTCTTTGTCGAAGATGGGATCAAAGGTGGTGCCGCCGTCGCCGCTTTTGAAGAGACCGCCGGTGGCCAGGCCGACGTAGAAGAGGCCGGGATTGCGCGGATCAATCGCGAGATCGGAGACGCGTCCGCCCATGATGGCGGGGCCGATGGTGCGCGCTTTTAGATTCTTTAAGAGGACGGCGGTGAGAGGGGGGGCGGCGGCTGATTGGGGCGGGATTTCGGTCAGGGTCGGCGGTGGGGAAGCGGATGGCGGCGGCGAGAGGGCGGGTTCTTCTTGGGCGAAAAGAAAGTGCGGGGAGGCGATGAGCGCGATGAAAGCAAAGAGGGACGCGAGGGAGCGAAGCGGGACGATCATACGCGCAATAAGGACCGGGCTGACTGCGCTGTCGCGCGCGAAGTGCGAGTCGGGTAGGAGAAGTGGGCCGGCGCAGATGGAGACGAGACGAGCTTGTGTGGCTCGGCGCGTCCGAAAAGCGGCGCGGGGACGCGCGCGCACTCCGAACGCAGCCTGGGGATGCGAACGGGGGTGGGCGTCGCACATTTCGCGCGCTGCGCTTTGGGAGTGGGTGCGCGTCCTCGCGCCGCTTTCCGGGCGGGTGGATTCAGAATTCGTCGGGCACCG
>JBBSLZ010000033.1:0-17426 GCA_038233435.1 Chthoniobacterales bacterium
CGCTTGATCGATAATCTGCGGCTCGGATAGAGGAGGCTCATCGCGGCCACCCGCAAGCGTGAGCGAATTGCCTGACTTGGATTTGATCAAACCAATATCGCTGGAGTTGAGGGAGCCGTTGGCGACGATGTCGGAGAGGAAAGTGCTGGCGTCGACGGCGGCTCCGACGCGTGCTTCTGTCTGGCCGATGTCGCTCGCATTGACGCTGCCGCTGCCATTAATGTCGCCGACCAGAATCCGCAGAGGGATCGAAACATTGATGGGAGTGCCGCCGTTCGAGACTCCGTGGAGAGTGACGATGAGGGCTTGGCGACACGTGAACTTACACCTCTTTGGCCTCCTTGACCGGAATCTCTCAACCCTTGACGCTCGATCCAATCGCTCGCTGCGCGGCAGGGAAACAGATCAGAGGTCCTGGGCGTAATCCAGTGGCGCTACGCGCAGCGAGCTTCCGCCTCTGTGACCGCGGCAGCAGCAGCGGAAGCCGTGCCCGCCAGCAGATCGCTCACCAGTCTCTCGGCCAGCGCGCCCCAATCCATGTAACCAAATCCACCCGCGCTTCCGCCGGAAAGCGCGCGAAAGGTATGCTGACGGGCCCGTCCACGAGCGCCACGCGCCGCGTCTGGACCAACGCCGCCAGTCGCGCCGGGGCGCGGCAGGCCAGGATCGACGCGGCGGAAGATTGCAGAAACACACCTGACCCTTCCGGCAGGGAATCCAGTGCACTTGCGGCCGCTCTGTGTCGAGAGGTCCACCAATTCGGCGGCTCACCCCTCGGCCTCGATTGAGGTGAGGAGCCGTTCGCAATCAGCCTTCGATCCCCGACTGGGAACCCGACACTACCGCCACCCGCTCGACTTCGCCGCTGGCGCGCCTGGTGCGTAGGATCTGGCGGCGCGCCGCGCCGCGTCGGACCTCGTAGCGGCAAGGAATTCCCGGCAGGCCGCCGTCGCTCACTCCACCACCCGGGTGCCCGCGTCCCGCAGGCGCGCAATTGTCTCCCGGCTGGCGCGAGAGGGGAGGAACCAAACCACGGCATCCACTGGATACTTCTGGAAACGGGTGGCCAGTGATCCGTCACGTAATTCCCGCTCCTCGAAATAAAAGGTTTCCCCCAGGAAGCCGTGGGAGCGGAGCGCCCTCCGCACGCACATGTAAAAGGTCCGATAATCTCTGCAGCGTGACCAGACAGGAAAACGAGGTAGGCAAGCCGACCAGCCCCGGCACACGCAACTCCCGGGCCACGCCGAGAGGCTGGAGGAGCGTCCGCGAACCGCGGATGCGGGTCAGGATTCCCTCCTTCTCCAGCCGGCATAAACATCTGCCGCCATCCAGAGAGAGGGCGCCAAAGTGCTTCATCACCTCGCGGAGCGTATAAAGGGACGCGGCGCGGCTGTCTGATTGGCCAGTGCCATCTTGCGCAGCGTCTTGAGAACAAGCATCGCCTTGTGATCGCTATCCCGAAAAGCGGGAAGCTTGGGCAGTGCTGCCAACTCGTGAGAAATCTTCTTCCGTCTCATCGTGTTTTTGCAGGTTCGCCGGGCAGAGTCATAAGCCCAGCCGAGAAATTCTGTTAGGTATGTGTTTCTTTGTGTTTGGTAACTTCTTTCCGGCGCATCTCGATTGCCTTGTGGGTTTCATTGCTCCCTCTGGCTTCCAGTGCGCCGCTCCGGGCCCAGGCCGGAAGCAGCAACCCCACCGGCCCGACCGGACAGTTTAACGGCAACAGTTCCGTGGCGGGCTCGTTCGATCCCCTGTCCGGGAACGCGTCCTGAAGCACGGTTGACCTCCAAATCGCAGGCGCCGTCTCCGCCTACGGCCTGAGCTACACGCGGACCTGGAACTCTCGCTGGGGCTACGCCTGGCGTCACTCCTTCGAGTGGTCGGTCGCAGACGTTTATGACGTCCCGGCTGGCCAGCCCTTTCCCTACACGGTTTCGTTTCCCGATGGGCGGGAAGAAACCTTCGGGCCGCCCACCCTCGGCGGCGCCTGGCGCGCTGGGACCGGCACGCGCGAGCGCTTTAAACCGCTCGTGGGCAATCTCTGCTATCTGCTCTTGCCCGATGGCAGCAAGATCGAGTTTCTGGCCACCCCAAGCAGCTATATCGAAGACAGCGACTCGCCGCCCACCACCTACTATTCCTACACCTTCAAAACCCAGGCCATCATCGATCCCTACGGGCTGCGAACGACTGGCGGCGAAGTGGATTACATCCAGGGAAGCGACGGCCGGGCGGTGGATTACACCTACGAGTCGAAAACTTTTTCGTCGGGAACGTTCGCCTGGACCGTTCTGACCAGCGTCCGGTATTTTAACGACCCCGCTCTGGACGCCACTTACAGCTACGAGAAGCCAAATGTGGGCAGCGACAACGGCGCGCCGCTTCTCAAGACCTGCAACGACACCATGTACGTCGGTCCGATGAAGAAGATCGCCTATGTTTACGCCACGGCCACCAACCCCGATGGGACAGCGCCGGTTTACGGTCAGATCTTGAGCGAAAATTATTTCAGTGGCACCACTGTCGGTACCGCCGTCTCCACCCCTCAGCGCAGCTTCACCTACGCCGAGAACGGACTCCTCCAAAGCTCGACCGATTTCAAGGGCGTGAGCGCATCGCAAACCTACGACGCCAATCTCTACCTCAACTCCAGCACCGACCGGCGTGGCAACCGCACCGACTTCATCCGCGACCCGCTCACCGGCAACGTCACCCAGACCACCTTTCCGCTCACACCCTCCGATAGCGGTGTACGTTCCACCGCTCAGACCGTTTACGGCAGCGCCAATTGCCCCGATCCCAACAACCGCGACGGGAACAATCCCTACTACCCGTATAGCGTGACGAACGAGCGCGGCTACCCCACCACGTTTCTGCGCGATGCGAACAAGCGGGTGATCAAGATCAATTACCCCGACGGCGCCTACGAAACCTTTGTCTACGAAGGTAGCAACGGACGCCTCCTCAGCCGCACTCCGCCAGCCACCCCGAGCGATCCGAATCCCGGCGCTCATCCGACCCAATACGGCTACGATGAGAACGACCGGGTCTCGACCATCACCGACCCGCGCGGCAAGCGGACCTGGTTTGCCTATAACCAGCGCGGTCAAGTGACGAAGTTGACCCATGAAGACGGGGCTTACATCCAAAACGGCTATAACGCCGACGGCACCGTGGCCTGGACCGCGGATGAGAACCATCCGGGAGCGGCCACCAACGCGAACCAGCGCACCCGCTACGCCTACGACGATTACAAACGGGTGGAGACGGTCATAAACCCGCTCAATCAAACCACGAGTTATTACTATGGCCGCAACTGGAATGATCCTTATCTTCACACCACGTCGAATCTCAAAGCAGTCTATTCCCCGATGTGGAAAACCGTCCATATCAACTACGACGAAAACTGGCGGCGCGCCTTGACCCGCGAACCGACCCCGGAAGTGGACGCCTGGTCTTACTTCGCCTATGACGCCGAAGGCAATCTCACCTGGACCCAGGATGCGCGCGGGAATGTGACCACCACCGAGTATGACGAGCGCGGCCGGCGCACCGCCGTTTTCGCTCCCCTGGGGCAGACCACCCGCTGGGAATACGATCGCGCTGGTAATTTGACCAAGGAAATCCGGCCCGACGGGCTTTTCCGCCGCCTGGAATTCGAGCAAATGAACCGGGTCATGCAGACCTATGGCTTCGCCAACGAAGGGACGGGCTACGGCTACGATCTGGCTGGAAACCAGATTCGGTTGACCGACGCGAAAGGAGCCAGCTATACTTGGGACTACGACGCCTTAAATCGCAAGAGCACCGCCACCTATCCGACGGATATCGCGAGCGTGAACCGCACCGAGACCTGGCACTACGATATCGCCGGAAACATGGACCAGTACAAAAACCCCGCCGGCCAGGTGAAAAGCATCGTTTACGACAACCGCAACCGCCCCACCACGTCCTATTGGGACGGTGTTGCCAATTCGTGGGTTGCAATGGAGTATGATGCGGCCAGCCGGACGCGAAGTATTGCCACCTACAACTCCGCGGGATGGGAAACGGTCGTCGCCTTCGGCTACGATGACGCCAACCGGCAGATTTCCGAAACCCAATCGCTCGCTGGCGTTCCGGATCGGGTGGTGACAACGCCGCGCGATGCCGATGGGCTGCGGACGCAGTTAAACGTCGTGGGCGCCTACGCGATCGGGTACGATTACACTGGGCGCGGCCAATTGAAGACCATCTATGACGGCGCTGGGGCGAGCGAGCCCTGGTTCCGCTACACCTACGATTTGAACGGGAACATGACCAAGCGGCAGAACGTCCGCGGCGGGGTCAACGACTCGGCCAACGTTAGCTATGACGCGCTCAACCGGCCCTTCGTGTGGGAATCAACCGGTCAAGTCGACGCGCCGTTTGCGCGCAGTTGGATGAATTACGACTCGCTCAACCGGGTCACCGCGAGCTGGCGCGACGAAAACGGCAAAGGAGACACCTTCGGCTACAGCGCCGACGGTCAGTTGATTAGCGCGAAATATAACGCCGATCAGGTCCGGACAGGCAATCCCATTAATCCCACCCGAATCGTGAGCTACAACACCGATGTGCTCAACCGGACCGGAGCCAACGGGGTGAACGAGAATGGGATGACGACTGCCTTCACGGCCAACCCGATGAACCAATACACCTGGGTCGGCGCGCAACCGCCAAATTACACCGCCAATTTCAGTCTTTTCCAAATAGGTGGCTTTGAATACAATTACGATCCGGAAAACCGGCTCACGAGTGTGACCAATCGGGCGCAGTTCGTCTACGACGGGCTAGGCCGGTGCGTCAAGCGGACCATCGACGGCGTCACCACTCTCTTCACCTACGACGGCTGGAAGCCGATCCTGGAATGGAACGCGAGCGGCGGCTTCGCCGCCTCAAATATCTACGGAGCTGGAGCGGATGAAATCCTGACCCGCAACGATGCGAGTTTAGGCTTGATGCGCTACAAGAGCGACCGGCAGGGCAACATTATGTTCCTGCTCGACGATGCAGGGAACGGTCTCGAAAAATACACCTACGACGCCTTTGGCTGGCCCACGGTGGTCGATTGGAACAACAGCACCGCCAGTTGGGATGAAGCGCACCCGCGCAGCCGCAGCAACTACGGCAACCGCTTCATGTTCACGGGCCGGGAGTTCTTCGTCGAGCTGGGCATTTACGATTACCGCAACCGGATGTATCAGCCGCAACTGGGCCGTTTCCTCCAGCCCGACCCCATCGGCTTCGGCGGCGGCGACCCCAATCTCTTCCGCTATTGCGGCGGCGATCCGGTGAATCATACTGATCCAAGCGGTTTGGGAGTTTGGAGGTGGATTGCAAAACTTTTCGAAGGAGGGGATCAATCGGCAACGACAGAAAGGATAACCATCACCGGAACCCCCATCGGGCCCGAAACGGCTGAGACCGCCGGCCACGGGTATCGCGGTCAAGCTGGTCCGAATGATTTTTCGCCCAATGATCGCGGCGGTGCACCCGGTGGAGACGGTAACGGTGGTGGAGGCGGAGGTGGTGGTGGTGGTGGTGGTGGGAAGGAGAAAGAGAAGGATTCGTCGTCGGTAACGCCCTGTTCTGACGCTTCCGCCACACCGGTGACTATGGACGTCAACTTCAATCTTGGAATTGTGACTTTTGGATCGATGGCGACAACCAGTGGAGCATTCTATCCCTATGTCGGATTGGCAACGCCCGGCGTAAGCGGGTCTGTTTTCTTCACTCGAGGTGCGCCGATAACCGGATGGAATACGGAAGCAACATACGGGGCTCCTTTCGGCGGCGGCGGGTCGAGGGGCGTCGCTGATGGAGACCCCTCCATTGGTTTCGGGGGTATTGGCGAGGGGCCCTCGTTTACCCAGATTGGAGTTTCATCGCCTACATTAGGCGTCTCTAGGTATTACGTTTTCGGCCCTTATCGACAGGCGGGGAACGCCGGACAGACCGGCGCTGCATCAAGCCCTTGCAAATAGAAAATTATGAGAGTTAACATCGAAGATCTCGCGGTCGCTCTGATGGGCTTACTAGCAATTCTTACTAGGAATCGTGTTGCCCGGGCACAAACCGCCATTATTTTGCGTCTCGTCGGCGAGAAATTTGCCCGCGAAGAACAGATGCTAAAATTTTACCGCGCGATGGGCATTGTCGTTGGAGTAACGTTTATTGTGTCAGCCGTTCTTCGCCACCTTTGAGTAGAGCCGGAGCAACCTAGTGCAATGTAACTGATGAATCGGCTACGGTTTGATTCTGTGCTTGGGGTTGGAATAAGTCCATTTGATCGGGGTGGCGGTTTTGTTGTAGTGACGGATGTAGCGCAGGAGTTTGGTGGGCAGATCGGGCAGAGAACGGAAGACGCCGCGCGTGATCACGTGGCGTTGGATTTTGGCAAACCAGTTCTCGACCTGGTTGAGCCAGGAGGAGTAGGTGGGAGTAAAATGCAGGCTGACGTTGGGATGGGCTTGAAGAAAGGCTGCCACCAACTTGGTCTTATGGGCCGAAAGGTTGTCGGCAATGACATGGATCGCCTTGCCGGGAGGCTGGGAGGCCACAATCTGGTGGAGGAACTCGACGAACTCCGCGCTGCATAGAAAATTAGGGGTCAGGCTAAGATTCTTGACAACAGCGGTCAAGCGATGTTCGCTGCGCGATGGCCCAGAGGTCGGATCGAGTATGGAGGAGCGTTGCCAACAACTAAGCCGCACACGGAAGAAACCGCCGCGGAGGGGCCCCGAAATTTGATCCGGAACTGTCATGATTCTTAGCCTGACCCCAAATGCCCCCCCGACCCCAAATGACCCCCCGCAGAACACCAGCGAACAAACGGTTCTGAATAGAGTGATATCGATCATGCGAACCTTGCGAGCCGTTGCTTTCTATTTGTGGTGGGCGACTTCGGTAGCGCAATCACAGACGGAGCTTCCTTACGCAACATTATTAGGGGCGACCATAGAGCTACAGCCCTCTAAGGCGAGGTTTACCATACCACAGAATTGGATTGAGTTGTACCACGACGGGAGCTTTAACAACTTGCACCTGACTCGCGAACAGCTGGAGAGAGTCCGAGAACCAGACAACATGGGCTGGGACAAGAGCTGCGCCAAAATCGTGAACGCTATTCTGCCGTTTCAGAATTGCGCGGTTCACGCGGGAGGAGATGGGTGGGGCGCGGAAGATCGGGTGCATGGTGATGTACAAATGCGTGCTTACATCGGACAATGGTCGATCGGCACCATTCGACGACTGGTTAAAGAGCAGGGGCTGGCGGTAGCAAAAACGGTGGCTGCAGAGGCGTGGCAGAGCAAAGCAAGAGACCTCGGAGCACGGAACTCGAGAGAGCAGGACTTACCGGCACCGCTAGAAACGTTGGACAAAGAAACGTTGGAGGAAGAACGGGTTGGAGAGTGGCACCGCTCGCGGGTTTCTTGCCCATTGTGGAATGTCGATTACGGCGGGACCGGCAATGTTGATTTCTATAGCCGGATTGACGGTCGCCAAACGGTCGTTTTGGTCTTCATGTATAGTTCCGGAGCGAATCAGAGTGTCTTCATCTCGCCAATCATTGCGTCGTTCAAACCCGGAAAATAGGGCTCGTCACGACGGGCGGGGGACGTTGAACGGGGGGGCGTGATGGGGTCGTGTTGGGGTTGCCCTGATTTGACGGACAGTGCGCGAAGACGCTCGGGGTCCGAAGACGCTCGGCGAAGACGCTCGGGGTCAGTCCTCACTTTTGAAACAAAAACTCCGTCCAACGGCAGACTGAAGCTCTTTCGGGAGGCGCTCGTGAGCGCTTGAAAGGTGATTGGGGTTCAGGCTCAGATCTTGACAGAATCGGCGTCATCGCCCAAGGCGGCGATCACGCCTTGAAGCAAGAAGTCAGCGCGGCGTTGCCGCAGTTGAAACGAACGTGGGCAGATATTGGGGGTTCAGGCGACAACTCTTGACAGAGTCGGCGTCATTGCCCATTGATGCGATCGCGTGGACCGGTTGAGGTCGGATGTGACATTGGGATAGGGCATTTCGTTAACGGCTCCTTGCTCTCGCCGGGTGAGGGCGAGAGCTGGAGCGTGCATTTTCTTGGGATCAGTGGATCGCGTCGGGCGACGGCCCCGATCCGGCAGTGCGGATTGATGATGTGGAGGCGGTGGACTGCGGAACCGGCAGATGCAGGTGGGGGCGAATGCGGGACGCTACGGCCTTGGCGGTCTACTTCGGCAGGACGCGCTTGATCGAGAATCTGCGTCTGGGGTTGAGAGGATTTGGCGAGGAGTGGCAGCTTCGCAGTCGCCAGGTTTGGTTGCGGCGAACGCATGAGGGACTCGACGGCTGGGAAGCCGTCGCTCCTTGTGGGGGAGGCTGGTCGCTGCTCTGGAAGGTCCAGCCCGGCCGACCACTCATCGGACCAAAAAGAGAATCTTACTGCGGTAGCTCCGTGCCGGATTGGGCTTTCACCATTCCGACGTCGGAAGAATTGATGGCGCCGCCGCTCACGTTCACATCGCAGAAGTAGTTCAGTGCTGTCACCGTTTGACCGGCCGCCGCTTTGGTCAGGCTTACATCGGACGCGCTCACGCTGCCATCGCGGTTCGCGTCACCCCGGAGCACGCCCAGCGGGATGGCGAAGTCCAAAGCGGCGCCGCCCGTGCTCACATCGTGCAAGGTCACGACCAGCCACTGCGCGTTGGCCACCCCGGCGAGGTCGATCGTCGCCACTATTCCGCTCACGCTCGCCGCCGCGGTCGCCGAATTGTCGATACTCGCTACCGAAACCGCGCTGACCGAGACCGGACTGGAGAACGTGACTACCAATTGATGACTGCCGCCCGTCCCACCGCTGCGGCATTCGATTCCGGCTGGACCGCTCTGTGGCAAGGCAAGATCGAACGCACCGGCGCTGCAATGGATTTTCCGCGAGACCGCACCAACAAGCTGTGGTGGGGGCGCGCTGCCGTTGAATTCGAAGGCGCCGATATCAGTCCCGGCCGTGCGGAGGTAGCCGCGCTGGTCCGGCGCGACGACGGCGGGATTGCCTCGATCGATGGCGCGACTGCCCGCGAGCAGCGCATGGGTGGTGGTGGGACCGCCGTTGTCTTGCAACGGACCGAGCGCTGGATTAATCGGCGCGGCGATGCTCCCGACCTGGTCAAAACTGCCGTCGTTGGCGATGCCGTAGGCGGCACCGTCGCGCACGCCGATGAGGTTATAGCCCTGCGTGACAAAGCTGCCGAAAAGATCGCGCCCCGGGTTTGAGACAGAGGAGGAAGCGGTGTTGCTGGCGACGATGCTGTTGCCCACCCGCATGGCCAGGCCGGCGCTGTAAAGCCCGCCACCTTTCGCGGCCGTATTTTCCGTGACGGTGGAATTGAGCACACTGGCTGTTCCCGATTGCTGAAAAACCCCGCCGCCGAAATTGCTGGCTGCGTTTCCACTGAGCGTTGAGTCGCTCAAATCGAGCGAAACGTATCCGGAGTAGATGCCGCCGCCATCGGCCGCAGAGTTGCCGTGCAGGGTGCAGCGAGTCACACTCAAACCGGCGGACGAGAACGCGGGAACTGCATCTTGATAGACGGCTCCCCCGCTCTGCGCAGCGGAGTTCCCGGCGAACGTGGAGTCGATCAACATCATGGTGCCGCCGGAGTTGGCGACACCGCCCCCGAGGTCGCCCGCGTTTTTCTCGACCAGGCACTTCAGGATGGTCGCGGTGGCACCGGATGAAGTGGCGATCGCGCCGCCACGGCCGCCAGTCGCGAAGTTGTCTCGGAAGAGAGTGAGAGAGATCGCCGCCCGAGCGTAGGCCGCGATGTAAACGCCACCGCCATCAGAGGCCGAGTTTGTTTCAATAGTACTGTCGGTCACGGTCAACTCGCCGGCCGCGCTATAGATTCCTCCGCCGGTGGTCGCGAGATTATCCGCCAGCACACAACGCGAAACAGTCAGTAGCCCATTCCCCTCGTTCAAGATGCCGCCGCCCTCGCCTGTCCCGGCATTGAGCGCATTTCCATTCGCGATGGTGAGCTCTGCGATGCTGGCGCTTCGGCTCGCGTTAACCTGAAAAACACGGACGCGGCCAGCACCCGAGACCGTCAACTGGCTGGCGCCGGGCCCGACGATACTGGTGGGGGTAATTATCACAGGAAGCGTGCTCGCCAGCGTGATGGTCTGAGGGGACGACGGGGAAAACACCGTCCGGTCAAACGTAACGACAGCGCCGGTGCCAATCAGATTAGCCGCCGCGATGGCTTCGCGCAGAGTGCAGTCCTGGTTGCCCGTGCCCTGGCCAAGTGGGTCGCAAGCCCCGTCATCCGTATCGCCGGTGGAGTTCACCACAAACGAGGGCGGTTCCAACTGTAATTCGAAGGCGCCGATGTCAGACCCGTTGCCGCCGTCGGCATTTGCGATGCCGGCAAAATCAGCCGGCCGTGGCAGGCGGCGCTGGTCGACGCCTGCAGTGGCATTGCCGGCATCGAGCGCCGGGCTGCCGGCCAGCAAAGCCATTGTCGGAGCGCGACCGCCATTATCCGCCAGCGGTCCCAGCTTGGGATCGAGCGGTTGTGCCGAGGTGCCGGCCAGATCGTGATTCACTCCCGCGGTCAGACCGCTGCTGCCGTCAGTTTCGCCGAGTAAGTTGTATCCGCGCGAAGTAATCGCCCCCCGGAAATCGGGCGCAATCGGGGCGCGGTTGCGGGCGACGATTACGTTATCGAGCCAGACCTCGCCGCCTTGATTGCCAATGCCGCCGGCGGCCGTTTTGGCCTCATTCGCGCTGACGGTCGAATTGAAGATGCGGAGGGTCCCGCTGCCCGTTTTGTAGATTCCGGCACCTTCGGAAGCGCGGTTGTTGCTGATTGTCGAGGCGCTAAGATCGCACCATACGTTGACCAGAATTGCTCCGCCGAGGGAGCTCACGTTATCGCTGAAAGTACACGACGAGACGACGGCCCTCGCGGCGCTTATCCCGCCGCCGCCGCCGTTCGCCACATTGTTGCGGACGATGCAGTTGTTAAAATAAAGGACCAGACCGGGACCGGGCTGATAAATCCCGCCTCCGCTGCCACTGCCAGCATTCCCGTCGGCGATGGTTAAATTGTTGATCGACATTTTGCCCTGCCTGGCCGTCAGCTTCAAAACGCGCCCATTGTTATTGCCCGAAATAGTGAGCCGGTTCGCGCCCGGCCCATCGATCCGCATCTCCTTGGAAATAATCAGCGGGCCGCTGGTAAGATTGATGGTGCCGTTGACAGCGAAGTTGATCAGGTCCCCCGCATTGGCGGTCGCCAATGTCTGACGCAATGAGCCCGGTCCACCATCCGTAAGACTGGTAACGGTGCGCACGGCTGCCCGACTGGAAGGCGCAGACGCCAGGACAGCCAACGCCACCGCAAGGGCACAAGGGAAGAGTGATGCCCGTGCTGGCCGAAAATGAGCTTAAGTAATAACACGGTGGGCCCTGATAAGGGTGCCGCCCTTTAAAGCCAGTTGCGTGCCTCGTATGGGGCCTGATCCGAGGTCTGAGCTAAGTAATATTTTGCGAGGATTGGCGGCTTTGGAAGTCGCGAGGTTTGGTTGCGACGACGCGTTAGAGACTCGACGGCTGGAAAGCCGGCGCTCCTTGTTGGGGTGGCGCGTTGGACGGGTTATGGTCTACCGACGTGAAAGAATACGATTTTGTGGTCATTGGGAGCGGGATCGCGGGACTCTCGTTTGCTTTGAAGGCGGCGGCGCATGGGTCGGTGGCGGTGATCACGAAGCGAAAGGGGGCGGATTCGAATACGGCTTGGGCGCAGGGCGGGGTGGCTTGCGTGACGAGCAGTGAGGACACTTTCGAGCTGCATGTGCGCGATACGCTGGAGGCGGGCGCGGGGCTTTGTGATGAGGCGGCAGTGCGGACAATCGTGACGGAGGGGCCGGCGCGGATTCGGGAGTTGCAGGAGATCGGCTTGCACTTTGATGAGCGGGAGGTTTCGGGGCATCGGGAGCCGGATTTAGGACGTGAAGGTGGGCACTCGAAGCGGCGGGTCTTGCATGTGGCGGATGTGACGGGGCGCGAGATTGAGGAGACGTTACTGAAGGAGCTGGGCCGGGCGGCGAACGTGGACTTGCTGGAGAATCACATGGCGGTGGATTTGATCACGGCGGGGAAGCTCGGTTATGCAACGGAGGAGCGTTGCCTGGGCGTTTACGTGCTTGATGAGGTGACGACGGCGGTGGAAACGGTGCGGACGGACCGGCTGGTCCTGGCGACGGGCGGGTGCGGGAAGGTTTATCTTTACACGACCAACCCGGACATCGCGACGGGGGACGGGGTGGCGATGGCGTGGCGGGCGGGGGCGGCGATCGCGAACATGGAGTTTGTGCAATTCCACCCGACGTGCCTGTTTCATCCGCTGGCGAAATCGTTTCTAATCTCGGAGGCGGTGCGCGGGGAGGGCGGCATTTTGCGGAACGAGCAGGGGGAGGATTTTGTGCGGCAGGCGCATGTGCAGGGCTCGCTCGCGCCGCGCGATATCGTGGCGCGGGCGATCGATGCGGAGATGAAGCGTTCGGGCGCGAAGTGCGTGTATCTCGATATCACGGCGAAGCCGGCGGAGTTTTTGCGCGAGCGGTTTCCGCATATTTACGAGACGTGTCTGCGGTTCGGGATCGATATGACGAAGGAGCCGATCCCGGTGGTGCCGGCGGCGCATTATCAATGCGGCGGGGTGAGGACGGATGTGAACGGGGCGACGACGTTGCCGGGCTTGTGGGCGATCGGCGAGGT
Source organism: Chthoniobacterales bacterium (assembly GCA_038233435.1). Taxonomy (GTDB): domain Bacteria; phylum Verrucomicrobiota; class Verrucomicrobiia; order Chthoniobacterales; family UBA10450; genus JACCTI01. The sequence goes on from JBBSLZ010000033.1 coordinate 12,791, forward strand.
GGCGTCGACCGGGTTGCATGGGGCGAATCGGTTGGCGAGCAATTCGTTATTGGAAGGGAGCGTGGTGGCGCATCGGGCCTGCGAGGCGATGGTGCGGGCGCAACCGCCGGGGGAGGCGACGCGTCCGATTTCGTTGCCGCCGTGGGAGACGGGCGATGTGCAGGATGTGGATGAGCTGGTGGTGATTTATCATAACTGGGACGAGATCCGGCGTTTGATGTGGGATTACGTGGGGATCGTGCGGACGGATAAGCGGTTGCAGCGGGCGAGTCATCGACTGCGGAATCTGCAGCGGGAGATCCGGGAGTTTTACTGGAATTTTAAGATCACGGTGGATCTGCTGGAACTGCGGAATTTGGCGACGGTGGCGGCGTTGATCGTGGATTCGGCGTTGAGCCGGCGGGAGAGCCGGGGGCTCCATTTTACGCTCGATTATCCGGAACTGGATGATCGGCATTTCAAGCGGGATACGGTTTTGAGCCGGATTTGATCGTTCGGCCCGGGGGCGGGCCGGCTCCAGGCGGGCTGGCTCCAGGGGTCGTCTTCCATGCATGGAATGGGTTCTGCTATTTACGAGGGCAGGCCGGGTGGCCGTCCATCTCCCGAAGGAGGGGGAAACGGCTTGCCCGGTCTACAGTTTTCGGATACTAAAAGCACTTGCCCACCGCTTCATGACAAGGATTTTTGCTTTATGGTTGCTGTTGTTGGGAGGCGGTGCGGCGGTTTACGCCCAGTCTCCCTATGAGAGCAGCGCGGACTTCGCGAAATACGCGATGAAGCTGCGCGAGCAGGCGATGCTGAAAGTGGAGCCGCAGGTCTTCGTGCCGACGTCGTCGCGCACCAGCACGCAGCGTTACCCTTGGAAGACGAATATCGTGACGACGGTCTTCTGGATCGGAGAGCAACCGACGCAGAATAATCCGGTCCCGAATACGAAGAGCTCGTGGGACGCGAATTGGTCAGCGAACTACGGCGGCTACGATACGCCGGACGCGGGCTCGCGGAAGAATTACATTCCGGCTTCCTTCGTGCCGCGGCAGAACCCTTTTTATGTCGCGCTGCCGTATAACGACGTGACGCACGGGCAGTTCAAGCCGGAGGCGGCGCTGGTGATTCCGTGGTTTAAGCAGGGCTATACGGCGCCGGGGCAATCGGTCTGCAAGGGGCGTTGGCTGGCGGTGCGGAAGGGGAACCGAGTCTGCTACGCGCAATGGGAAGATTGCGGCCCGTTCCGGACGGATCATTTCCAATACGTCTTCCAAAACGAGCGGCCGAAGCCGAACTTGAACCGCGGGGCGGGGCTCGATGTTTCTCCGGCGGTGCGCGATTATCTCGGATTGCAGTCCACGGATGTGACGGACTGGCAATTTGTGGAAGTGCGCGATGTGTCGGCGGGTCCGTGGCGCAGCTACGGGGATAACAATCATTTCGTGATCGCGCAGCGTCAGGCGCAGGCCAGCCAGCAACGGGTGGCACAGGAGTCGGCGGGGAAGAAGAAGTAAGCGGTTTGGTGAGGGCGGCTGGCCTTTGCGAATGCGGCCAGGTTCTTCACGGACAGATCCTCTGGGATGCGGGATGGATCGCCCTTTCAGGGCTTGGGGGATGTTGGTCGGATGGTCCCACCCAGGGCGTTGCCCTGGGCTGACATGAAGCGCACCTTAGGTGCTAGGGCGCGCCTCTCGCGCCTAGAAGTGCATGACACGCTCTAGCCGGAGGCTCCGAGGCGGCTTTTCAGGCTGCTGAAATTTTCTTTGAGCGTTTCCGCGCGCTGCACGAGGGGCTCGTAGCGCTTTCGTTCGGTGGCGCAAAAGACGGCCAGCGGTTGGAAGGCGGTGGAGATTTCTTTGTAGAAGAGATCGATGGCGTGTTCCATCTGTTGCTCGATCGCCTGGACCAGCTCGCCGCGCTTGGTTTCCATTTCCTTTTCGTAGGCGCGGAGGACTTTGCCTCTTTGGGTGAAGGCGAAGAAGGTGCCGAGCGCGGCGGAGGAAATGGCCAGGATGCCGGTGACGTCGGCGACGGAGGCGCTGATCATGGCGGCGAGGATGGTGGCGAGGCCGCTGGCGGCGGCGACGCCGGCGGGCCAGCGGAGCCAGCCGGCGCTTTGGGCGAAAGTGTGGCTGAGCTGTTCTTCCACGCTTTTACCCGCGATGCGCTCGACGAGGGTGAGCTCGATCGATTGGAGGAGCTCGCGACGCTGGCGGGCGAAATCGGGGACGGTCTTGGAAACGCGTGTTTTGCCCTCAGAGGCAAACTGGGCTTCGATCGTGTCCTGGAGTTGGGGCCAGAGGCTGCGGAGGTCGGTTTCGAGGAGTTGGACGGCGTTTTTGACCTGGGGCTGGACGGTCTCGCGGAGTTTCTTTTCGACTTCGTCCTGGAAGTCGTGCTGCCATTGGGCGCGGGTCCAGAGGAGGCGCCAGGTTTTCCAAAAGGAGAGCTTTTCTTCGATTAATTTTTTGCCGTGCTCCGCGCAATCGCGGCAGGCGCGTTCCACCCCACGGAGGAAGCCGGCCACCTGGCGGAGGGTCTGCTCTTTGCGCATTTGCACGAAGTTGGTCACGCGCTCGAGGTGTTGCTCATCCCGGGTGATGAGTTCGAAGCTGCCGCGGATTTCTTCGGCGAAATCGGAGAGGATGAGATTACCGGTGGCGGCGGTGGAGCGGAGCTTCAGGATGCGGGCTTCGCTTTCGGTGACGGTGCGGGAGATTTGTGCTTCGAGCGGGCCGAACTGGCTTTCCTGCCAGAGGCGTTCTTTATCGAGGCCGCTGGTTTTGGCGAGGAGCGCTTTCCGCGCGGAGACAGCGAAGATGGGCGGGGTGAAGCCGAGCTTCTGGAGGGCGGTGTCTTCGAGATGGTGCCGAATGACGGCGACCTCGGCTTCATCGCGCAGGTCGACCTGTTGAATGACGAAGATGATGTTTTTGAGCCACTTCTTCTGCACGAGATCGAGCAGGGCCCAGGCGGATTGTGTCCAGGGGTTGGTGACGGAGAAAACGAAGAGGACCAGATCGGCGCGCGGGATGAAGCCTTCGGTGATGGTCTGGTGCTGCGGGACCATGGTGTTCGTGCCGGGGGTGTCGACGACGTTGAAGTCTTTCAGGAACTCGATCGGCTGGTAGCGCTCGGTGAGTTGAGGTGAAACTTCGACAGCGCTTTCCTCTTCGCCGTAGCGGAAAATGTAAACGCGGTCGGTGGCCGGGAGGACATCGACGCGCGCGAATTCCTGACCGAAGAGCGCGTTTAAAAGTGAGGATTTGCCCGCTTTGACCTCGCCCACGACGACGAAGAGCAAGGGCTCACGGAGATCTTTGAGGAGGCCTTCGAGAGTTTCGAGATGCGTCGGATCGCGCCGCATTTCGAGGGTGAGCTTGAGCAGGCCGGAGAGGGCAGTCTCCACCTCGCTCCGGAGCTGGAGATAACTATCGGCGATCATGCCGCGGAGGCTAGGGTTTCGAGCCCGCGGGGGCTGGACTCGTCTCCGCGGGCGAAGGTTGGGCCGGGATGGGCGTGGAGGGCGGCTTCGGGCGGGCCATGGCGAGCAATTCGGAGACGGTGACGAATTTGAAGCCTTTGTCCTGAAGTTGCTCGAAGGTGGCGGGCATGGCTTCGATGGTGGGCGCGTGGATGTCGTGCGCGAGAATAATGGAGCCGGGATGGGTTTCCTTCAGGATCCGGCTGGTTACGACAGAGGGACCGGGGCGTTTCCAATCGAGCGGGTCGACGTCCCAAATGATGACGCGATATCCCAAGGAGTCGTGAATCCACGTCTTCTGCCGGGCGGTGATGGAGCCGTAGGGCGGGCGCATCAGGGTAGGCCGGACGCCGATGGCGGCTTTGATGGCGTCGTCGGTTTTTTGCAATTCGCGGCGGACGGCGTCGTCGCCCATTTTGCCGAGGTTTGGGTGGGACCAGGAGTGGTTGGCGATCTCGTGCCCTTCGCGGGCGGCGCGGGCGACGATGGCTGGGCATTCGGCCACATTTTGGCCGACGACGAAGAAGGTGGCTTTGATCTTTCGGGCGGCGAGGAGGTCGAGCAGCTTCGGGGTAAGGGTGGCGCTCGGGCCGTCATCGAAGGTCATGGCAATGTAGGGGCCATCGACGTAGACGGAGTTAAAGGTGATCTGCGGTCCGCCTGGTTTCGGCGCCGCGGGGGACGGGGTGCCGTTGAGCACGGAATCGCCGGGGGGTGGCGTGTTGACCGCGGGGGCGGGGCTGGCCGCACGGGTGCTCTCCGATTGAGCGCAAGCGGAATGGGCGAGACCGAGGGCGAGGCCCAGGGCAAAAAGGGACCGTTTAAAATTCATGAAGCGTGAAGGATGCCGGGTGTCGGGTGTATCTAGCAGACGGTCTGCGCAACGCAAGGAAGGCGCCCGGCGTGCCTCCCGGGGCGTAGATGGGTGCAGGGAGAAGCGCCGGTGGCAGCCAACCTGCTTTAACGGTTGGTGCGGAGACCGCTTCTACCTGGCGAATCCGCTCTCCCTTTGCATGAAAATACTGTTGGTGGAAGACGACGACGCGAGTCGCCGGAGCCTGCAACGTCTGATCGAGCGCCGCGGCCACGAAGTGGTGGCTGTAGGCAGCGCCGAGGCGGCGGAGGCGGAGCTGCGCCGCAATGACTTTCCGTTTTTGATTTTAG
>JBBSLZ010000034.1:0-17373 GCA_038233435.1 Chthoniobacterales bacterium
GGCTCGGCGCGGGCACGTTCGAGACCAGGACCCGCGATTCCTATGGCCCGAACGTGAGTGGAAACTTCGGCGCTCAGCATTGGCTCCACGCAAACTGGACGTTGCAAGGCAGCGGGATGTTTGCGACCGAGATTCGAAACGCGAATCCCGATGGCAATGGTGTCACGATGTTCAACTCCACCGGCGGGACATGGGGTGGTCCCGAGGAAGGCAATATCACGATCAGAGATTTGACGCTCAATCCGAGGAAATCCGCCTTTCGCAAGACGAAGACTTACGAACCTGTCCTGCTGGAAGGCGATGGGAACGCCATTTCCGGCAAGATTGACGGAGAGCCTTGGCCGAAGGGCGCACAGATCCGAATTGCCAACGCCACCGATCGAGCCCTCAATGGCGTTCATTCCCTCACCGCCACAGAGGGCAACAGATTTCGGCTTTCCAGCGTGGCAATAGGCAAAGGCACTGCGAAGGTTGAACACTCGGGTCAATGGACCGCCGTGCGCCTGAACGGCGGCAACCTCAAGCTAGATAGCGTGCGAGCGATCGATTGCGGATCCAGCGCGCCGGAGATTGAGTGCTGGCCGCTTTGGTTGGGCAGCGGCGATGGGAACGTGATTGACCAATGTGTGGTCGAGCACTGTTCAGGTTTCATTTCGGCGATCGCGATTTTCCCCGACCGGTCCGGAACAATCCGCAACAGTCGCGTGGATGGATCGGGCTGTGACAGTGTCCTGGGCATCTCCGCCACCGGGAGCGTCCTCCACAACCAGATTCGAAATACGACCTACGCCATTTATGCGGACACGTTCGCACATGATCAGGGTATTCTGATCGATGGCAATACGATCGAGAATTCGGCAGAAGGCGGAATCGATGTGCGCCCTAACGGGCACCACAGCGGAATCATCATCACGAACAATATCGTCCACGGCGGGAAGGCGAGCGTGGGCATCGCGGTCAGTCCTATGAGCGTATGGACCGACCAAGGATGGGCGGATGAAAAGGGCGAGAAAATCTGGATCGATGATGTGATCATCACGAACAACACCATCGGGGAAAAGCGGTTGCAGCTTGTCCAAGTGCGAGGCGGGCGGATCATAAATAACACTGCAGATTCTGGAGAGTTTCGCTTCATGGATGAGGTAAGCCTGATTTGCAGGGACAACCTCACAGTGCATGGCGCCAGTTGGCGCGGATTGGAGAAAGGCTTACCCGCGCCCCAAAAATCCTCCCGACACCGCGCCCGGCGTTCTCGACGGGACACACGATAACGCCGATATCGTTTCCTGATTCGTCCACCACGCGTCCCAGTCTCCACCGAACCAAATGGCCCGCTTCTCATTCGACCTGCCAAAAATCGGACGCGAAATTTCCAGCCCGCTAGTGGTGGTAATGCCCATTTACAACGAAGAGGCGAATATCTCCGAGGTGATTACGCGCTGGTCGGAAACCCTAAAAGGGCTCGGGATTGGCTACCAGATCATCGCGCTGGATGATGGCTCGCGCGATCGCACCCACCGAATTCTACAGGAACTGGAAGCCGCCGCGCCTGACTCGCTTTGCGTGGTGAGCAAACCGAACAGCGGTCACGGGAGTACCTGTCGGATCGGTTATTCGATCGCGGGTTTTTCCAGCGCGGAATGGGTGCTCCAAATCGATTCCGATGGGCAATGCGAGCCGCATCACTTCGCCGCTTTCTGGAGCCGCCGAGAGCAGAGCGATTGTATCTTCGGTGTTCGGTCCAGCCGGGACGACGGCCTGGCGCGAGTGATTACGTCCGCCATCTGCCGGCTCGCGGCCTCGCTCATCTGCGGCCAGGATCTGCGCGACCCGAACGTGCCGTATCGCTTGATGCGGAAGAGCGCATTGCAACAGGCGCTCCAATACATACCGCCCAGTTTTAATATCCATAACGTCGCCCTCACCTACGTATTGAAAAAGTTGCCCGGTTTGCGTTGGAATTACGTCGAGATTCATTTTCCGGACCGGAAAGGCGGGCAGAATAGCATTAACGTTCTGCAGGTGGTCACCTGGGGTCTGGAGATGTTGCTGGAGCTGCTTCGGATTCGAGTCCCTCGCGCTTCCGGCAATGAAGCCGTGTAGCCTCCCGTCATGCGTCCCGTCCAAGCCTACGCGCGGAAGAACCGCATCCGGTTTTTTCTTCCATTTATCCAGGAAGGCACTCGGGTGCTGGACGCCGGCTCAGGAGACGGATGGTTCCGGCACGCCGTCGAAGCAGCGCTGCCGGTGCATTACACCACGCTCGATATCGACGCGCCCGCCGACATTCGCGGAGACATCCGAGAGTGGCGGGAGCACGGCTTGGAGCCGAGCTCGTTCGACGTCGTGGTAGCGTTTGAAATCGTGGAGCACACCGATTGTTTTGAGGCGTGCTCCGCCCTCCTGAAACCGGGCGGGCTTATGCTCATCACCACCCCCATGCCGCACGCGGACTGGGTGCTTAAGATTCTGGAGCGATTGCGCCTGACCCAGCAGCGCACCAGTCCACATGATCATCTCGTTTATTTAACCCGGATTCCGGGCTTCCTACGGGTCAAGGTGCGCAACCCATTCGGTCTCGGCCAGTGGGCCGTTTTCCAGAAGCCATTTCCGTGATTCGGCCGGACCTCGAGACGCGGCGAGCGGGCGACTGGTCGCTTTTGTTCGCAGCGTTGGCCACCTTGGGCATGGCCTTTTTGGCTCTGACCAATCAAAGCCTCTGGATCGACGAAGCCCACAGCGCGGTGAAGGCGATCCAGCCATCGCTCGCTTCCTGGTGGCATCTCTTCGCCGCCGAAAAAGGGTCGGATTTGCAGATGCCTTTCTACATGCTCTGGCTTTGGGCCTGGGAGAAAATGGCTGGCCATTCGGAGTTGGCCTTGCGAGCGGCCAATCTTCCCTGGCTTTTTCTCGCTCATTACTTCCTCTTCCGGGCCGGCCAGAAAAGTTTCCTCGGGCCGATCCCTTTGCTTGTCCTCGCTTCGCTGAATCCCTTCCTCTGGGTCTACCTGAACGAGGCACGGCCTTACGTGATGCAATACGCCGCCGCGTGCGTTCTTGGCGCCTTTCTCTGTGAAGCGGCCACCGATCCTGCGGCGGCGCTCAAACCCGTCGGGCTCTGGATTTTCACTGGCGGCTTGCTCTTGCTTTGCGGGAGCAGCCTCCTCGGAGTCATTTGGGCCGCGTTCTCGGGCGCGGCCTGGCTCTATCTTATCCGCGGACACCTGCGCCTCCTCTTTCGGAGGCCAAATCGCCCGCCGCTCGCTTTGGCGGGCCTGAGTCTCGGCGCCCTCGGCGTGTATTATTTTTGGACTTTGCGCTCGGGAGCGGGCGCGTCCACGGCGGGCCGGACAGGATTCCTGAGCCTCGCCTTTGTCATCTACGAATTGCTCGGAGTGGCGGGTCTAGGCCCCGGACGGCTGGACATCCGGGAGCATGGGGTGGAGACGTTTCGAATCATGGGCGTCTGGCTCATCCCGGTGATTGGCGGCCTGCTCTTCTCTCTCGGCCTTCTCGGTTACGGTCTCGCGCGCGCGTGGGCCGCCCGCGGAAACGCTCTCATCCGGACGGGACTCATCGCCACCGTTCCACCCCTCGTCCTTCTTTTCGTGCTTGGCTACGCCCAGGATTTCCGTCTTCTCGGCCGTCACTTCATGCCGCTGGTGCCCACGCTGCTCGGCTTGTTCATGCTGGCCTTTTCGGAGATGAAACGTCGCCCCGCGACCGTGTGGGCCGCGACGCTGGCGGCGATCTGGCTGACGTCTTCGCTTTCCCTTCGCTTCGGCGAGCGCCACCGCAAAGACGATTACCGAGCCGCCGCAGGATTTGCGCAAGCCGCCCTCCGGCAGGGTGAAAGCGTTTGGTGGTCGGCCGATCCGGCCGCCGCGACCTACTACGCGCTTTCGCTCGCCGAAGCGCAGACGAACGCGGCACGGCCGGTAATTGCATTCGAGACAGCGCGCCTGGCGGCGCTACCCCTGCCCGACTTGGTCATCACATCAAAGCCGGATATTTACGATCCTGCTGGGCAGCTCGGGGATTTTCTGCGCACGCATGATTTCCGGCCGGTCCGCGACTTGCCCGCCTTCAGGATTTGGCGGCGAGCTTCGGCGCTTGTTCCGCCGGAGGGGCACTGATCATGGGCACCAATTTCTCCATGAATTCCCGCAACATCACATCCGTCTCCGGCTCGTCTTTCCCGAACGGTTGCAGGTTTTTCGTGATCGTGGACGCGATCGTGATGTAGGCCCAGCGCTGATTGTAACCGTAGAGAATCCGATCGCGGATATCCATGTAGGTGCGCGTCAGATGCGAGGGCGTGGTGATGTTCCAGCCGACAAACCAGTAGTAGGTCAGATTATAGATCGGCACCATCGTCCCGTCCTTCGTCGCCACTTTCCGGACGTTATGCAGTCGGGTGGCTTCCAGCCCTTTGCCGGAATCAGTTGCCACCGGGAGGGCCACCACCCGTGAGTCCGCAATGCTCCATCCCTGTGCCGGCAGGCAACGTTCCGGCCGATGGATGCTGTTATCGAGATCCTGCCCCGAAAGGACGATCGAGACGAAAATCTGATTGCCCGCGCCATCGGTGTAGAGCTTCCGTGCGAACTCAGTGTCGTTCGCCAGGACCTGCAGCTCCAACTTGCTGATCTCCTGATCCTGCCCATACCACTGCCCAACGTAAGTCGGCAGCGCCAGGGCGATTCCCTGCGGCGTCGAGTTCGCGACTTTCGGCAGGAAAAGCACCGATCCCAGCCCGACCACAAGCACGACCTGGAGAATGACCAGCCGTTTAATAGTCATATCGCGTCTCGTCCTTGGCAGTCAGCGAGCCTGCCTTCGCCTTCACTTCACTCGGTTTGAGATTCAACAATTTGCTCGTCAGGAGCATGAAACCGATCGCGATCGGGAAAAAGACGAAGCCCGAATAGTCGTGGTAAAGCCCGCCCGCGAATTTCGGGAAGCCCAGCTTAGCGATGATGATGATGGTGAAAATCCGGCCCGCGTTGCCGATAATCGCGAACACGAACGACAACCCGAAGATCGTCACCTTTTTCCAAATCTGTTTCTCGACCAGATGGACGTAAATGGCCGTGATCATCGTCATCGCGATGAGCGACCGGATGCCGCTACAGCCTTCCGAGATATCGAATCCCCAGCTCCCATCCACCGCGCGCAGCGTCGTCCCGACTGCGTAAATTTGAATCCCAAAAATCCCGCTCATCCACTCCACCATCCCGGTGATGATGAATTGGAGCTTGAAACTCATCTGCTCAATCGCGCCCAGCGGGACGAGAAAAAGCAGAAAAATCGACGGGAAGAGAAGAATCCGGGCGACTTCCTTCCCCCAGACAAAGAGAAGCACGCCGGAAAACAGGAAAGGCAGCGCCGTCAGCGCCAGGCGCGCCTGCAGCGCCCGCGCCGCGACCACAAAGAGAATGATCCCGAGCGCGACCAAAATCAGCCCCCAGTTACTCCCCTTCTTCCGAGCCTGAGCCAACGCCTCGCGGTGATACCAGATCAGGAAAAGGAAGACCGCCGGAACGAGCTTGCTGTGCTCCTGATTATATTCCGGCTTCCATCGAAACCAGGCCCAGTGGCCGATCGGCAAACCCGCATAAAGCGGCAGAAATCCGTAGAAGAACACAAACGTGGCCGCGACCGACGCGAGCAGGAAGGCGGCCAGAGGGTTGTTTCGGATCCAGGCCAGGCTCTGGCCCGCGAGATCAGATGCAGCGGCGGTGCTCATGAAGAGCGGAAAAAATAGGCGAAGAATCCGTGAACGCAAAGCACGGAGTGCTGGCAGCGACAGCGTAGCACAGGCGTATCTGCCGGTGGGGACACCGGGCGTCTCGCCCAGGGAATGAAATACCATTCCGGAACGAGAACACCGGGCGAGACGCCCGGCCTCCCCACCGGCAGGATGCCGGTGCTACCGAAGCGCTCGCTTCCCGCTCGCAGCCCAGCGCAGTTTGGGCGAAACTCCGCACCGCATGAAAGTCATCGATGTCCTCGGCACCCCCCTGGCCGCGACCACCTACGATGAGTTGACGGATCATTGCCATGATCTCGTGCAGAAAGGCGGAACCTGGGCAATTAATTTTACAAACACGCAAGTGCTCACGATGCGGCGCCACCAACCATGGTTCCGGGCGCTTACCGAATCGTTTGATATTTTTGTGCCGGACGGCATGCCACTAATCTGGACGCTGAACCGCCGCGGAGCTGGCCTCGACGATCGCGTTTACGGCCCGACCTTCATGCGCAAGTTCCTGGAGACCGGAGCTGCACATGGAACCCACTACTTGCTCGGCGGCTCGGAGGAATGTGCTCACAGGCTTCACGACCGATTTGCGGATGTTTCCTTCGTCGGCGGATTTCACGGGCGCTGCAATGCGGAGGGAGAACTCGATGCAAAATTTTCGCCGGAAACCGTGGTGGACGAGATCAATCGACTTTCGCCTGACTTCGTCTGGATCGGGCTTGGCACGCCTAAACAGGATGCCTGGATCCATCGTCACAAAGCGGCGATCCGGCGCGGCGTGATCTTGGCCGTCGGTTTCGCCTTCGACGTGAACGCCGGGATTAAGCACGACGCGCCTGCCTGGATGCAGCGCCGCGGGCTCACCTGGGTTTTTCGCATCCTGAGCGAACCGCGACGCCTTCTCCTCCGTTACCTGCGTTACAACACGCTCTTCCTTTTTTATCTCGGCAAAGACGCGCTCACGCGGCGCGATCCCGCACAAGCTCTGCGGGATTGATTCACCCCAAATCCCCCGCACTGTGAGATGATCGCGACGAACGCCATGAAGAGCACTCTCCTGCAACAGCGCGATGCGCAACGTCGCCTGCGCCAGCGTCAGGCGTGGAGCGAAACCCGCGCCGAACTGCGCCGCGTCCTGCACGAATTACTTCCAGGCGAGCCTGTCCTTCTCTTCGGCTCTCTCTCCCGTCCCGAGAAATTCCACGGCGGCTCCGATGTGGACCTGGCGCTCTTCGCCGAGCCGGCGCACAAGAGCTTTTATTCGCTCCAAGCGGAATTCGAAGAGCGGATGGAGCGACGGGTCGATCTCCTCCTGCTCGAAGAGAGTCGGTTCAAAGAAAAGCTTTTGCGGGAAGGAGAACAGTGGACCGGTTAGACCTGAACACTCTGCGGGCGGAATTGGCCGAGGATTGCGAAGTGGCGTTGCAGGCGCTCGGGCTGGCCCGAGAGCGGATCGCGGAAGCGACGCCGTCCGGTCTGGAAGGGTGCGCGCATCATCTCGCGCGCATGTTTAACGTGATCGAGCAGCTCTCTCTCCGCGTGGCCCCGCTCTTCGAGAACAACATCACCGACGATAAGGGCTGGCACGCGGAACTAATCCGGCGCATGACGCTCGTGGTCGAGGGGGTGCGACCCGCGCTCTTCCATCGCGCGATGGTGCAGCCCTTGCGCGAGCTGCGCGGCTTCCGCCACGTCTGGACGCACGCCTACGACTTGGAATTGGACCCGGATAAGCTGCGCTTGCTCTTGAAATATGCGGAGCAAGTGGCCCCGCTGATGCCGAATTTATTCGATCGATTCATCGTCGAGGCCGCGGCGATGCATGGGATCGACGAGGCGACGAAGTGAGGTTGCTGGCGGTGCGTGAGCAGAGAATGAACTGCATGTCCGACGCCCCGATCGGGGAGGATGGCCTTACAAGCCGTCCGGGCCGGGTTGCAAACCCGGCCTCCCTCCACCTCGCACGAGTTTGCCCCGCGAGCTGACCTCGCAGATAATCGCTTGTGGTAGAAACCGCCTCAGATCCCTATCTCGAATGCGACATCGCACCGCGATCCTGGCCGCGCCCAGAGCGCGTGAGTCGTGCCGAGCAGATGGCGACAGCCGCGGAGGCGGCACAGTTCCTCTATGCACGCGGCGCGGAACGCGTCTGGCTTTTCGGCTCGATCGCAAAGGGGCGCCGTCTCGGCCTCCACAGCGATTTCGATTTCGCGACCAAAGGTCTGCCGCCGGCCAGCTATCTGAATTGCCTCGGCATCCTTTTGCAAAAATTGCCGTTGCCGCTCGATCTCGTGGAGTGGGAATCTGCTTCCTCCTTTCTGCGCGAGCGAATTCTGGCCGAAGGCATCCTGCTCCCGCGAAATGCGAATTGAACCGACAGATGCCGCCGCCTTGCGCGCCGTAATCCTGAAGGATCTGGAGGCGATCGCGCGGCTTGAGGAGCACGCCGCGGCCTTGGTCCAGCCAGCCGGAGAGCCACTGGATCGAGCGCGGATCGATTCGCTCGGCTTCACTTTGCACAATCTGTATAACGCGCTCGAAAATTCCTTTACCCAACTTTCGCTCACCTTTGAGAATCATGTGAAGGATCGCGTCCGCTGGCATCGCGAACTCCTGGACAAAATGTTTCTCGCTATTCCACCGGTGCGCCCTGCGGTCCTGCCCGCTGAAGTCCGTCCGCTCCTGGGTGATCTGCTCGCCTTCCGCCATCTCTTCCGCCACGCCTATGAGGTCTCGCTCGACGAGGGAAAATTGATCGCGTTGGCCAGGAGATGGCTGCGCGAGGGCGGCAAAGTGAAAGAAGGTTTGCAACGCTTCCTCCAGCAATTACCAGCGCTGCCCGCGTGAAGGAAAGCCTCTTCGCCACGCTGCTCGTCTGCCTTGCCCTGGGCAGAATCTCCGCGGCACCCGTCCCCGGGGCGCCATCTTTTTTCCGCGGCGTGACTGTGTCCGCGCAAACCTGGGGCGGGGAATGGCAGACGCCCGAAATGGCCCAGACGCTCGACGAAATAAAGTCGTTAGGGGCAAACAGCTTCGCGATTCATCCTTACGCGCGGATCGCGGAGGATGGCCACGTCCTTTTCCGCACCATCGACGAGAACCGCCACATCACCGTGCCGCTCGATTGGGCGCGGGAGCGTGGACTTTCAGTCATGGTCATCCCGCACATCGCCTATTGGGGCACGAAGTTTCTTTGGCGCGGCGAGATCAATTTTGAAAGCGCGGCGGAGTGGGATAATTTCTTTAACGATTACGAAACCTGGATCGTTGAAATGGCCCGCCTCTCGCAGGCGCATGGCGCGGACATTTTCTGCGTGGGTCTGGAATTCACCTACGCCGAGAAGTTCCCGGAGCGCTGGCTCAAGATCATCGCCGCGGTCCGTGCGGTCTATTACGGGAAGCTGACTTACGGCGGGAATTGGAACGAATTCGAGACCGTGAAGTTCTGGGACGCACTCGATTACATCGGCATCCTCGCCTACTTCCCGCTCACCAAAACGCCGAACCCGAGCCGGGCCGAAATCGCGGAAGCCTGGGAGAAGCGGGCCGCCGAGCTGGAACGTTTCTCGAAACGGAACGGAGACAAGCAGATCGTCTTCGTCGAGCTCGGGTACAACGAGAGCGCGAAAGCCGCGGCGGAACCGTGGAGTTTTAAAACCGGGGGCGAAAACGCGGCCGAGATCCAGGCCCGTTGTCTGGACGTGGCGCTCGCGCTGCCCGATAAGCATTCGTTCCTCGCGGGCGTCTTCCTTTGGAAATGGTTTCCGGAAGTCCCCTCACACGAACAGGAAAACTTCCGCCTCCAGACACCCATGATGAAAGCGGTCATAGCTCGACATTGGAAGGAGTAAACGGCTGAAATCGCGGCGCGCTGTCCCCGGGGGAAATTCGCTTCTTTGTAGGAACTATCTTGCCGCTGACCATCTGTCAGCGTCGCATCAGGAATGACTGGGGAGCGCGGGCGCACCGCCCGCTGTTTTTGGCGCCTCGCCAAAAACCGGGGCGACGTTCTAACGCACGAAAGCGCGCCATCTCGACCGGGTATCCCCGCGAGGGCGCGTGACACAGCGGGCGAAGGCGCCCGCGCTCCCCAAAGCCGTCGACAGCGCTAAACCGGTACCCTCGTCGACCCAAAAACCCCAGCGCTCGCTATTCGTGCAAGCGAGTCGGCGTCGGCTTGATCTCGAAGTGATCGGAATTCATCACTCGTTCCACGAAACCGGTGTCGTATTTGCCCGCGCGGAAATCGGCGTTCCGCATGATGGCGCTATGAAAGGGCACCGTCGTTTTTATCCCGGTGATGTAATACTCGTCCAGGGCGCGGCGCATGCGATCGATGCAGGCCTCCCGGGTCGCCGCCACCGTGATCAATTTCGCGATCATGGAATCGTAATACGGCGGCACCACGTAACCGGTGTAAGCGTGGGAATCAATCCGCACCCCCCGTCCGCCGGGAGCGTAGTAGAAGGCGATCTTCCCGGGGGAAGGCTGAAAATTCTTCTCCGGATCCTCGGCATTAATTCGGCACTGAATGGCGTGCGAGCGCGGCAGAGCGTTGGCCACGTGCGGTGAGAGATGCTCGCCGGCCGCGATCTTGATTTGCTCTTTGACCAGATCGCACCCGTACACTTCCTCCGTGATCGTGTGCTCGACCTGGATGCGCGTGTTCATCTCGATGAAGTAGTAGCCGCCCTCGTTATCGACTAGGAATTCCATGGTCCCGGCATTCTCGTAGCCGACGGATTGGGCCAGCTTAACCGCGGCGTTCCCCATCTTTTTCCGCATCGCGGGGGTCAGGAGCGGCGACGGACATTCCTCGATCACCTTCTGATTGCGCCGCTGGATGGAGCAGTCGCGCTCACCTAGATGCACCGTCTTCCCGAAGCTATCCGCGATGATCTGAAACTCGATGTGATGCGGGTTAATGATCAACTTTTCGATGTAAACATCGCCGTTGCCGAAAGCCTTTTCCGCCTCCGTTTTCGCCGCATGATACATCGGCAGCAGGCTGGCCTCGTTGTGCGAAGCGCGCATCCCGCGACCGCCTCCCCCGGCAACCGCTTTGATCATGACCGGGAAGCCGATTTTCTTCGCGATCTTAAGCGCTTCCTGTTCGCTTTCGATGATGCCGTCGCTCCCGGGCGTGACCGGCACACCAGCTTTCCGAGCGGAGGCGCGGGCGGAATTTTTGTCCCCCATTGCGTGCATCGCGCTCGGGGATGGGCCGATGAATTTGATCTGGCAACTGGCGCAGACTTCCGCGAAGTGCGCGTTCTCGGCCAGGAATCCGTATCCGGGATGAATCGCATCCACATCGCCCACTTCGGCTGCGCTCATGATGCGATCGATCTTTAGATAGCTTTCGGAGCTGGGCGCGGCGCCGATGCAGATCGCCTCGTCGGCCAGTTGCACGTGGAGCGAATCCACATCCGCCTCCGAGTATACCGCGAGCGTCCGCACGCCCAATTCTTTGCAGGCGCGGATGACGCGGAGCGCGATTTCACCGCGGTTGGCGATCAGAATTTTCTCGAACATAAAAGGCGCAAGCTCTCCGTGAGCCGAAAGCGAAAACTACGCAAGCGGGCCGCCCGCGCTACCGGACTCGGAAGAGGACCTGCCCGAATTGCACCGGCTTGCCGTTCTCGGCCACCACTTCCACGATCTCGCCGCCCATCTCCGCTTTGATCTCGTTCATCACTTTCATGGCTTCAATGATGCAGACCACGCTCTCCTCCGAGACGGTCTTCCCGACTTCCGCGAAAACCGGAGACTCCGGCGAAGCAGCGCGGTAAAAAGTGCCGACCATCGGGGAAACGATGTCCCGCAAAGCCGGCCCGGCTGGGTCGGGAGACGCTGCGGGCCCCATCGCGGCAGTGCCCGGCGCGGTTGCTGCACCAGCAAACGGAGCAGGTGCGGCAGCGGCCGCGGGCGGCGCGGAAAAGACCGTCTGCTCACCGGCACCTTTTTGCAGTTTCAGTTTGAAACCGTCCTTCTCCATCTCGAAAACGGAAAGGTCGTTCCGTTTCATCAGGTCGATGATCGCTTTGATGTCTTTTAGTTCCAAAGGTGCTCCCGGGTGGTGGCTGGGCGACTAGGTAAAGCGGTTTTCCCAGGCAGGTCAAGCGCGCGCTGTCCGCTCCCGCCTCACGCGCTCACTTCGCCGGAAAAAGCCGCGCCAGCTGCGCTTCCCGAAAGTCGAATATCTCTTTCAGTTGCCGGGCAATCACGACCCGGTTCATGAGCGCGCCCAGAAATCCGAAAGGCGGCACGTAATGCACCAGATCCCGCGTCTCCGTCTCCGCTTCGCCGCGGGCGCAGAAAAAATGCTCATGATGCCAGACGCGGTAGGGGCCCACCCGTTGCTCATCCACGAAGTAATCCGGCTCGCGCACCTGCGTGATCTCCGTCAGCCACGTCACCGGCACGCCCAAGAGCGGCGCCACCGTATAGCGAATCATGAGCCCGGGATGCACCGCCGGTGGCAAAGGCGAGAGAACCGTAAAGCGAAGCGCCGGCGGTGTGATCTTCGAAAGGTTGCCCGGATCGGAGAAAAACTTCCAGCACTCCACCAGCGGCAGCGCAACCACCTGGGTGCGAGTGAAAGTGTAAACGGCCACAGCCCAACTTACGAACCGCCCGAATAGCGGGACGCAAAACCTCCCCACCCCGACCGCCGCCTAACGACTTCCTACTCCTACTCTTGATCCTAATCCTACTCCTTTCACCAAATCATCCATCCCCCACCACCCGCCCATCCCTCATCTCAATCCGCCGCCCCGCCGTCGCAGCCACTTCCTCGCTGTGCGTCACCACCAGCAACGTGGCCAGTTTCTCCCGCCCGATCTGCGTCAACACTCGCACCACCAGCTCAGCCGCTTTCGAATCCAGATTGCCCGTCGGTTCATCCGCGATCAAAAGCGACGGCCGATGCACCAGCGCGCGCGCGATTGCCGTCCGCTGTTGTTCGCCGCCACTAAGTTGATGCACGAAATGCCCGCTCCGCGCCTGCAATTCCACCAAGGCCAACAATTCCCGCGCCCGCCCTTCCGCCTCCTCATTCGGCACCCCTTGCAGGAGCAGCGGAAAGGTCACGTTCTCCAGCACGCTCATGGTTGGGAGGAGGTTGAAAAATTGGAAGACAAGCCCGAGCCGCCGCCGCCGGTAGTCGGTCAACTCAGCATCCGTCGCCTTCTGCAAGGCCAGGCCATCGACCACGATTTCTCCCTTCGTGGGCGTGTCGAGTCCAGCCAGGAGATGCAAGAGCGTGCTCTTTCCGCAACCACTCGGCCCGGTCACCGCCACGAACTCGCCGCGCCCGATCTCGAGCGAGACATCGTCGACCGCATGCACCGAGCGCTCGCCACTCATATAGTGACGCGAAATGTTGCGGAGCGAGATCAAGCCTGCCCTATCCGCCAGCGCCGAGAGCCACGCAAATCCGGCGCTTGATTTTAAGCTCATCGCCGAGACGGACACCTACGCCGTGGTCGATAAACCCGCCTTCCTCCTCGTTCATCCGACCAAACCCGGCGGCCCCCGCACCTTATGGGACGAGCTCCGCCAGCTCTTTGCCTTTGAGCTCGCCAACGGCGGCCAGGTCTCCCTTGTCAACCGGCTCGACCGCGAGACAAGCGGCCTCATTCTGGTCGCAAAGACGGCTGGCGCCGCGCGTCAGTTCGGCCTGCTCATGCAACGACAGCAGATCGCCAAGGAATATCTCGCGCTCGTCTGGGGCTGGCCTGATTGGGAAACCCGAACCGTGGACGCACCTCTCCTGCGCCAAGGCGCGCAAATGGCCTCCGCGATTTACCTCAAGCAGGCCATCCATCCCGCCGGGCTCCCGGCCCGGACGGAGTTCCAGGTCGAGCGCCGCTTCGAACGGGAAACCAGCGCGGGGCGTCACTTCAGCCTCGTGCGCGCCTTTCCCCAGACCGGCCGCACCCACCAGATCCGGGTCCACCTCGCGTCCCTCGGTCACCCGCTGGTGGGCGACAAAATCTACGGGCCTAACGAACAGTGCTACCTCGAATTCATCCAGACTGGCTGGACCGAAAACCTGGCGCAGCGTCTCCTCCTTCCCCGGCACGCACTGCACGCCTCCGCTTTGACGATCGAAGGCATGGGGCGGTGGGAAAGTCCGCTCCCCGCGCCGCTCAGGACGTGGGCGGGGCTTTAGAAACCGTCCCGCGCCCTGGCGCCCAAGCGCCCGAAGGGTGCGCTGGAATAAAGCCGGGAGTGCAGCGGAGCGGAACTCCCGGTGGGCTCGCCGTTTTGAATTCAAACCCGTGAAACGGGTGACGGAAAGCCAGCTCGGAATCGCCCTCCGGCGACCTCTTACTTCTCCGTTACCACTTCGATATCCGCGAAGCGGATCACCTTGCCGGCAAACCGATGCGTGGTCGCCAATTTCAAACCTCCAAAAGTCTGATACTGATCCCAGGTTCCGTGCAACGTCGTCTCCGGTTTCGGAGTGTAATCCCAAGCCCGCACCAACTTGGTCTGCGGATCAATGTAGAGCAGGTATTGATCGCCCGGCGTCAAACCCACCTGCGCAAAAGTCAGCCGCAGCGTCTCGCACATCATCCCTTCACTTTCCTTCTGCCCCTCCGTGGTCAGGGTCACCCCTTTATCGAGCACCTTCAGCGGAGCGAGGAGCCAATAAGTGTCGTTAACCCAACGCGCGTAAGCCGCCTTCCCCGCCTCGTCCTGCGCCGGGTCGTTCACATTCACAGTCACGTCTTTGTCCTTCCATTTCACGTGGTCCATGCCGGTGGTCAGATTCCAATCGTGCGCCGCCTTCGCCAGCTCCTTCCCGTCTTCCTCTACGATAAATGTGAAGCGGATCTCCTTCACCTTTGACCAATTCTCGCCGCCGCTCGCCTGCCACACTTCCCGCGCTAGTTTCTGGGCGGCCGCGTCGGCCCCCTGCGCCCATGCGCTAGTCGCCCCGAGGAGAGATAAAAGAGAAAGCGCCACCGCAAATCGAAATTTCATAGGTCGAACCCTCACCGTGCGGCGAGTGCATTGCAATCGCCCCCGCCCGCAATATCGTAACCGCCCGCTTATGAGCCGCTCCCGTTTTCTCATCGCGCTCGCCTTCCTCGCCTCCCTCGCTCCGGTGGCCCAGGCGGGCAGCGAAGCCGTCAGCCCGCGCCTGCGCGATCCCAGCCAGCTCGACGCCCCTTCCTTCGAGATGGCGGCCGAGACCTCCTATCTCTGGGGTTCGCTCGCCAATCCGAACAGCTACGAAGTCGGCGCGCAATTTCTCACCGCCCGCTGGCGCTGGGGCACGATCGAAAGTGCCGGCTTGATGCGCGGCTTTAATCAAGTCTACGCCCTCGCCATGGTCGAACCGATCTTGCGCGGACCGGAGACTCTCTACTACGGCATCTCCGTCGGGCTCCGCTACAATTTCATCCAACCCGGCAGCCGCTTTCAGCCCTACATCTCCGGCGGCGTCGGCCTCGGCTGGATCGACAGCCACGCCGACATTTTCGGCGCCCAAGGCCAGGACTTCACCTTCAATATCTTGAGCGCCGTCGGCGTCTCCTATCGGGTCAACGACCACTGGAAAGTAAGCGCCGGCGCGCTCTACCAGCACCTCTCCAACGCGGGCCAGACCGACCCCAATCCGAGTCTGAACCTCTTCGGGCCGCAACTCGGCGTCACCTACACTTTTTAGGCGACCTCCCGGCTCCATGGCTTCTCCGGAAGAAAATATCCTCGTCGTGCGGCGCAGCCTCTTTGACGAGCTGGGCGACTTTCAGGGCCTCAATTTTTTCCCGGAAAAATATCTGCCCGCCCTCCTTTCGCGCGGCAATAATTTCTTCATCTCCCGCGCCGCGGCCGAGAACGATCCCTCCTACAAGCAAATCATCCCCTATGCCCTCCTCGTCCACGGCGACACCATCCTGCACTACGTCCGCGGGAAAAAAGCTGGCGAGCAACGTCTCGTCGCCAAAGGCTCCATCGGCATCGGCGGCCACATGAACGACACCGACGAATCGCTCTTCGCTTTCGACGAGACCGCCTACCGCGCCGGGGTCGAACGCGAAGTAAACGAAGAGCTGAAAATCGAGTCCCCCTTCCACGATCGGATCGCCGCGCTTCTAAACGATGACACCACCGAAGTCGGCCGCGTCCACCTCGGCATCGTCCACGTTTTCCGCCTCGCCGAGCCGAAAGTGCAAAAGCGCGAGTCGATGATCACCAACCTCTCCTTCCTGACCGAAACCCAGTTGCGAGCGCGCCGCGAGCAATTGGAAACCTGGTCACAAATCTGCCTCGATGGCCTCGATCGGCTGCTGCGACCGGCCGAGCCATCTCCCCTTCCCCGCTAAAGCAATTCCCCTTGCCGCGCGGGCCCCTGCGCGATCTGCCCGAGCGCGGCCCGCAACCGCAAAGCCGCATGCGGCGCATAGTCGAGCGCGTTGTTGTTAAAGACCACGTGCACCTTCTCCGCTTGGGCCGCCAGCTTCTCCACCCGCTGCGCCACCTCCGCGATTTCCCCATCGCTGTAATCATAATTAAAACGCGCCGCCACCGTTTTGCCCGTGGTATAAGCCCGCGCATCCCGTCCGTGCAGGCGCAGATAAGCGAATGCCGGATTGGTTATTTCATCCAAACCCGAAGGCATGATCGTGAAGTGTTCACCCGCCGGCGTATCCACGGAAACGAGCGCCGCCGCCTGCGACCGCAGAAACGCTCGCACCTCCGCCAGCCGGCCCTCCTCCGACCAGCCCCGATGCCGGAACTCGATCGCGACCCGCTCCCCCGTCAACCTCTGCAAAAGCGGCACCAACTCCGCCAGCCGATGTTTCCGAGGAGAAAAAGCGGGCGAGAGTTGCAAAAGCAGCACCCCCATCCTGCCCATGCCGCGCAAGATCGAGACGCCGCGGAGAATCATTTCCAAGACCGCTTCCTCGATTTCCGGAGTCAGCTTCACCTTTCCTCTGGCGTCGGTCTCCGCCAGCCGCTGCACTGATGGCGGCAGCAGCTTCGCCGCCGTCGAATGCCGCGAGAGCACCTGGTGAAGTTTCAAATTAAACACAAAACCGTCCGGCGTGTTGTGCCCCCATCGCTCCACCATCCGCAGGTCCGGCACCGCATAGAAACTTGAATTCACCTCTACCATTTCAAACTGCTGCGCATACCAGCCCAGCCGATCGCCTGCCGGCATCCCCCTCGGATACCAGGCCTTCACAAACCCCGGGTCCGACCAGCTTGCCGTCCCGACCACAATTCTGGGAGCCAGTGTTTTCATCTTTTCACGACAGCCGCGACCCGACCGCGATGCAAATCGCGCCGCGAAAAATTTATGCAGTTGCGCGCGGTTAGGCCCGCGTCGCACTGCCGCTCTCAAGGCGCGCGGTGGAGCAGTCTGGTAGCTCGTCAGGCTCATAATCCCGCGTAAGCGGGACCGCCTTCCCCGCGCCTTCGGAAAATTAATGCAGTTGCGCGCCCGGATGAGTGCGTCATAATACCGATCTCAAGACGCGGGGTGGAGCAGTCTGGTAGCTCGTCAGGCTCATAACCTGAAGGCCGCGGGTTCAAATCCCGCCCCCGCAACCACATCACATGGTTGCGTCTTATCGCGTTTACGTGATCCA
>JBBSLZ010000035.1:0-17271 GCA_038233435.1 Chthoniobacterales bacterium
TCCGGCGGTGCAGCTCGGCCTCACCGCCACGCCGAAGCGACACGACAACGTCGACACCTACCGCTATTTCGGCGAGCCGGTTTACGTCTATTCGCTCAAGGACGGGGTCAACGACGGCTTTCTGACGCCGTACAAGTTGAAGCAAATCTCGACGACCTTGGATGACTATATTTACACGCCGGACGACCGGGTGATGGAGGGCGAAGTGGAGGCGGGTCGCCGCTACGGCGAACCGGATTTTAATCGGATCATCGAGATCAAGGAACGGGAAAAGAAGCGCGTCGAGATTTTCATGGGCAGTATCGACCAACGCGATAAGACGCTCGTCTTTTGCGCCAGCCAGGATCACGCGCTCGCCGTGCGCGATCTCGTCAACCAAATGAAGACGAGCCGGGAGCCGAACTATTGCGTTCGCGTGACCGCGAACGAAGGAGCGCGCGGCGACCAATTCCTGCGGGAGTTCCAGGATAACGAGAAGACGATTCCCACCATCCTGACGACTTCGCAGAAGCTCTCGACCGGCGTCGACGCGCGGAATGTGCGCAACATCGTTCTGATGCGCCCGATCAACTCGATGATCGAATTCAAGCAGATCATCGGACGCGGGACGCGGCTCTACGACGGAAAGGACTACTTCACGATCTACGATTTCGTGAAGGCCTACGAACATTTCAGCGATCCAGAATGGGATGGGCCACCGATTGAAGAGGAGCCGTGCCCGAGGTGCGGGAAGCGACCCTGCGTCTGTGTGACGCAACCACCGGGTAACTGTCCGGTATGCGGCGAGCAGCCGTGCGTCTGCGAGGCAAAGCCATGCCCGGTCTGCGGAAAGATCCGCTGCACCTGCAACCGCAAGCAGAAGGTGAAAGTGAAATTGGCCGACGGGAAGGAGCGGCTCATTCAGCACATGATGTCGACGAGCTTCTGGAGTCCGGATGGAACGCCAATGTCGTCGGAGCAATTCCTGAAAAATCTCTACGGGAAGTTGCCCGACTTCTTCAAAAGCGAGGACGAGCTACGTGCGCTCTGGAGCGACCCGGCGACTCGGAAATCGCTGCTCGATGGCCTAGCGGAGAAGGGGTTCGGCCGCGACGCGCTCTCCGAACTCCAGCGTCTAATCGACGCGGAAAAGAGCGACCTCTACGACGTGCTCGCCTACGTCGCCTATCTCCTCCCGACGCAGACTCGGGAAGAACGCGCCGCCAGAGCGAAGCTCGCGATCACCGCGCAATTCACGCCGAAACAAGCGGTCTTCCTGGAATTTGTCCTTTCCCAATACGTGAGTGTCGGCGTGGATGAACTCGCCTCCGAGAAGCTGTCTCCGCTCCTGAGACTGAAATATAACAACGCCATCGCGGATGCCGTGATCGACCTCGGGCAACCTGAGGTAATCAACAGCGTGTTTTCCGGCTTCCAGAAGTATCTCTACGCTGCCGTCGCCTGAGAGTTCGCGGCCATTGCAGTTTCGGTGGCAGATGCTACCCGCCTTTTCGCGAAGGCTCGGAGAAGTGATCTTGATGGTTGCCGTTCGGAAACTGATCGTGCAGGGCGGAAAAATAGAAGCCCGCGGTCCTCAGAGCGCCGCGCCCGTGAGCGTGTAGGTGATCGGACACCGGACCTGCGCGGGCGTGCCGGGACGGAAGCGCCATTGACGTAAGCCGGCGAGGGCGGCGCGATCGAGGACGATGCTGCCAGTGCTCGTCGCCATGGTGACGGAGAGCACTCGGCCGCTGGTGGGATCCACGGAAAGTATGGCGACGCCTGCGCCTGTGATCCGGGCGCGGCGGGCTTCGTAGGGGTAGGCGGGCAGCGGAGCGTGCAGGGCGAATGCGCGCGCGGTGGAGGAGGCGCGGCGGGCGGGTGATGGCATTCTTGGGATCGGCGGCGCGGGGAGGGTGACGGGCAGGTGCGGAGTTTGGGCCGGGAGAGGATCCGCGAAGTGAGGTGGATCATCGGGGAGCGGCGGTGGCGGTAAGGGCTCGGGAATCTCAAACGGTGGGGTGAGTGGGACGGGAGGTTGTTCGGGTTCGATGGTGACGATGGGGAAATCGCTTCCCGGAGCGGTGAGATCGGACGCGGAGTCCGTTTGGTGGAGACTGGCGAAGGTGACCGCCGCGCCGTGCAGGAGGGCGGAGACGAGCAGGGCGAGGCCGAGACGTGATCCGGGGCGGGATTTTAAAAGTTGGACTGAGGCCATGGTGAATCTTTCCTGGTTTGATGCTCGGGAGTGAGACACACGAGGGCGGGGAAAAATTAGGAATTGAGGACGAGGGGATTATGTCTTCGGCGACATTGCTATTGTTAGGCGCGTCACAGTTCCCCCCTCCTACTCATAATCTTACTCCTACTCCTAATCCTGCTCGTGATCCTCCGGAGGGGATTAGGAGTAGGATTATGATTAGGAGTAGGAGGAAGAAGAGCGAGGGGATCGTAGCGCGGCGGGTCGGGGCGTGGGATCAGGGGCGGCGGCCTTCCCACTTGCCGTAGCGGGCGCGGACGCCGCTGTAGATGCCGTAGGCGGCGAGGCCGGCGGCGATGAGGGCGAAGAGCCAGCGGCCGTAGGGTTGGGCCTGGACAGCGTCGAGGGCGCCGCTGAGGCCGCGCGCTTTTTTGGGATCGGAGGCGAGGCCGGCCTGGATGAGAAAGAGGCCGACTACGATGAAGACGAGGCCGCGCGCAGTGAGGCCGAAGTTGCAGACGCGCAGGATCCATTTCCGCGCGCGGGTGCTGACGCGGTCGAGGTCGAGTTTCTTTTCGAGTTTGCCGGTGAAGGCGCGCCAGCCTTTGTAGAATCCGGCGGCGATGACAGCGACGCCGATGAGGACGACGAGGGTGGCGCCGAAGGGTTGGGCGAGGGCACGCGCGGTCCAATCTTGCGCCGAGCTGTTGCCATCGCCGCGGGCCGCGTTGCCAAGCAGCGTCTTGATCGCGCCGAAGGTGATGCCGCCGTAGATGAACCCGATGATGAGGGAACGCGCGCGTGCGGCGAGGCCTTTCAGATCGTGGCCGCGGTCTTCCAGATCGAAGACGGCGGCGAGGAGACGCCAGAGGACGTAGGAGGCGAGGCCGCTGATGAGGACTAAAAGGAGAACGCGGCCGAAGGGCTGATCGGCGAGGGTCCGAATGGCGGCGCGTGATCCGCCGGCGTCGCCGTGACCGGCCCAGGCGACTTCGGCGGCGAGCAGGCCAACGCAGAGATAGACGAGACCTTTGGCCGCCTGGCCGAGCCGGCCGAGGTAGGTGACCCAGCTAGGAAGGGAAGCAGGCACAGCGAATATTTTTGCCTAACGATAGATAAAGAGAAGGCCGACGGGGAGAATGATTCCGGCGACGAGACAGAGGAGCGGCACGACGAGGCTGGCGGAAAAACGGAAAGCCATGACCAGGCCGAGGACGGTGGTGGTGATGAGGCCGAGGGCGGAGAGGAGAGCGAAGGCGTGGAGGGGGGTGCGCTGGCTGGCTTTGCCGCCGGGGAGGTGCTGGTTGGTGTGGATGGCGGAGAGGAATTTTAGCGGAGCGGGAGCGGTGTAGCTGCCGTCTTTGGCGGTGTCCTGGAGGCGGTAGATTTGCCAGCCGCCGCTGACGGCGAAAAAGAGGAGGGCAGGGGCGAAGAGGCAACCGAGGTAGAGATGGAGAAGGCGGAGGCGACGCATGTGCGGCCATTGATAGCGGATGGAGGGCGGGTGCCAAGCTTGGATCGGTTTTTTGACTTCGGCCCGGGGGCGGGCCGGCTCCAACTGGGGCGGCGCGCGCGCGGGCTTTTGCGCTTGTCATGATGCGAGGGGTTGCTCATTCTCGGTCAGGTAGCCGCTGCGGCACTGCAACTTATGGCTCGGATTAATCTTCGCTCTTTTCCGCGCGGGCTTCTCTTTCTCCCGTTCTTGCTGGCGAGTTGTGCGGTGATGTTCGTCGGGAAGTATGACCCGGTGACGGATGCGGCGGTGCAGAGTCTGGCGAAGGAGACGGAGATTTTTATCGCCGATGTGGTGCAGGGGAGCCGGTCTTATGGAGAGAGCGCGCAGTTTTATCGGGATGCGGAGGGGTCGCTGCGGGCGATGGAGCTACGCGCGGGGCTTTATGAGAAGAACGAGACGGAGCTGCAACTGATCGCGAAACTGCGGGAGTCGTTTAAGAATTTGCGCACGAGTCATCTGGAGATCGGCTCTTTTCGGGATCGGGAGGCGGAGCCGGTGCGTTCGCTTTTGCGCTCGCTGTTACACCATCAACTTTCCAAGAAACGGAGCGCGGGGGTGAGCGCGCTCGGAGCCGGATCATGAATGCTCAAGAGACGTTAAAGGCGATGCTGAGCGCGGCGGCGGGCGCGGCGCGGGGACATTGGGAGGCGGTGCGCGGTTTTGCGGAGGTGGAGTTCAAGCGGCTGAGCCAGACGGCGGTGGGGCTGGAGGAGGATTTCCTGGCGGACATGCTGGAGGCGAAGCAAGAGCGTGATGCAGAGGAACGCGCGAAGCTGGAGCAGCGGGCGAAGCGCCGGACGGAACTGGCTTTTGCGAATTTGAAACTGGCGGCGGAGGGGGTGGTCCTGGCGGTGAAGGCGGATGCGAAGATCGCGGCGCAGGATGCGGTCAACGCGGCGATCGGCGTTTTACGCGGGGCGATCAATGCGTCGATCGATCGGAATCCCATTGCTATGACTTCGGGACGGAGAGTGAACGGAGACGGGTGAGGTTTTAAAAAAGAAGAGAAAAATAACCAACGGAAAGGAAAAGAGAGCGTTGTGCTTCCGCCAAGGTGGCGCGGCGACCTTGAGACAACCATGGATATAAGAGCAATCATCTGCGCAGTGCAGAAGGAGTTGGGCATCGGAGTGGATGGAAACGCGGGGCCGCAGACCTGGAGAGCGATTTATCTGCGGTTGAAAGGAAAGGAACCGGACGAGGAGGGGGCGCCGGTGACGACGACCCGACTCCCCTCGGCGGCGGCGGGGACGGTGGACGCGCGGAGCGAAAAAGCGATCGCGACGTTGCAGCCCCAGGTTTGTTGCTACGCGCGCGCGCTGGTCTTGAAAGCGGCGGGGATGGGAATCACGATCAGGGTGATCAGCGGACTGCGGACGTATGCGGAGCAGGACGCGCTTTTTGAGCAGGGCCGGGGCAAGCCGGGACGGAAGGTAACGAACGCGCGGGGGGGTTACTCGAATCACAATTTCGGGATTGCCTTCGATGTGGGCGTTTTCCGCGGCGGGTGCTACCTCCCGGAGTCGTCGAGCTATAAGGCGGTGGGTGCGTTGGGGAGGGAGCTGGGACTGGATTGGGGCGGGGATTGGAAGACAATCAAGGATGAGCCGCACTATCAACTGCGGCCGCATTGGGCCTCGAATATTTCTGAACGCGATATGTTGGGCGAGCTGCGGACTCGGAAGGCGAGCGGCCGCGATTGTTACGAATGAGAGGCGCTTTACAATGAGCTCGCATTTCCTGTTCTACGCGGTCCTGCTGGCGGTGTCGCTCCCAGTGGCAGCCGAAGCGGCGGGGTTTCGCGGCTCGGTGGATTTTACCGCGGAAGAGAAAGCGGCGCACCTGCGGCATATCGGCACGATCACGCGCGAGGCGCGGCGGTATCTGGAAGCGATCTACCGCGATCATCTGGCCTTTTATCGGCGTTACGGCGTTTCAAAATATTACGGGGACCGGAGCACGTTACTCGATACGCGGGCGAAGCGGATTGCCGGCTTGCGGCAGGCGGGTGCGCCGGTGTCGCTGGTGGATGAACTGGTGCCGAGCAGTTGCATCGGGCTCTCGTTGAAGGCGCTGGAGGCCGGCTTTCGGGCGCCGGGCGATCCGGCTTTGGTGCGGGCTTACGACAAGATCTACCAGTATGCGCGGGCGAACGAGCTGGATGGCAGCGCGGTGCTGGATGCGCTCCAAAAGCTGGGCTGGCGGATTTGTTTCTGGAATCCGGCGCCGCGGGATAACGAGCGGTGGGACGCGGAGGAGCGGAATTGGCGGAGCAAGGGCTGGCACGCCTATCGGTACGGCACGGTCATGAACCGGGGGACTTACTACTTTAACAAGGTGGATGATAAATCGCTTCTAGTCGGCTTCGGCACGCAGCTGCCGGCGGCGTTTACAAGCGCGCCCTTCTTCATTGGGGTGGCGCATACGGGTTACCATGTGTTTCCGGGGTTTGAAGGGACGGTGATCGAAGCGCATTCGACGCGACCGCTCTCCTCGATCAATAACCTGGAGACGAGTCCGTTTAATCCGCTGGCCAGTGGCGGCGGGCCGCGCTGGACCGCGACGGAGAAGTATCGCTCCGGACTGATCGGGCTGCCGCCGCGCTGAGGCGTCTCGGGCATTTTGCGGACTGCCGCGCGGGAGGATGCGTGCGACAGTCCGAGGTGAGTCGTAATTTCGAGGAGCTTGATTTTCAGCAGACCGCGCTGGGGGATTTATTTCTGCGGCGGCGAGTTATGCATTCGTTAGGCGGGATCGAGGTCTTCGAGGTGAAGCTGGGGGAGGCGTTTTTGATGTCGAGCCTGTTCCACGAAGTGGAGGAGGCGCTGGCGCACCTGGGGCTGGGGGAGTTGGAGGGGACCGGGTGGGAAGTGGTGGTGGGCGGACTGGGGCTTGGCTACACGGCGGCGGCGGCGCTGGAGCATGCGGAGGTAAGTTCGCTGCTGGTGGTGGATGCGCTGCAGCCGGTGATCGATTGGCATCAGCGGGGCTTGGTGCCGCTGGGGGCGCGGTTGGCGGGCGAGCCGCGTTGTCGGCTGCGCGCGGGTGATTTTTTTACGCTGGCGACTTCGGCGGATGGGTTCGATGCGAGGGCGGCCGGGCGGCTTTTCCACGCCATCCTGCTCGATATCGATCATTCGCCGCGGGATCTCTTGCATGAGCGAAATGCGGCTTTTTATACGACGGCAGGATTGACGGCGCTGGCGGCGCATCTGCGTCCGGACGGGGTTTTTGCGATGTGGTCGGATGAGCCGCCGGAGGAGGAATTCATGGCGGTGGTAGACACGGTCTTCGCGACGGTGCGGGCGCATGAGGTTACTTTTGCAAACCCGCTGCTGGAGGCGGATTCGGCTAGTACGGTTTACGTTGCGCGGAAGGCGGCTGGAGATGGAGGGTGAGCTGGGGAAATTTCCTGCGAGCGCGGCACGGGAGTTGCATTAGAAGCCGGTAACTATTCCGTCTGGCCCGTCGTGGGCGAGCCGGTGCGCAATCCTCCTTTAAACTGACTATGAAATCGTATCTCGCTCTCCTTTCCAGCAGTCTGCTGCTCTGCTCCTGCGCAGACATGTATGTCACCAAAACCGACGTGGCGACGGCCGGCGGGGTCTCCACGGGAGCGATCGATCCCAAGGATTACGGCTCGGTGGGGGTGCGGATGACGACCTGCGGAGTAGGCGCTTACAATCCGACGGCGATCTATATTCGCCCGTTCTGTATCGATAACGCCACCTTTACGGGCGACCAGGCGGCTTCCGTGGGGGAGATGCCTTTGCGGAAAGCGCTCGTTCCGATCTCATTTGCGGGTTCGCTAAAAGAGTCGCTCGAGAAGATGGCGCCGGCCCGGATTTTGAAGGACGACGAGACGCCGCAGGTGGGCTGGCTGGTGGAAGGCGAGTTCCAAATGGTGGATGGCGGCAGCCCGGTGGGCCGCTACTTTGCCGGTCATTTCGGGGCGGGGCGCTCGTTCCTTTCCATGCATGTGCGGATCACGGATGTGGAGAAGGGCGTGGTGATCTACGAGTTTGACGTGGCGGGCGGGAGCCGGTTGCAAGGGCCGGCGGGCACGATCCGCGCCAGCGGATTGGGCAAGGCGACGCCGTTCGATCTGGAGAATGCTGCGGAACGCATCTATCTGGCGCTCTCGCCGAATGTGCATCGCTTCGGGACGCGTTCGAGCGTGGCGTTGCGCTAAAAGGGAAGGCTGGCTGAGGCCACGGCGGGGTCGGGTCTAAGAACCTTCCGGGCGGAGAGTCAGCGCGGGTGGCGGCCGCTCTGCGGGGGTTGCCAAGAAAGGGACCGCGCTTAAGGTGGGGCGTTGGGAAACTTCACCATCGTGACTACTCGTTTATACACTTTTCTTCTGCTGATCGGCCTCGCTTTGGGAGCGGGGACTTCGGCTCACGCGGCGCGGGCGTTCATCATCGTGGACGGGAAGAGCGGCCACATATTACAGGAGCGGGAGCCGAGGCAAAAACGGCAGGTGGCGAGTCTGACGAAGATCGCGGCGGCGATGGTGGTGCTGGATTGGGTGGAGCGAAATCACGGGGATCTGGCCCAGATGGCGACCATCCCGGCGGAGGCTTTTTCGGGCGGCGGCGAGAACAACATTGGCTTCCAACCGGGCGATACGCTGACGCTGCGGGATTTGCTCTACGCGGCCTTGGTGCAATCGGATAACATTGCGGCTTACACGCTGGCCAGCCATGTCGGGCAGGCTTTGCGTTCGCTGGTGCCTTCCGGTGGGGAGGCGGCGCCGGTCGCCATCTTCGTCGGGCAAATGAATGCGCTGGCGCAGACGTTGGGGATGGAGCGGACGCGCTTTGTGACGCCGAGCGGCAGCGACACGAATGTGAAACCGGTCCCGTACTCGACCGCGATGGATATGGCGCGCCTGACTCGTTACGCCATGAACAAGGCGGGCTTCCGTTTTTATGTTTCGCAGAAAGAGCGCCAGATTTCGTTCAACAGCGGTGGGAAGCAGAAGCAGTATGTGCTTCGGAACACGAACGAGTTGCTCGGCGTGGACGGTGTGGACGGGGTCAAGACGGGACGGACCGCGCTGGCGGGGGATTGCCTGATCCTCTCGGCGCAGCGCGAGGCGGAGGTGATCAAGCGCGGACCGACTAGCGCCACCGTTATCCCGCGGCATCTTATTATCGTTCTTCTGGGCAGCACGGATCGTTTCGGAGAAGGGCGCGCTTTGCTGGAGCAAGGTTGGCAACTTTACGATCAATGGGCGGCTGCCGGCCGGCCGCTTGATCAGAAGAAAGCTCTCTGAGCCGCATCGTGGGCGAAGCGTTGAAGCCCCGGCTGGGCGTCCTGACCAGCGGCGGAGATTGCCCGGGCTTAAACGCAGTCCTGCGCGGCGTGGCCCTGGCAGGCGGCAACCTCGGCTTTGAGGTGCTTGGTTTTCTGGATGGCTTCGAGGGATTGCTGCCGCCGGGCGATTTCGTCTTGCTGGACCGGCGCAGCACGAGCGGCATCATGCCGCGCGGCGGTACCCTGATCGGGACCACGAATCGCGGCCATTTCGTGGCCAAAGTAGGCGCGGGCGAGAAGGCGGTCATCGCTTCGGAAGTGATCGCTGATGCCCGCACCGTCCTGGACCGCGAGCGGGTGGAAGGATTGATCATCGTGGGAGGCGACGGCTCCATGGGCACGGCGCTGCAACTCCAGGAGTCCGGGATCAATTGCATCGGGGTGCCGAAGACGATTGATAATGATCTGGCCGCGACGGCGATGACCTTCGGCTTCGATTCGGCGGTTGCTTCTGTGACCGATGCGCTCGATCGCTTGCATACCACGGCGACGAGCCACAAGCGGGTCATGATTCTCGAAGTGATGGGGCGGCACGCAGGCTGGATTGCCCTCCATGGCGGGATCGCGGGCGGGGCGCACATCATCTTGATTCCCGAGATTCCGTTCGATTACGACAAAATCGTGGCTGCGCTGAAAGCGCGGGAGGGGAAGGGAAGCGTTTATTCCTTGATCGTGGTCGCGGAAGGAGCGTGCCCAGCTCACGGGCAGGCGGTCAAACGGATGGTGGGTGACGGCGAGGATCGCTTCGGCGGGATCGGCGGAGTGGTGGCGGCGGAGATCGCGGCGCGGACGGGGAGAGAGACGCGTTGCACCGTGCTGGGCCATCTGCAGCGAGGCGGAGCGCCGACGACGTTGGACCGAATTCTGGGGACGCGTTTCGGCGTGAAAGCGGTGCGGCTGGCGGCGGCGAAGCAGTTCGGGACGATGGTGAGCTACCAAAATTATCAGGTGCGCCATGTGCCGATCGCCGACGCGGTGAACAAGCTGAGGCTGGTGCCGCCTGAGGGCGAAATGGTGCAGACGGCGCGCGACGTGGAGATTTCTTTCGGCGACTAGGGGAGAGCGTCCGCGACGGAGGCCGGGGAGCACACGGCTCCAGCCGGGCCGGTTTTCGCATTCTGCGAGAACGAACTTTCTCTGAGACGACGCCACCGGTGACCAGCACGGTGTGGAAGCCTGTTTCGGCAGAATGCCGAAACCAGCACGGCTGGAGCCGTGCGCTCCCCGGAGCTTCCGCGGACGAGGTCGCAGGGGCATTCAGCGCCGGAAAAAGACGTTGGCTTGTTCGGCGCTGGGTGCGTAACTTCCGCATCTGCGGCTGGATCGGGCCGCGCGCTTCCCTATGATCAACATCCTTCGCAAAAACCAAAAAGGCCTCTGGATTGTCATCGCCCTTCTCTGCATCCCGTTTGTCTTTTATTTCAGCAATTCCAATGTGGGTGCGATCCGCGAGAACGACTTTGGCCAATTTTACGGCCGGAAGGTCGCGCAGGTGGAAGTGCAACGCAGCGCGCGGCTGCTCAGTCTGGCGCGGGATTTGGGGATGTTCACCTTCCTCCAGGACATGGTGGCGGGAGCGCAATCGGAGGATGCGATGTACACCGATTTTACTTGGAACCATTTGATCCTGCATGACGAAGCGGAGCGGCTCGGGCTGGCGCCGAGCACGGATGAGGTGGCCGGGGTGGTCCAGAACCTGATGGCGTTCCGCGGAGCGAACGGTTTTGATTTTGAAAAATACAAGCAGTTCACGCAAAACGTGCTGCCCTCGATGGGGTTCAGCGAGGCGCAGATCGAGGAGTTGGCTTCCGATCAACTGATTCTCGAGAAGCTGAAAAAGCTGGTGGGCACGGGCGCGACGGTGCCGGAGGCGGAGGTGAAGCTGAACTACGAGCGCGCCTACGGAAAGCTGAGCGTGGCGGTGGTGCGCGTGAATTCCGATGAGATCGCGAAGGGGGTGCAGGTGAGCGAGGACGACGTGGCCAAGTACTATGAGGCGCACAAGGCCGAATTGGTGAGCGATGAGAAGCGGAGGGTGGCTTTTGTTTCCTTTGGATTAAATGAGGAGCAGAAAAAACTGGCCGGCAAGGAGCGGGTGGAAGTGCTCCAGAAACTGGCCGATGGGGCCAATGATTTTAATCAGGCGCTCCTCGAAAAGGACGCGCAGTTCGAGGCAGTGGCGGCGAAGTCTCGGCTGCCGATCACGACGAGCGAATTCTTTACCCAGATAAAACCGCCCGCGGCTTTCGAAGGGAAAGCGCAGTTGGGACAGACGGCGTTCCAGTTGAAACCGGAAGAGCCGAACAGCGATCCGGTGCAGGTGGGGGACGGGTTCCATGTGGTGCACCTGCTGGAGATCGAGAAACCGAAGCCGCTGACGCTGGATGAGGCCCGGGCGATGATCGTGGAAAAGATCAAGAAAGAGCGGGTCAACGAAATGTTGGCGGCGAAGGGGGCGGCGGCGGTGCAGACACTGCGCGCGGCGCTCCAGTCGGGCACAGCGTTAGACGCCGCGCTGGCGCAGACGGGCTTGCCCGCGGAGAAGGTCCCAGCCTTTGCGCTGGCTGATCCGCCCAAGGCCGAGCCCGGCAAGCCGCCCGCTCCAGACGCTCCCGATTTGCAGGCGATCAAAGGCGCGGTGGCGGAGTTGAATGCCGGGGAGGTGACTGATTTTCTGCCCACGCCCGCGGGCGGGGTGGTGGCCGTGCTGGAGAAACGGGAGCCGCCCGATCCGGCCACCTTCGAGAAAACGAAACCGACGTTCATCGCGCGGATGACGCAGGGCCAGCGGGAGATCGCCTTCTACGAGTGGCTGCGGGAGCGCCGGCGCGCTGCGGGCATTCAGCCTACTGTGGCCGAACCGGCCGAGCCGAGCGCCGGGTAAAAATTCGCGCGAGACCATCCCGTGGATGGAAACCCTGGACGATATCTTCGACGACGCGAACGGCGATCTAGCGATCGGCGAGCTGGAGAGCGCGATCGAGAAGTATCGGCGTTGTGTGGAGCTGGACGCGGCGTTTTTCGATGGCTGGCACGCGCTCGGGATGGCGTTGATGAAGGTGGGACGTTTTCCGGAGGCGATCGAGGCGGGGAAACTGGCCACGGAGCTGCGGCCTAACGACCAGATAGGGTGGACCAGTCTTTCGCTTTTTTACAATCGGAACGGTCAGATTCCGGAAGCGGAAGCGGCCGGGACGAAGGCGAAGATTTTGTCCTGGGGCGGTAAGATCGCGAAGGAGTAGGCCGCGCGCCGGGGGTTTAGCGTCTTCGACAAGACTCGGGGAGCGCGGGCGCCCGCGCTCCCCAGTTGGACCGGCTGCGCCGCTAAACAGTTACTTGCCTTCGGCTGACATGAGATCGCACCCTTGGTGCTGGGGGAGAGCGCTGCTTTAAAGCAGCTTTCGCCATTGGCCGATCCAAGTGCCCCAGCCGTAGAAGCCGAGCGGGAGGAGGCGACCTTGGGCCACGAGGTCGTCCACTTGCGATTGGGTGGGACCCGCTTTTTCGGTCGGGCCAAAGTAGTCGTCGATGATCACCCAGCAGCCATCCCTAAGCCGGTCGCCGTATAAGTCGAGATCGTGCGCCACGTTGGAATGTGCGTCGAAGAGAAAGAAGCCGACCGTGTCCGGCGCCATTATTTCTCGCACTCGGGCAAGCGTGGCCTCGTCCTCCGCGGTGGCATTGATCAAGGTGACCATTTCGAGCAGGTCGAAGCGTGCGAGATTTTTTTGCAGGGTCTTGAAGATGTTGCGCGTGGCGAGTTTGTGACCTTTCAGCCGGCCGCCCGGTTCGATGCTGATGAAAGACTTGGGCGTTCCTGAATCGCGAATGCCGAGCGCCGCCGCGATGGTGGAACCGCCCACGAAAGAACCGATTTCGATGATGGGGCCATCGCAAATCCGAGCGAGGTGGTGGGTGAGAATGAGCACGTCGGTGTGCAGCATCGAATACCTGGCTGCTTTCGAAAGCTGATCGCGGGTCGGTTTGTCATGGCGACAATCGATGACTGCCTTCATCAGATCGAGAGCGAGCTGGGTGGTGGGATTCATGCCGCGAAGATGGAGCGCTAATCCGTGGAAACGACGACGCCTTTCCAGAAAGCGACATGGTCTTTGATCTCTGCGGCGGCTTCTTTGGGCGAAGGATAAAACCAGGCCGCGTCGCGATTGGTCTCGCCGTCCACCTGGACGTGGTAGTAATGCGCCTCGCCTTTCCACGGGCAGTGGCTGCGGGTTTCGCTGGGCGCGAAGTGGTTCTGGTTTAACGAGTTCGCGGGGAAGTAATCATTTCCTTCCACTACCACGGTTTGATCGCTCTCGGCCAAAGTGGCGCTGTTCCATGTTGCCTTCATGAGGGCAGCTTAGCCGAGGGCAGCTAGTTCGTCTGGAGATTGTAGACCTCCACCAGGGCCACCCCGGTGGTATCGTTTTTCCCGCGGACGATAGCGGTGTAGCTGCCGGGAGGCAGGGTGCGAACGAGGGCGGATTCGTGGGGATCGGTCGGTGGTACGGTGGTGGCGATGATCTCCTCGGCCTGGTCGGATTGCCAATCATCGTTAGCGGCAATTTGCGCGCCGTTGGAATCGTGGAGCGACAGGGTGGTATCGGCCAATGCGCCGGCTACGCCCTGCCCGCCGAGCGACGGACCAATCGCGCGAAGAATGACGCGGGTGGGCTCGTCCCCTCCGATGATGAAGCCGCCGATCATCACGTTATCGCCCGTCTCCACTTTGCCGCGGGTGGAGATATTGGCGATTCTCGAAGTGCCGGGTGCCAAATCAAATAACTCGACCAGCGCGATCCCAGTGCCGCCATCACGCCCGCTCAAGACGGCCGTGTAAGCTCCGGGCGGCAGGGTCGTGACCACAGCCGATTCTCTGTCGCTGGCGGGCACGGCCCCGGTGGCGAAGATCTCGTCGCGGCGCTCGTTCCAGTTGTTATTCTGCGCGACGAGATTGCGATTGGCATCGTAGATCTCAATCACCGGATCGGAGAGCGCGCCCGGGATGGAGAGAGAGGGACCAATGGCGCGGGCCAGAATTTTCTTCGGCTCGGTGCCGGTGACGATGAAACCGCCGATGAGAAAATCATCGCCCGCCTGGGCGCGGAGGCGGGTGGAGACATTTAAAAGGCTGTGCGGCGGAGGCTCGGGCGGCCGCTGGATGGGATAGACGTCCACCGCATTACTGCTGCCCCGATAGGTGCTGATGAAGATGTGAGAGGCGTCGGCGTTGAGCGCGAGCTTTGGCGATCCATAGCCAATCAGCGGCGTATCGGAAGGCTGGACAATCCGTTGTCGGAGGCGGAGCGAGGAGAGTTCGATGACCTCGATCCGCCGGGTATAGTCGCTCCATAGAATGGCCAACGCTCCGTTGGCGCTGAAGGCCACTTCGGTGATAGCAGCGGTGACGGGCAATGTGCTCTGCACCGCCGTCAGGTCGCTGGCGGAACGCAGCAGAACCGGATCGGGCAGGGTGGTGCCCGGCGTCTGAGTGACCACCGCAACGGTGTCGTCGGCCGGGCTGACGGTGAGACTTCTGCAAAAGCTTTGGGAGCCGGCGGCTTCGATTGATTGGAGCAGGACGGGAGCGGCTGCGGGAACCAGATCGTATTTCTGCAAGACGCGGCTGCCTTCCAGGACGAAAAGCGTGCGGTGATCACGGCTGCGCGCGATCTGCTTGCCATCGAAGAAGGTGAGCGTGTTGCCGGAGTCCTGCTCGATCTGGAAGATGAGATTCGGCTGAAAGGCGTCGGCGGCGTAGAGCCGGTTATCGCTTCCGGCCACGAGTTGGGAGAGGAGCCGACCGGTCTCTAGATTGGCTCGGAATTCAAACGTCTCAAGATCGAGTCGGCGGACGGGAGTGGTGCTGCCGCCGGGCATCATGCTCTGCGCCAGATAAAGGACGGAGCCATCAGGAGAGATATCCATGGAGCGATAGCCGAAACTGCTCGGGAACTCGCGCAGCACCGCGAAGGTGGTGGAGTCGAGGACGAGCAAACCAGCAAAGTTGATCGCGTAGATGCGTGGTCGGACGGGGTCGGCCAAGAGGGTGGACTGGGCTAAAGTCGGGATGGAAGCGACGGGAATGTTAGACGGGGCCGGCCGCGGAAGCACGAGCAACACGATGGAGTTGCTGGCATCTCCGAGCGTACCGTGCGCGATGACGCGGAAAGTATAGCGCCCGGTCAGAGTGACGACCCCGGTGATCAAGCCGGTGTCCGGATTCAGGCGCAACGCGTCGGGCAAGCCGACCGCTGAGAAGGAAGTGGGCTGGTGATTGGCGGTGATTTGATAGGTAAACGGTGCCCCAATTAACGTATCCGCGGGAGTCAGGGAGCTGGTGATAACGGGCGCCTTGATAACGAACTGGATATAAGCGGAAGCCACGCCGTAAGCCGTCTGCGCCTGGACGTAAGCGGTAAAGAAACCCGCGGTCGTGGTCACTCCGGAGATGAGACCCGTGGCAGGGTCCAACTGGGTTCCCGGGGGCAAATTGGTGACGGTCAAACTGGAAGCCGGATGGCTGACGGTGATCTGATAGGAGAGAGGAGCGCCGACGGCGACGGGCGGCGCCTGCGCAGCGCTGGTGATGCGCGGTCTGGCCACGGTCAGGTAAACCGTCGCGGCGGCTTCCGAAGTGGCACTGCGTGCGATCACGGTGAAGGAGTAACTCCGTGCCTCCGTCGGTGTCCCGGAGATAACGCCCGTGTTCGGATCCAACGTGAAACCTTCCGGAAGGTTAATGGCCGCGAAGCTGGTGGGATTGTTTCCAGCCGAGATTTGGTAGGTGAAGCTTTGGCCAATGTAGATTTCCGGTGCGAGCGCGCTCGTAATCGGGCGCGGATTAATCACGATGCGCACCCGGCCGCGCGCCGTTCCCTGCGGACCGGTGGCGGTGACATCCACGAAAAACGTGCCGCTGGTCGGGCATTGTCCGGTGATGACGCCGGTGGAGGAATTAATCGTAAGACCAGCCGGCAGGCCACTGGCGCCGAACGTGGTGGGGTTGAGGGCCGCGGTGATCTGATAAGTGAATGGATCGCCACTTAAGACTGCCGGCGGAGTGAGTGAGCTGCTAATCCGGAACCCGTAGAGCGCACGCGCGCCGTCGGCGTCGTCCTCCGTCAGGCTGTCCAGGTCGTTGATATTCGAATTCATGATCGCGGTGACGGTTTGCCCGCGAACGTCCGGATGGTCCAGCCCCAGGACGTGACCAAATTCATGCAGAGCCACGCGGTGCAGGTCGAAGACGGGGTTGGGGCCGCCGCCCTGGATCGGGCCGCGGTAGGAGTTCCATTGCTTCAGGTTATTAAAGATGACGTCCGTCTCCGCGAAGATGCTGCCATTTGAGAAGCGGGTGGTGACCGCGAGGGTATTGGGGCCGAAGTCTTCGCCGTAGATCGTGTTCGAGAAAAAGACGGCGTTGACCCCATCGCCGCCGGCAAGCGAGGTAGGATCGCCGCTCGCGACAAAGCGAACCCGATCGAGAAAGGGCATCCAAAGAGTCAAGGCATCGGTGGCGGAGGCATCCCAGCTCGGGTTCCCGTCCTGCAGAGGAACCTGCGGCCGCACCAGTTGAAGGTGCATTGTGATATCAGTGCCATCGACCCAACGAAAGCCA
Source organism: Chthoniobacterales bacterium (assembly GCA_038233435.1). Taxonomy (GTDB): domain Bacteria; phylum Verrucomicrobiota; class Verrucomicrobiia; order Chthoniobacterales; family UBA10450; genus JACCTI01. Next base: position 16,636 of record JBBSLZ010000035.1, read on the forward strand.
TTCAGAGCGAAAGCGGTCGCGCGGTCGGGCAAAGCTAGACCAAACGCGAGGAGAGCTAGAAGCCAGAGAGTGAAACGGGGGCGAGTCACGTCCAGATAATTGCGAATTAAGCGGGAAAAAGCAAGTTCAGAAGGCGCGGATTCCGGTATAAGCTGACTGCCTAATGGGCGCTATTCGATCGTGTCTCGGTAACCTTAGTCATTCCATCCGGCGCCCGGAAATTGGCTCAATTTGTCTCCAGATTGTAGACTTCGACCAGCGCCGCTCCGGTCGCGGCTCCCTTGCCGCGGACGATGGCGGTGTAGTTGCCGGAGGGTAACGTGCGCACGATGGCGGATTCCAACGAATCCGGCGGCGGCACACCCGTGGCCGTGACTTCCGCTTCCTGGTCGGAGCGCCAGTCGTCGTTTTCGGCGATTTGAGCGCCATTGCCGTTGTAGAGAGTGAGCGTGGTATCAGCCAGGGCTCCGTTCACGCCCTGGCTGGCGAGGGACGGACCGATCGCGCGGACGATGACTCGGGTGGCTTGATCGCCGCCGAGGATGAAGCCACCGATCATGACCTCGTCGCCCACCTCGACCTTGCCGCGAGTCGAGATATTGGCGATCTGGGCAGAAGCGGGCCGTAGATCATAGA